>DVNY01000173.1 GCA_018714085.1 Candidatus Caccomonas pullistercoris
TTCGACACCCTCTCGCTCCTGCTCTGCGACTTCTCTGAAAGACGGGTGGTGAAGGCTGAACGTCTTGAGAAAATCCTTGTCGCTGCCATGAAACAAAGCCATAAGGCGTGGCTGCCCCGGCTCGAAGCGCCGGAACGTTTCAGCGACTTTATCCGTCGGCCGTTCGACGGGCAGAAGTTCATTGCCCATTGTTATGCCCCATCGGATGTCGGCGGTGAGGAGGTCGGAAAGCCATTCCTGCTCGATGCGCTCCGGCATGGCGGGAACGCTCTGGTTTGCGTGGGTCCCGAAGGCGATTTCAGCATAGACGAGGTGCGGCAAGCCATCGGCTTAGGGTTCGTGCCCGTCAGTCTGGGCGATAGCCGTCTGCGGACCGAGACGGCCGGCCTCGTGGCTGTCCACCTGATGCACCTTGCGCAAGGCTGCGCCAATTTGAATAAGTAACGATTAAGCACATGCAAGCACTGCTTCAACTCTACCGGCAATGGTGCGGATGCGCGCCCGCCAACACAGAACGCCTGCCCGGTGCGGCGAGCAACCGTCAATATGTCCGGTTTTATGCCCCCGAAGGCTGCGAACCGCGGACTGTAGTCGGCGTCATAGGTCAGTCGTTCGACGAGAACGCCTGCTTTGTTTACCTCAGCCGTCACTTCGAGGCGCGCGGTCTCCCCGTTCCCAGCATTCTTGCCGTTTCGGACGATGGGATGCGCTACTTGCAGACCGATCTCGGCTCACGCTCGCTCTATCAGGCCCTCCGTCGTGGGCGTGAAAGTGGAGGCGGATACGACGCCGCCGAGCGGGAACTGATCCGCCGCACCATCTGTCGTCTGCCCGAACTGCAAGTGCTTGGTGCCGAAGGGCTGGATTTCGGTCGCTGCCTCCCACCGGTAACATTCGACCAGACGGCCGCAATGTTCGACCTCAACTACTTCAAGTACTGTTTTCTCCGGACCACCGAGGTGGATCATGACGAGCTGCGGCTGGAAAACGATTTGCAACATTTAGCAGCAGACCTCGTTGCGGATGGAGGAAACACGTTCCTCTATCGTGATTTCCAAGCGCGCAACGTGATGTTGGACAACGCCGACAATCCCCATTTCATCGACTTCCAAGGCGGCCGACGCGGCCCGTTGCAGTATGATGTGGCATCCTATCTCTGGCAGGCCTCTGCCCGTTATCCTCAATCGCTGCGCGAGGAGATGGTTTCGGCATACATCGGTGCGCTGAAAGCGTTGATGCCGGTTGATGAAGATGCGTTCCGCAGTCGTCTCAGGCTCTTTGTCCTTTTCCGCGTCATGCAAGTGCTGGGCACGTATGGTTTCCGAGGGTATTTCGAGCGCAAGAAGTATTTCATCGACAGCATTCCGCCAGCCATAGCCAACTTGCGGGCACTGCTGTCTGAGGGAATCTGTCATCCGTATCCTTATCTTGAAGACGTGTTGCTGCGCATGGTCGACCTGCCCCGGCTGAACGTCGAGACGACCACCGCGTCCGTCCAGCCTGTCGCTCCGTCCGCACAAACAGGTGCACTGGTTGTCCGTGTGTTCAGTTTCAGCTACAAGCGTGGCATTCCCGAAGACGAGAGCGGGAACGGCGGGGGCTATGTGTTCGACTGTCGCGGCATGCACAATCCCGGCCGTTATGAAGCCTATAAAAATCAGACAGGGCTTGACCTGCCTGTGATTCAGTTCTTGGAGGACGATGCGGAGGTGCTGACCTTCCTCGACAGCGTTTATCGTCTGGCCGACGCCCACGTTGAGCGGTATTTGGAGCGTGGCTTCACCGCCTTGATGCTCAGTTTCGGGTGTACGGGCGGGCGTCACCGCAGTGTCTATTGTGCTGAGCATTTGGCCGAACACCTGAACAGGCGGTTTGGTGTCGAAGTGCAGCTCTGTCATCGCGAACAAGGCATTGCGCGTACGCTGCCCGCTGCGAAGAAAGTTGCCGAATGATATACTTTTTTGCTCCACTACCCGTTCAATAGGTATGACGTTTCGGAAAATTCGGTTCTTGCCCTTGTTGTTCACGCTCTTGTTCTGCCTGTTCGTGACGGACGGTCAGGCGCAACGCCGTTGTCACCTGCGCGGAACGGTGCTCGACGACAATGGCGCGCCCGTCGAACTTGTCACCGTGCGCATCGAGGGACAAGCTGCCGGTTCCATGACGAACCTGAACGGCAAATACTCGTTCAGTTATACGGCCAAAGATACCGTAGTCGTCGTGTTCTCGCTCGTCGGTTACGAAACGCGTAAACGTACGTTGGTCAACCCGCCCGATTCTATGAAACTTGACGTACGGATGCCGCCGTTGGGCATATCCCTTGGCGGAGCGACCGTGCAAGGCCAGCGGATTCAGACCGGCACGATGCAGAAACTGACTCCTGAGGGGTCAAAACAGATGCCGTCGACTACTGGCAATGCGGTTGAAGAACTCATTGCGACCCAAGCGGGTGTTTCGACGCACAGCGAGCTTTCGTCACAGTATAACGTGCGTGGCGGATCGTTCGATGAGAACTGTGTCTATCTCAATGGGGTCGAAGTCTATCGCCCGATGCTTGTGCGCTCGGGGCAGCAAGAGGGACTTAGCATCATCAACAGCGACATGGTGGAGAGCATCGGTTTCTCGTCGGGCGGGTTCGCAGCCCGTTATGGCGACCGCATGTCGTCGGTGCTCGACATCACGTATAAGAAGCCTGAACAGTTCGAAGCCAACGTGGCCGCCAGCCTTCTGGGAGCTTCTGCTTATGTCGGTTGGGGCAACGAGCATTTTAGTGTGATGAATTCTGTGCGATACAAAACGACTCGCTATCTGCTCGGCTCGCTCGAAACGTCGGGGGAATACCGGCCTAATTTCCTCGACTACCAGACTGTGTGGTCGTGGCGTCCCAGCCAACGCTGGGAGTTCGGTTTCATTGGCAATGTGTCAGACAACCATTATAATTTTGAGCCTGAGGATCGCGAGACGAACTTTGGCACGATGAACGATGCCAAGTCTTTCCGCGTTTATTTCGACGGAAAAGAGAAGGATCAGTTCCGGACGTATTTCGGGGCGCTTTCGTTGACACGCCATTTCAATAAGTCGACAAACCTGACGTTGAATGCGTCGGCTTTTGCGTCGAAAGAAGAAGAAACGTACGACATCCAAGGCGAATACTGGCTGAACGAGGCAACTTCGCAGGAGCAGCTGGGGGTCGGGACCTATCTTGAACATGCCCGCAACCGACTGCAAGCCCGCATGTTGGACCTTGGTGTGAAGTTCAAGACCAAACTGACGGCCCATACGTTGGAGGCCGGATTCGATTGGAAACTCGAACGCATCCGCGAAAACTCCCGCGAATGGGAGATGCGCGATTCCATGGGTTACTCCTTGCCTCATGACCCGGACAAACTCATGCTCATTTATAGCCTTCGCTCGCACGACGAAATGCGGTCGAACCGTTTTGAAGCCTACGTACAGGACACGTGGCGCATGAAGTCGTCCGTAGGACTTTTCACGCTTAATTACGGGCTTCGTCTGAGCCATTGGGACTGGAATGGTGAGACACTCGTCTCGCCACGGGCCTCACTGGGTTATCTCCCGTCGTTCAACGAAGATCTGACATTTCGTTTCGCGACGGGTGTCTATTATCAGGCTCCGTTTTATAAGGAGTTGAAAGATACGACTACGGTGAACGGAGTGACCACGGTACAATTGAATAAGAACATCAAGTCACAACGTTCCATTCACTTCGTTCTTGGCGGCGACTACACTTTCCGTATGTTAGGCAGGCCGTTCAGGTTTACCACGGAGGTCTACTATAAGGCAATGTCGAACTTAATCCCGTATAACGTGGACAACGTCCGCATCGTTTATTACGGGCAGAACCTGAGCAAGGGCTATGCCACGGGAATAGATTTCAAACTCTTTGGAGAGTTTGTGCCGGGTGCAGATTCGTGGATCACTTTCTCGCTGATGACAACCAAGGAGAAACTCGGCGGACGGTGGATACCTCGCCCCACGGACCAGCGCTACAACTTCTCTCTTTACTTCACTGACTTCTTCCCAGGCACGACGCGTTGGCGCATGACGTTGAAAGCTGCTTTCGCTGACGGTTTGCCTTTCGGTCCTCCGCATTCGGGGCGTGAGAAGCAGACGTTCCGTGCGCCGGCCTATAAGCGCGTGGACATCGGTATGAGTTACCGTTTGCTTAATAATGAAGACCGCCATATCACGCGGGGCTTCGGCCGTTTTTTCCGCAATATCTGGTTAGGCGTGGATGCCTTCAACGTGTTGGGTATTGACAATGTCAACTCTTATTATTGGGTGACTGATATCACCAACACACAGTATGCTGTGCCAAACTACTTGACGGGTCGACAAATCAACGTGCGGTTCAGTATAGATTTTTGATTGTAGAACGTCAATTTACTCTTTGTTCCTTTTGCGCTCTTGTATCCGTAGGTCTGCGTGTGGCTGTAATACTATATCATTTGTCCGTTATGGTAGCCGTGGCCGTCGAAGAGGCTGTCGAATCGTGTGAGGCTTGCTGCCCAATGTTTTTTTGTGTCCTTATTTTGTTGCTTTCCTTGTGAATCATGGCGAGGAAGGCGGCTATAAGCCTGTGCGGAATTGTTTATATGTTTGAGCAGAATGCAGGATGAGGATTGACGATCTGATGCGACAACTTAATGAGACATGGAAGCCATTTGCTTTGAAAGCTGTTGATACGGAAAAAGCGAGGAGAGGGTAGAGGCTCAAGTCGGGATGTGTTCTTGTAAAAAGAATAGAGATGTTGGGGCTCTGGCGTTGATTTCATGGCGTGATGGGAGCGGATTAAACATGACCGCCCGGTTGCCAAAAGGCAACCGGGCGGTCAATAAGAGATTGGTAATCGGTGGATTAGCCGTTAACCTTAGCCATGTGAGCGATGAGCTCGAGGACTTTGTTCGAGTAGCCGATTTCGTTGTCGTACCAAGAAACGACCTTAACGAACGTGTCGGTCAGAGCGATACCAGCTTTTGCGTCGAAGATAGACGTGCGGGTGTCACCGAGGAAGTCAGAAGATACGACAGCTTCGTCCGTGTAACCCAGTACGCCTTTCAGCTCGCCTTCAGAAGCTTCCTTCATGGCAGCGCAGATTTCAGCATAGGTAGCCGGCTTAGCGAGGTTAACCGTCAGGTCAACAACCGAAACGTCGAGGGTCGGCACACGCATGGACATACCCGTCAGTTTGCCGTTCAGTTCAGGAATTACCTTACCTACGGCCTTAGCTGCACCCGTCGAAGAGGGGATGATGTTGCCAGAGGCAGCACGGCCACCGCGCCAGTCTTTCAACGAAGGACCGTCAACGGTCTTCTGCGTAGCCGTCGTAGAGTGAACCGTCGTCATCAAACCGTCCGTGATGCCGAACTTGTCGTTGAGGACTTTGGCGATAGGAGCCAAGCAGTTCGTCGTGCAAGATGCGTTGGATACGAACTGCGTACCCTTAACGTACTTGTCGAAGTTTACACCGCATACGAACATCGGGGTATCATCCTTGGAAGGAGCGGACATCACTACGTATTTGGCACCTGCTTCGATGTGAGCCTGAGCCTTCTCTTTCGTGAGGAAGAGACCCGTAGATTCAACTACGTACTCAGCACCAACTTCGTTCCATTTCAGGTCAGCCGGATTGCGCTCAGCCGTTACGCGGATGTGCTGGCCGTTTACAATCAGCTCGCTCTTTTCTACGTCTGCCTCGATCGTGCCGGGGAATGCACCGTGCATCGTGTCATACTTCAGCATGTAAGCCAAGTAATCAACCGGGCAAAGGTCGTTGATTCCTACAATCTGGATGTCGCTGCGATTCTGGGCGGCGCGGAAAACGAAACGGCCAATACGACCGAAACCGTTAATACCTACTTTGATCATAACGTTATTAATTAAAAAGTGAATATACTTGATGAATTTCTGAATTTCGACGTCTGTGCTTTCTACTCTTCTTTAATCCGACGCAAAGTTAGTAATTCCTTTTTTATTCAGCAACTAGCACTACTCATTTTCTTACGAAAAATGATGTCTTTTTACGCTGCTTTCTTGGGTGGCTGTGGCTATTTCGTGCTTGGGTAGCGTGAATGTGAATTGGAGGCCACCGTAGATGCCGTTGCACACGGTGATGGTTCCGTGATGTTGGAGTATGGCGTTCTTGACAATCGCCAGTCCAAGGCCTGTCCCTCCCAGTTTTCTTGAACGGCCTTTGTCTACGCGATAGAAGCGGTCGAAGAGGTGTGGAAGGTGTCTGGCTTCAACTCCTGTACCGTTGTCCGAGAAGCTAAATGTATAGAAATTGGCGTTTTCTGACGTGATGCGGATGAAGATGTCTTCTCCGCCGGAATACGCAATGGCGTTGTTCGTGAGGTTTTGGAACACTGAATGAAGCAGGGCTGGATCACCGAAGACATATGTCGGACTGCTGAAATTGCAATTTACCCTCATTTTATCTCCATTGGGCAACGACGTCATATTGTCGGTGATTTCGCTGATGATTTTGGCGATGTCAACTTGCTGGAAGTTCAGAGTGGGACCGGTTTCGTCCAACTTCGAGATGGTGGTCACATCTCGAAGCAGAGATGATAGCCTTTGAGCTTGGGCGTAACTCTTTTTCAGGAAATCCAAGCGGACATTCTCATCCAAGTCGGGATTATCCAAGACTGTTTCGATATACCCGCAGATGCTGGCCACTGGTGTTTTGAGTTCGTGGTTAATGTTGTTGGTCAATTCTCTTTTTATCCTGATTTTTTCTTGTGCTTCGTAGAGAGCCGCTTGACGTTCGCGGTCGCGGTCTTCCGCTGCCCGTTGCAATTTGGAATAAAGGCGGATAATTTGATTGGAGATTTCTCCCAGTTCATCATGAGGGAACTGTTCAGTTGCAGTAATTATCTCTCCGGCACCGGCACGTACGGAGAATTCGCGTAGCCTGGCGATGTTACGTCCAAGTCGCCGGGTGAGAAGGTACGCCACGATGCTTAGAAACAATGTAATGAAGAGCATGAACCACAGAAATGTGCGGTCTGTCTTCAAGAAGTTAATAAGCGACATGTTATAAGGCAGGGCGGTGCGTATGATCAGTTTGTCGAATTTTGTCGCAGAGTAGAAATACTCATTCTGCGTACTGTTTGACGACCTGAACGTTGTGTATCCGCTTCCCGTCAATAGCGCTTGTTTGACTTCTGGGCGCTGTCTGTGATTTACGCGGTGGACGATGGAAGGCTCTTCGGAGTCATAGGTGACGTCGCCGGCGGTATTGATAAGCGTGATTCTTAGTTCCGGAACATGTTTGAAGTGCCGTTTTTTTATGTCTTGGATGTTGACATGTTCTTCGAGCAATTCAAAAATTTGTTCATTGGCAGCTTGCAGGCGTGTATTGACTTGTTCAACTTTGAATTGCTTCTCCCTGTTGTACTGGAAAGTCAGGAAACAAGCCACTACTACCCACGAGAATGTGAGTAGTAGTATGAAAAGCCGCTGGTGGAATGGGAGAATGGAGTTTCTACGCATCGAAGCCGTAGCCATAGCCGTTGCGGGTAATGATGTTGTCGCCGTATCGGCCGATTTTCCGGCGGAGGCGGGTGATGTTCACGTCAATGGTGCGGTCGAGCACGATGACTTCGCCTTTCCACACCTTGTTCAGAATTTCTTCTCGCGTGAAAACAATGCCCTTATTGGCGAGGAAGAGAGACAAAATCTCGAATTCCTTTTTTGTCAGGTTGATGTCTTCCCCGTCAAGTTGGCATGACTTGCGTTTGATGTTTAACACGAGGGATTCGAACGACAAGGTGTCGCTTTGGGGTGTCCGTGCCTGGTTGCGGCGGAGCACATTGCGCACCCTAGCTGTGACTTCACGTAGGGAGAAGGGCTTAGATATATAGTCGTCAGCTCCTAAATTGAGGCCGGTGACGGTGTCGTCTTCTGTGTCTTTTGCTGTGCAGAATATGATGGGAATGTGTGCTGTCTCTTCTTTTTCTTTTAGCATCCGTGCCAGCCGGAAACCGCTGATTTGTCCCATCATAACGTCGAGAATGAGTAGGTCGTATGTCTCCAACGGTTTGCAGAGGGCTTCTTCCGCGCTGTATGCGGTTTCTACGTCGTAGCCTTCTTTTTCTAAATTAAATTTTAGAATTTCGCACAGTGATTCTTCGTCGTCAACGACTAAAATTCTTTGTCTTTCCATGCCGTTTGGATTTTCAATCGTATGCAAATGTACGTAAGAAATTAGAAATAGGTTTTGCTGCTGGCGTGAATTCACAATAATGTAATATCGCCGGAAGGATGAGTGTGCCGTATGAATAAAAAAACAGACAATCCGGAATTTACAAAACCGGATTGTCTGAATGATATAAGTGCGAATTTAGCGTTATTCTGCGCGGAGCGAGAAACGCTTGAAGTCGATCACTGTGCACTCCTTGTCTGCACCTTTCAGGTAAGCAGCGACGCTGAGGTTGCTGTCTTGGATGAATTCCTGATCGAGCAGGCATTGTTCTTTGTAGAACTTTTTCATGCGGCCTTCGGCGATACGTTCAATCATGTTTTCGGGCTTGCCTTCTTCACGGGCTTTGTCAGCTGCGATTTCATATTCGCGCTTTCTTACGTCTTCGGGCACGTCCTTTTCGCTGATCGATATCGGGTTCATGGCTGCAATCTGCATGGCGACGGCGTGACCGTATTTTTCGTCAACGGCCTTGTTCAGGGCGACCATCGTGCAGAGGAAGTTCTTGTTCTGGTGGTTGTAGCAGGAGATGTTCTCGCTCTCGATGAAGCTGTAACCATCGAGTTCCATCTTTTCACCGGTGATTCCGCTGCGGTCGGTGATTGCGTCGGCTACTGTTCCATTTCCCATGGGCAGTGCTTTCACTTCGTCCAGCGTTTTGCACTTGTGTGCCACGGCTTCGTCAAGAATGGCTTGCGTCAGCTTGACGAAGTCTGCGTTTTTGGCTACGAAGTCGGTCTCGCATTTGAGGGCGATGATGGCGCCAAAGCCATTTTCAACCTTGCAAAGCACACAACCTTCGGAAGCTTCTCTGTCTGAGCGTTTTGCGGCTACGGCCTGGCCTCTTTTACGGATGATTTCGATGGCCTCTTCCATATTGTCGTTAGCCTCGATCAGAGCCTTCTTGCAGTCGCCAAGTCCGGCGCCCGTCATTTCGCGCAGTTTCTTAATCTCTTCAATAGTTGCCATTGTATAACAATTATGTGTCGTGGTTGGGTTGCTTGTCTTAGGCTTCGGTGGTTTCCGTGGCCTCGCTGGTTGTTTCGCTCTTTTCTACGCGAGCCTTGGCCGAGCGGCGGCGGGGCTTGGCATTTTCGCCGTTGCTTTCGCCTGCTGCTTCGGCATCAACTTTCTCGGCTTTTCTCTCTTCCAAACCTTCTGCGATAGCGCCGCAGCAAGCGTCAAGGATGACCTCGATGCTCTTGTTGGAGTCGTCGTTGGCCGGGATGACGAAGTCAATGTTGGAGGGGTCGGAGTTCGTGTCCACGATGCCGAATACGGGGATGCCCAAACGTATCGCTTCCTTGACGGCAATGTGTTCCTTGCATACGTCAACAACGAACAACGCGGCCGGCAGACGAGTCAGGTCGGCAATGGAGCCGAGGTTCTTTTCCAGTTTGGCGCGCTGGCGGGAAATCTGGAGGATTTCGCGCTTTGAGAGGTTGGAGTATGTGCCGTCGGCTGTCAGTTTATCGATGTTGGCCATTTTCTTGACAGCCTTGCGGATGGTGGGGAAGTTGGTGAGCATACCTCCCGGCCACCGTTCCGTGACGTAAGGCATATTGACGGACGTGGCTTTCTCAGCTACGATTTCTTTCGCCTGTTTTTTAGTAGCAACAAACAAAATGCGTTTTCCTGATTTCGCAACTTGCTTCAAGGCTTCCGCAGCTTCGTCGATTTTAGCTACGGTCTTGTGCAGGTCGATGATGTGGATGCCATTGCGCTCCATGAAGATGTAGGGAGCCATGGCGGGATTCCATTTGCGTTTCAGGTGGCCGAAGTGGCAGCCGGCCTTTAACAGTGTTTCAAAATTAGTTCTTGACATTTCTTTGGGTTTTCGTTTACTTTCTTTTGAGTTGATGAGAGTTTTTTTTGGAACTCTGACGTTTTTTCAACCAGCCTGCGGGTAGTTCCACAGAAATCTCGCAGGTTTAGATGCTAAACGTTTGTTCCATATCAGCAAAGGCCGAATCTTAACGTTTGCTGAACTGGAAGCGACGGCGTGCTTTGGGGCGTCCCGGTTTCTTACGTTCAACAGCGCGCGGGTCGCGGGTCATGAAGCCATTGGCACGGAGTGTTTTCTTGTCGTCGGCATTCACCTTCACGAGTGCGCGGGCAATGGCCAAGCGGATGGCTTGCGACTGTCCGGTGAAACCGCCGCCGAAGAGCGTCACCTTGATGTCATATTTGTCGGCCACCTGAAGGAGGTTCAGCGGCTGCTTAACGACGAATTGGAGGATGGACGAGGGAAAGTATTCCGTCAGGTCTCTTTTGTTAATGGTAATCTTACCACTACCTTCGGTCATATAAACGCGTGCGACAGCACATTTGCGGCGACCTAATGCGTTAATCATTTCCATTATGGCGTTCCTTATTTATACAGGTTAATATCAATAGCTTTGGGAGACTGTGCTTCGTGCTTGTGCTCCGAGCCAGCATAAACATAGAGGTTGCCAAGCAGGTGAGCGCCTAAGCGGTTCTTGGGCAGCATGCCTTTCACCACGCGGTGGATCAGGCGGTCGGCACCGTTAGGTTTTGCCATGATGCTGGCCGGGGTGCTCTTGCGTTGTCCGCCGGGGTAACCCGTATATGCAAGGTAAACGCGATCCGTCCATTTGTTACCGGTCAGTTTGACCTTGTCGGCGTTGATGATGATCACATTGTCACCGCAGTCCACGTGGGGAGTAAAGTTGGGCTTGTACTTCCCGCGGAGCAGTTTGGCGACTTTCGAGCAAAGGCGACCGAGTACTTGGTCTGTGGCGTCAACCACGACCCATTCTTTGTTTGCCGTCGCTTTGTTTGCAGAAATGGTCTTGTAGCTTAAAGTGTCCACTCTTTGTTTGTTTAATTGTTTAACTACTAATTTTTGCGATTCACTAACCGTCTGCCCGGGCCAAACGGGCGAGACTATTAACACGCAGTTTCTGGCGTCGGTGCACCAGTAAATAATAATCGGCGTGCAAAATTACGCATTTTCTTCCGTCTGGCAAATAGCTGAGGACTTTTTTGCAGGTGTGCATGCTATGTTCCGTGCTCTGCCGCCCCGATGTTTTCAGCCTGCCGCCGTCCGGTTTTGTGGCCGACGGCTTTTTGCCAGTGCAGAAGGAGTGACAGAGAAAACGGCTTCACTGACAGTTTTTCCTGTCAGTGAAGCCGTTTTAGGGAGATGGTTGACTGTCGGACGGTTAGAAGTCTGCGGATTTCGGTGTGCGCGGGAACGGGATGACGTCGCGGATGTTCTGCATGCCCGTGACGAAGAGAATGAGGCGCTCGAAGCCGAGGCCGAATCCTGAGTGCGGGCATGTGCCGAACTTGCGGGTGTCGAGGTACCACCACATGTCTTTCATCGGGATGTGAAGCTCTTCGATGCGCGACATGAGCTTGTCGTAGTTCTCTTCACGTTCCGAGCCGCCAATGATTTCGCCGATTTGCGGGAAAAGCACGTCCATGGCGCGGACCGTCTTGCCGTCGTCGTTGAGTTTCATGTAGAACGCCTTGATTTCTTTCGGGTAGTCGGTGAGGATGACCGGGCGTTTGAAATGCTCTTCGACGAGGTATCGTTCGTGTTCGCTGGCTAAGTCGACACCCCAGTAGACCGGGAATTCGAATTTATGGCCGTTCTTGATGGCTTCTTCAAGGATGCGGATGCCTTCGCCGTAGGGCAGGCGGACAAAGTCGTGCTCTACGACGAAGTGCAGCCGGTCGAGCAACGTTTTGTCAATCATCTTGTTGAGGAAGTCAAGGTCATCTTTACAATTATCCAAGGCCCAGCGGACGCAGTATTTGATGAAGTCTTCCGCAAGGTCCATGTTGTCCGTGATATCGTTGAAGGCGACTTCGGGCTCAATCATCCAGAACTCGGCGAGGTGGCGCGGGGTGTTTGAATTTTCGGCGCGGAACGTCGGGCCGAACGTGTAGATTGCCCCAAGAGCAGTGGCGCCCAGCTCGCCTTCGAGCTGCCCGCTGACGGTCAGCGAGGTCTGTTTGCCAAAGAAGTCGTCGCTGTAATCAATCTTTCCGTCTTCGCCTTTTTTCAGGTCATAGAGGTTCTTGGTCGTCACCTGGAACATCTGGCCGGCACCTTCGCAGTCGCTGGCGGTGATGATGGGCGTGTGGAAATAGTAGAACCCGTGTTCATGGAAGTATTTATGGATGGCGATGGCCATGTTGTGGCGGATGCGGAACACTGCGCCGAACGTGTTGGTGCGCAGGCGCATGTGTGCATGTTGCCGCATGAACTCGAAAGATTGTCCCTTCTTCTGCATGGGGTAGTCGGAACCGCATGTGCCGAGTATCTCGATTTCAGTGGCTTGGATTTCGCAATTCTGTCCGGAGCCTACGCTTTCCACAAGCGTTCCGACAACGCTGAGGCATGCGCCGGTCGTGATTTGTTTCAGGGTCTCTTCTCCGAATTTCTCAACGTCGGCCACGATCTGCACGTTCTTGATTGTGGAGCCGTCGTTGAGTGCAATGAAGTTGACCGACTTGCTGCCGCGGCGGGTACGGACCCAGCCTTTCACGTTGACTGTTGTCCCAAATTCCGAGCTTTTAAGGACGTCGAGGATTCTCGTCCGTTTTATCGTTTGCATAGGTTGACGTTTTGTTTGCTTTATTCGAAAGCTCCCATGCGGAGCATGTTGACCTCTTTCTCTGTGAGGTATCGCCAGTCGCCGCGTTGTACGTTCTTTTTGGTCAGTCCGGCGAAATAGACACGGTCGAGCTTGATTACGTGGTAGCCGAGGCTTTCGAATATGCGGCGGACGATGCGGTTGCGGCCGGAGTGGATTTCGATGCCAACTTGCTTCTTGTCTGTCGGACTGGCATATTCGATGGCGTCGGCGCGGATTTCGCCGTCGTCGAGGGTGATGCCTTCGGCAATCTGCCTGAGGTCGGCTGCCGTCACGTTCTTATCGCAGAACACGTGGTATATTTTTTTCTTCATGAACTGCGGATGAGTCAGTTTCGAGGCCAGTTCGCCGTCGTTGGTGAGGAGCAGGACGCCTGTGGTGTTGCGGTCGAGCCGTCCGACGGGGTAAATGCGCTCCGGACATGCACCGCGGACTAAGTCCATCACTGTCTTGCGGTTCTGCGGGTCTTCGCTGGTTGTGACGTAGCCTTTGGGCTTGTTCAGCAGGACGTAGACTTTCTTTTCGATCTTCACCGGCTTATCGTGGAACTTGACCTCGTCGGAGCGCAGCACCTTACGCCCGAGTTCCGTGACGACTTCGCCGTTTACGGTTACGACGCCGGCTTCAATGTATTTGTCTGCGTCGCGACGTGAGCAGATACCCGCGTTCGACAGGTATTTGTTCAGACGGATGGGCTGGTTGGGATCGAAATTCTCTTCTTTATATTCGCGGCGCTTTTTCAGGTTATACTTGGCGTTGGGGTCGTAACCGGGGCGGCGTCCGTAATGGGGCTTATACGTGTTGTTATATCCGTAATTGCGTCGCGGCGATTCTTCCTGACGGTTGAAGTCTTGGCCTTCTGGCCGGCTGGGGTTGCCCGCATAACCGGGAGTCGCGTTGAAACGGGGGCGGAACGAGCGGCCTTGCCCGATGTTCCTGTTGTCGTACGGGCGCGGACGGAAACCGCGTTCGTCGTTGTTGTAATTCGGGCGGCTGCTCCCGAAGCGAGGCTTGCGTCCTTCGAAATTCCGGCTGCCGCCTTGTTCCGCTTGGCGGAAGCCGCGGGGCTTGTAGCCGTTGTCGTAGTTTCTTGCGGTGTAGTCGTTGTTGCCATATCCGCTGCTTCCGACGCGCTCGCGGTTGTTGGTGAACCGGGGACGGCTGCCGCGGTTGTAATGGTTGTTACCCCACGAGCTATAATCGTTTTGCTTGTTTCTCTCGTTCTGCCAGTAGCCCTCGCGGCTGGTGTTTTCGGCAGCATGTTCGCGTCTTGCGCCTTTTTCGAAATTCTCTTCGTTCATTTTGTGTGTCTGTTATGAATTATGTGTAGCCTCGCGGCTATGTTTCCCGTTTGTGTGATGTGTTCAGATTCCCGTGTAGTTGTGCGGCGTGATGGCGCGGAGTTCCGTCTTGATAGCGTCGCTCACGTCGAGGCCGTCGATGAAATGACTGATGCTTTCCTGCGTGATGGTTTGGTTGGTGCGCGTCAGTGCTTTCAGGGCTTCGTAGGGGTGGGGGTAGGCTTCACGGCGGAGTATGGTCTGGATGGCTTCGGCCACGACGGCCCAGCAGTTGTCAAGGTCGGCGTTGATGCTTTCTTGGTGAAGGAGCAGCTTGCGCAGGCCTTTGAGTGTGCTTTCGAATGCAATCACGGTGTGTCCGAGGGGCACGCCGATGTTGCGGATGACGGTCGAGTCGGTCAGGTCGCGTTGCAGGCGCGACACTGGCAACTTCTGGCTGAGATGCGCAAGGATGGCATTGGCCATGCCGAGATTGCCTTCGGAGTTCTCGAAGTCGATGGGGTTCACCTTGTGGGGCATGGCGCTCGAACCGACTTCGCCTGCCTTGATTTTCTGTTTGAAGTATTCCATTGAGACATACTGCCAGAAATCGCGATCGAGGTCGATGACAATGGTGTTGATGCGTTTCAGGGCGTCGAATGCAGCCCCGAGGCAGTCATAATTGCTGATCTGCGTGGTGAACTGTTCTCTTTCGAGTCCCAGCTTCTCTGCGACAAAGCGGTTGCCGAACGTTTTCCAATCATAGTTAGGGTAGGCCACGTGATGGGCGTTGAAGTTGCCCGTGGCGCCGCCGAACTTGGCGGTGATGGGGCAGGTTTTGAGCAGGTCGCGTTGCTGTTCGAGACGATAGGAAAAGACGCGGACCTCTTTGCCCAGCCGGGTGGGCGAGGCGGGGTGCCCGTGTGTCTTGGCCAGCATGGGGATGTCTTTCCACTCTTCGGCGTAGGCGTTAAGCTGGTCGATGAGTTCTTGAAGCAGGGGGTAGTAGACGTGCTCGAGCGCGTCTTTGAACATCAGGGGGAACGACGTGTTGTTGATGTCCTGCGACGTCAGGCCGAAATGGATGAACTCTTTGAAAGCGTCCAGGCCGCCGATTGCGTCGAACTGCTCCTTGATGAAGTATTCGATGGCTTTGACATCGTGGTTCGTCACTTTTTCAATGTCTTTCACGCGGCTGGCGTCTTCTTCCGAAAAGCCTTCGTAGATTTTGCGAAGGGTGGGGAAGAGGGCGTGGTCGAACGCTGCGAGTTGCGGAAGGGGCAGTTCGCAGAGCGTGATGAAGTATTCGATTTCCACGCGGACGCGGTACTTCATCAGAGCGTATTCAGAAAAATAAGGGGCGAGCGGTTCGGTCTTTCCCCGATAGCGCCCGTCGATCGGAGATACGGCGGTCAGAATGTCTAAGTCCATCTTCAAAAAAGTGTCCAAATTTTGCGGTGCAAAGGTAGGCATAAATCGCGAGAAAGGGAAATATCGCCGGTCCTATTTGTGCCGTGCTTTGCTGTCTTGTTCTTCTGCGGCGTGAAATCGCTTCTCCCACTGTTTTTCATTGCAGTACGATAGGCCTTCCGTCGGCTGCCACGCCTTCGATGGAGAGGTAGACGTGTTCGCATCGCGAGTTGTTCCAGAAATCTACGGTGGCCTTTCCGTTTTCGTCGGTCTGCACTGTGGGGTTCCAGTAGAGCGTGCGGCGATAGTCGCGTGCGGGAGGAAGGATGTCATAGTTTGTCATGCGGAACGTGCTCGGCCGGTTGAACCCTTTGAAGTAGGTGCGGCGTTGCCCTTTCGCCTTGACCGGGAAGGTGTAGTGCGGATAGATGTAGATATTGACACTTCGGTAACTTTCAGGGCTTCCCGTACTTTTGTAGTTCATCGTCGACACGTTCAGCGAGATGTACACCTCGCTGATTTCGTCGATTGTGAACTGGAAAGCGTCGTTCACGCGCGCAATGTCGAGTTCCAGCATGTCGTCAATCTCCTTTTGGCTGGCTTTTTTGTGTATGAGTGTGAATTGCCGGTCCTTGCTTCTCCATGCCGGCCGGACCATGAGAGATCTTTCGGTCTGCAAACTGTGATGGATGAAAAGCAGGCTTCCTTTGATGTATTCGTTGACGATGATCGGATTGCGTAGCAGCCATGTTCCGATGAAAGGATAGCGCTCGCCCCGGTCGTAGTAAGCATCGGCGATTTCGTCCATGTTGTAATGGATGTGGGAGTATTTGCTCACGTATGAGCAACTGATTTCCCAATTCCGCTTACCTGTGAACGGCTGTTTCTCTTTGACCGTGACGAGAGGCAGATTGATTTCGAACGGGTTTTTCGCTGTTTCGGTGAACTGGCGGGCATTCTTGTGGAAGTGGTTTTTTGGCTTGGCGAGAGGGAGCAGTTCCGTTTCGTAGAAAGAATAGAGTTTTTTCTCGGGCGAGAAGAGGCGGTCCACCGTCGGGCGGAAGTCTTGTTTCTTTTCCTCACGCCGGGTGCCGAAGATGAGCATCCATTCGCCCTCGCAGTCTGGGAGCGAGAAAGCATAGTAGCCGTTGTCGTCCGTGAGCGTCCGTCCTTTCATTGACAAGCCCTCGCGGTTGAAAAGTGTGGCGCTTAGTCTGATGTTGCCCACCCGCGACAGCTTCTCCCGTCTTTTCTTTGGGGTGAGCAGGCCGTCGGCGTAAAGCAGTCGTGGCATGACGCGGCCGTAGATGTAGAGGCTGTCCTCGATGGGCTGTTTTTTGACAAATGGGGCATTGCCGGACATTATTTCCCAATCATAGCGGCGCCATCCTTGCACGAGCATCAGCAGGTCGGCTGCTTCGCGGTGGGCGATGTCGTCTGCTTCAAGATAGTATTCCGCATTGCGTACAAAGCCTTTCAATTCGGACGAAAGCAGGAACCAGCTTGCCGCATTGCCACGGTAGCCAGTCGGTGTGGCGTCGGCGTCCATCACTGAGAGCGAGACCGTAGTCCGGGGCGGTGCCTGAATATGGAGCCTCATCTTTCGGTGAGGGGCGATGAGACTGTCGGCAAAGGTCGCTCCGGCTCGGATTATGTCGCGGTCTTCGTGCGGAGCGACGAAGAAGAGGCGTTCGGCCCAGATACGCCCGTTGGCGTCGAAAAGAGTCAGTTGGTGAACACCAGCCGGGAGCGATTGGCGGTCGAACTGACGGAAGACCGGTGCCGTGCCGGGGCGCAAGGTGTCGAACGCGAGGACGCGTCCGTTGTGCATGAGCGAAAGGCCAAAAAGTGTGTGGCGGAGTGGGGTTGAGGCTGCAATCTCAACCGGGATTTGCGCGCCTGCGGTGAGGCTGACTGTCATCACGCAACCCGTGTCTGTGGCCGCAGGGAGTGCGTAGGAATAGGTCTCTCCCTCATGGATGAGGTGCAGTGAGAGGCGTTCGTCTGTGGGGGTGCATGTGAAGCGTCCGCGGCCCTCGCGTTCGGTGCGGACAAGGCTGAGGGTGTCGCCCTGCTGGTTGACGAGGCAGGCCGTCACGTCGGGATTGGCTTCGTTCTCACGGGTCACTTCAAACGCCACCACCCCTTGCAGGCCACGGACTAGCTGTCCGCCCTCGGGGTAGAACGTGACCTGTGGAGGCATGGATTTCCGCCACCGTCGCTGTTCGCGGCGGTTCAGGCTGTCGGGGACAAATTGTGTGGCCTGACGGAAGTTGTCGAACTCGCGCTTGATTTTCATCTGGCTGAACTCGCCTTCCTTTTCAGGGCGCTGGAACACCGGGACGACGCGTGAGAAGATGCCGGCCGCGTCCCAGTTTGTCATGTAGCGGGTGAAAGCGCGCACTTCATAGAACCCGTCGGTCATTGACTTTTGCATTTTCAGGTTGCCGTAGGCCTGCCCGTCTTTGATGGGGCGCTTTTGTTGTTCGAGTACGTTGCCGAAAGGGTCGACAAGCTCTACGTAAAGCACGTGGCTCAGGCGGCCCGGACGGCCGGAGTCGGTGCGGATGACATAGGCTTTGTACCAAATGGAGTCACCCATGTAGTAGCCCGTGTTGTCAAGGTGGAGGTACACCTTTTCTTGTGGAAAAAGACGGTTGAAGTTGTCGATGTTCCGCACGAATGTTTTGAGTCTCACCAGTGCTGTGTCGGTGGACGGGGTGGCCTGCATAATGCAGGGAAATAGCGTGGCAAGCATGAAGGTGAGCAAGTGTTTCATGGTCGTAGGTTTATGGTGGAGCAGGTACGCAGGGCGGGGAAAACAGCAGGGAGTGCCTGTATGGCTTCTTACCCGGAATGCGTGTGCTGGATGTTTCCACGTCAAATTTACAAAAACTTGCGAATTATGGGGTTGGGCGAAAGTTGTTTTTGTGAAATTTGTCGTTCGTTTACAAAGCTATTCCCGTAGTTTTTCGTGGCGTCCGGGCATGTGAGGGCGGAGTTGGAGTGGGTGGGTGGCAGCCGGCTCGCGTGCTGTCGGCGGTTGCGTCCGGAGCACGGCGGTGGCTGGTTTGTCGGGCGACGGGAAGGTCTTTACGGGATGGCTGACCGTTTTTGCGCGTCGGCTGACAGAAAAAATGAATCGGCGACTTGAAATCCTCGCCAGCCGACTTATGGCAGACCGGATGCCCGACGGGGTGGGCGTACGTACAGGCTTGGGATGACTTCGTATGGACTTGAATGTGTATGCAGCGACGCCCGGGGCACACATATTTATATATATATAAGCCTTGGAAACACGGCGAGCGCCTCTGCCCGCTGATGGGCAAAGGCGCTCGGCATGAGGACTCCGTCGTGGTTTTAGAGCGGGTACTTTTCGAGGATGGGATCGTCGTACTGGATTTGCAGGTCGCGCAGCTGCTTTTTCAAGTCGGCCGTGAGGGCTTCGGTGCCGGGCTGGCCGTAGATGTTATGGAGCTGGTCGGGATCCTTTTCGAGGTCGTAGAGTTCCCAAACGTCAATGTCGTTGTAGAAGTGGACGAGGGTGTAGCGCTCGGTGCGGATGCCGTAGTGGCGCTTCACCATGTGTTCGGCCGGGTATTCGTAGTAGTGGTAGTAGACAGCCTTGCGCCAGTCTTTCGGGTGCTCGCCTTTGAGCAGCGGCACCAGTGAGCAGCCTTGGATGTCGTCGGGGATGGGCGCGCCGGCCAGTTCGAGGAAGGTGGGCGCGTAGTCGATGTTCTGGACCGGCTCTTCGATGTCGCCGCGGGCGTCGAGACCCTTGGGGAGCATCATGACGAGCGGCGTGTTGAGCGACTGCTCGTAGATGAATCGCTTGTCGAACCATCCGTGTTCACCCATGTAGAAACCTTGGTCCGAAGTGTAGACAACGAGGGTCGAGTCGAGCAGGCCGGCTTCGTCCAAGTAGTCGAGCAGGCGGCCGACGTTGTCGTCGAGGCTTTTCGTCACCTTGGCATAGTCGCGCATGTAGCGTTGGAACTTGAATTCGGCCAGTTCTTTGCCTTTGAGGTTCTTGGCGTTGAAGTCCTCGGTGAGTTTGTTGTAGAAGGCGTCGTACTTGGCGCGGTCTTCGGGGTCGAGGCGGCCGATCATGCTCTCGTAAGTCGGCGCCAAGGGCGTCTTGGTCACGCCTTTGGTGTACATCTTCACGTCATAGGCCATGTCCATGTGCTTGGCGATGTTCATCTCCTGGGCGGCGGCGGCGGGGCGGCCTTCGTAGTCGTCGTAGAACGTCTCGGGCAGGTCGAACGTCTTGTCTTCGTAGAGGTCAAGGTATTTCAGCTCCGGCAGCCAGGCACGGTGGCAGGCTTTGTGGTGGACGAAGAGGGCAAAGGGCTTCGAGCGGTCGCGTTTGTGTTCGAGCCAGTCGATGCTCTTGTCGGTGATGATGTTGGTTACGTATCCTTTCTCGCGCACTGTCTTGTTCTCCATGGTGATGAAGTTGGGGTTGTAGTAGTCGCCCTGTGCGGGGAGGATGTTCCAGAAGTCAAAGCCGGTGGGCGTGCTCACCAAGTGCCACTTGCCGATGATAGCTGTCTGGTAGCCGGCCTTTTGGAGGAGCTTGGGCATGGTCTGCTGGCTGCCGTCGAACACACCGTGCTCGTTGTTGGTGAATCCGTTCTTGTGGCTGTGCTTTCCGGTCAGCATGCAGGCACGGCTCGGCCCGGAGAGGGAGTTGGCCACAAAGCTGTTGACGAATTTGACACCGTCGGCGGCAATGCGGTCGAGGTTGGGCGTTTCCACATTGCTTTTGTCATAGCAACTCATCATTTGCGCCGTGTGGTCGTCTGTCATGATATAAACGATGTTATATCGGCTTTGGGCGGTTGCCATGGCGGGGAGGGCACAAAGTCCCAGCGCGCATAGTTTGGTCGGTTTCATGCGTTTTAATGGCTTGGTAAATAAAAACCTGTGGAAAGGCCCCCGGACTTGGAGCGCCTTCCCGCAGGTGTGGATTTTGAATGTTCGGAATCAGTCTTGCTTGATCATCGAGTAGACGATGTCGATCACCTGTTGGCCGAGCGCATTGGCGGCTTCCATCGTGGGCGCCTCGGAGTAGACACGGATGATGGGCTCAGTGTTGCTCTTGCGGAGCTGTACCCACTTGTCGGCAAAGTCTATCTTCACGCCGTCGATGTCCGTGACCTTCTCGTTCTTGTAGTGCTCCTTGACGCTTTGCAGGATGGCCAGGATGTCGGTGCCCGGCGTGAGGTCGATTCGGTTCTTGGCGATGTAATAGTTGGGATAGGTGGCGCGGAGCTCGCTGGCTTTCATCTTGCGTTTGGCCAGGTAGGTCAGGATGAGGCCTATGCCCACGAGGGCATCGCGGCCGTAGTGGGCGGCGGGATAGATGACGCCGCCGTTGCCTTCACCGCCGATGACGGCGCCTGTCTCTTTCATCTTGGTGACCACATTGACCTCACCGACGGCTGCGGGGGTGTACTGGCAGCCGTACTTCTCGGTCACGTCGCGCAGAGCGCGCGTCGAACTGAGGTTCGAGACGGTGTTGCCCGGCGTGTTTTGGAGTACGTAGTCGGCCACGGTCACGAGCGTGTATTCCTCACCATACATGGTGCCGTCCTCGCAGATGAGCGCCAGACGGTCCACGTCGGGGTCAACGACGAAGGCGATGTCGTGTTCGCCCTTGCTCATGAGGGCCATGATGTCGTGAAGGTTCTGTTCGAGTGGCTCGGGGTTGTGGTGGAAGTCGCCAGTGGGTTCTGTGTAGAGCCCCGTCACCTTCGAGACGCCCAGCTGGCCCAGCAGTTTGGGCAGGATGATGCCGCCCACGGAGTTGACCGTGTCGATGGCCACGCGGAAGTTGGCTTGGCGGATGGCGTCGACATCCACGAGCTCGAGGTTCTTGACCATGTCGATGTGGCGCTGGTCATAGTAGAAGTTTTTCGTGTAGTTGCCGATATGGTCAACGTCGCAATACGTGAAATCACCCTTGTTGGCCAGACGGACTATCTCGGCTGCCTCGTCGGCTTTGAGGAATTCGCCCTTTTCGTTGAGGAATTTCAGCGCGTTCCATTGGCGGGGATTGTGGCTGGCCGTGATGATGATGCCGCCGCAGGCTTTCTCCATCGTGACGGCGATCTCAGTAGTCGGTGTCGAAGCCAAGCCGATGTTGAGCACGTCGAAGCCCATGCTCAGGAGCGTTCCGCAGACGATGTGCGAGACCATCTCGCCCGAAATACGGGCATCGCGGCCTACGACAATCTTGCGGGTGTAGTTCTTGCTGGCTTCTGCGCGCAGGGTGGCGTAAGCGGTGACCGATTTGACAATGTCGAGAGGGCTGAGGGTGTCGCCCGGCTTGCCGCCGATAGTGCCGCGGAAGCCTGAAATGGATTTGATGAGTGTCATGGTATGTGGTTTTTATGCATTTGCTGTGAGTGCCTCCGCCGATAGCTGAAGGCTGTGGCAAATGTACGGAGAAATCCCGAGATTTCTCGCAATTTTCACTTATTTTTTTTGCTGGTCGCATCGCTTTTTCCCAGCAAACGCAGTTTACGTTTTACGCTTTACGTTTTTCCGTGAAATTGCCAGTATTCTTCCGGCCGAGAAGTATAGGAGCGTGAGGGGGTGAGGACTGGAAACGTCAAAAAGATGCCTCCTTTGCCATTTTTTGAGCCAGCTCATGCAGACAACCTGCGAAGTCTTTCTCGAATTCCTGCCTGCCTCCTCAACTGTTCCAGTGCGGTCGTCGTTGTCGCGAATGAAGTTTTCCGGCACGTGAAAGCGTAAAATGTAAACTGTAAAACGTTCATTTTTTAGAAAAAAGAAAATATTATAATTAATAATATTTATATCTTGTACTTCGATTTTGTTTTTCGGCGATTTACGTTTTACATTTTACGCCTGGCGTAAGAGTAGGGTAATTCTTCGCGTCGGATTTGCTTTTATGCGAGGTGATTTTTTTGCCTCGTTTTTGCGTACTTTGTTTTGTGCGGGTGCTTCCTCTAAATGCTTGTGGATTAATTGTCTAATCGCTTGATTTTGCGCTCTTTATTTTTGCGAAAGATGAGGCGTAGAGTCACAAAATTGCGTATTCTGTCCTTTCACTTTTCGCCCAGCTAATTCGTAAAAAAGTGTGGTGAGAGCGTATGCAGTGCGAGGTAAAACATAACATTTTGATCACTTCTTTTGAATGATAAATTATAAATTAATTATAAAATATAATGTACGGTTTAAGCGATTTTCGGATAAAATTGGGAGTTATCGAAGCGTGAAAGGGTGTTTTTCGATGCTGAAAAGGCGAGTTTGGTGGGTTGATGAGGATGAATGCCGTCTTTTTTATCCGTTTTGGGGTGGATTTTTGGGTGATACCCCTCTAAGAAAGTGCTTAATCGTTGCGCGGATAGGGGACTTTTGAAGGGCAAAGAGCCAAGATGGGCATCGTTCAGCAGCGAAACCCGCTTCCATGATGGGTGGGAAGGCTGTTTCATCTTGGCGGAACTTTTGCGTCATGGTGCGTGAGGAGGCTGTTTCCGAGGGCGGGCTTTCTATGCAGGCGGCATAAAACGACGTAAAAAGTAAAATGGTTGTGCAATAATGTTTTCCCTTCGTCGTGGGCCGCTTTTGCGCCAGTGCGAGGCATGAACTGGAAAATGGGATGCGAATGCTTGGTAGGTTGCTTGAAAAGACGTAAGTTTGCATACATTCCCAATCCCGCAAACGCAAGCTAAGCTGGCGGGTGTGATGTTGACCCTTTTAAGATATTTAATATAATACGAACCTTGAAAAAGATTAATCAACGCATGAAACGTTTTTTCCTCCTTTTTTTTCTGACGGCCTGTACTTGGCCGACGTGTGGCGGGCTGCGTGCCCAAATCAACCCGACGCCGCAGCAAATGTCCACTCTCGCTGAGGAGCGGTGGGTGCTTCCTGAGCGTTATGCACTTGACCTCGGCACGGGAGCTGACGGTCCGGCGAAAGAGCGCCTGCTCCAGCTGTTCTCAGAGGCTGCACCGGCTGCCAGCTTCAAAGTGGTGGCTGGTGTGAAAGGCGATCGTGCCGTGCGGCGTGTGAAAGGGAAAATCCCATCCCGTGCCGAAGGCTACTATCTCCGCATCGATGCTGACGGCGTGACGGTGGCCGGAGCCGACGCCCGCGGCCTGCTCTATGGCATTGAAACACTCCGTCAACTCATGGCCGATAGTACGGCCTGCCCTGTCGAAGTGACGGATTATCCCGACGTGCCTTTCCGCGGCGTGGTCGAGGGGTTCTATGGCACGCCGTGGACGCACGAGGCCCGTTTGAGACAGCTTGACTTCTATGGGCAGAATAAGCTGAACGTTTATCTCTACGGTCCGAAGGATGATCCTTATCACAGTGTGCCGAACTGGCGTAAGCCTTATCCCGAGAAAGAGGCCGCTCAACTCCGCGAACTCGTGGAACGTGCCAAGGCGAACGGTGTCCTTTTCTATTGGGCCATCCACCCCGGTGCAGACATCAAGTGGAACGACACCGACCGTGACCTGTTGCTGGCGAAATTCGAACACATGTATGCGCTCGGCGTGCGCGCTTTTGCTGTCTTTTTTGATGACATTTCAGGCGAGGGGGCAAAAGCGGACAAACAGGCCGCCCTGTTGAACTATATCGATGACAACTTTGTGTCCAAGAAAGGCGATGTGGCTCCTTTGGTGATGTGTCCCACGGAATATAACAAGGCATGGGCAAACCCTGCCGGTGGCTACCTGCACACCTTAGGCACGAAGCTGAACGACGACATAGAGATCATGTGGACGGGCAACAGCGTGGTGCACTGCATTGACAAGGCCTCGATGGAGTGGATCAACGGGCAGATCGGTCGGAAAGCCTACATCTGGTGGAATTATCCCGTCTCCGACTTCTGTCGTGACCACCTGCTCATGGGACCCGTCTATGGGAACGGGCTGGACATCGAGGACGACGTGGCTGCTTTTGTGTCGAATCCGATGGAGCACGCTGAGGCGTCGAAAGTGGCACTTTATTCCGTGGCGGACTATGCGTGGAACATGGAGGAATACGATAGCCAGCAGTCGTGGCAACGCGCCTTGCGCGCCTTGTTGCCCGATTGTGCGGAGGAATTCCGCACGTTTGCCGCACACAGCTCGGATCTCGGCCCGAACGGCCACGGGTTCCGTCGCGACGAAAGTGTGGAACTGCAACCCTACCTGACCGCTTGGCTCGGTTCGAAGGGCAGTGACGAGCGTGCCGCCATGGCCGTCGCTGCTGAGTGTGGCCGACTTGCCGCAGCGGCTGACGTCTTGCTTGCCGACAAGGAAAACGAGCCCCTCATCCGCGAGATGGCGCCGTGGCTCCGGCAGGCACGCCTCGTCGGGGCATACGGCCAGGCCGTCGTGGGTATGAACGTGTGTCTGGTGAATGGCAATTCGATGGACTTCATGCCGCTCTACCGCCATGCGCACGCTTTGCAGCAGCTGATGTATGAAAACAGCGAAGCGTCGAACCAGAACCCCTATCAACCCGGTGTGAAGGTCGGCGGGCTTGTCCTTTTGCCCACGTTGAACAAGATGTTCACCTATGCGGCTGTCGAATATAGCCGTCGCGAAAAAGCAGCCTTGGACACTGTGGCCGAATATCAACCCTATACCTTGGAATCGACAGTTCCGCAGTTGCGGATGCAGCCCGTCAGCGGCCGGGGCAACGAAGTGCGCGTCTCGCCGTCGAACGAGGTGATCACATGGCCTGCCGGGGCTTCACTGACTGTGAGGATGGACAAGGTGCGCGCGCTGACCGGACTGTCGTTCGACCTTGGCACACCAGACATCAGCTCAGCCTTTAAGCTCGACGCCTCGGCGGGCGGCACGGAGTGGATGCCGATCGGACTCATCCAACAAAACGGAAAGACGGCCGTGCACACGACGAACGAGATTAACGGCATGAAGGCTGACCGCATCCGCCTGACCAATGTCAGCGGTAAGGAACTGAAAGTCTATCTCCGCAACTTCAAGTTCACAAAACGTAATCAATGATAGCGACGGTGCTATCTGATAAATAAAGATGGTTTGCGGCGGGCTACGGAAAGTCCGCCGCAAACTAACGTTAAGAGATATGAAGATGCTTAAAACATGCCCGCGAATCGAAAAAGTTTGCAGGCAGTTTGGACAGTAATTCGTATATTTGCGACCGCCTTAAATCGCAAGACTGCAAACCTTGTATTGCGACGGACTTCCTTCGGAACATCACTTAAATAATAATATATGAGAAAAAACACCTTTACGCGAAAAACTATTCCACTTCTCGTTATGTGTGTAATGGCTTTTTGTGCCACGCTACCGGTAGCGGCACAGTTGAAGTCAGGTGCCACTTATTCGATTGAAAGTGTGAAGAATGGTGCCCGTATGACAAACGGCGACCGGACAGCCAACGATGTTTATTTGTTCCTTGATGACGCGGACAGCGAAAGTACGGGTCAACAGTGGACGTTGCTTTCGGTGGACTACGAAAGCTCGACGTGGGTGCTTTACAACGCCACAGCCGGAAAAGCGGCCGACATGGCGCTCGACGGTGGAGCCAGCAAGGCCGGCCGTTTGCTGCAATGGACGATTACAGGTTCGAATAATCAAATCTTCCAGATAAAAGAGGTCGAAGGACAGGCTGGCGTTTACCAGCTATTGAACGGTAATAACGCCTCGCAGGCTGTCACCGCGCAGGACGGTGGCGACCTGAGGTTGGGAACCGACCTGTCGTCGGACGCCACCCTTTTCCGCTTGAACGAACTCGACGTCGAAGCGCCTGTCCCGCCTTGTACGAACATGACTTATATCATCTCGCCGGTGACGGACGGCGGGACGCCCGTGGCTTTGAGCAGCCGAGGCCAGGACACGCCCAACTCGCCTATTTCCGTCGTGGCTTTGGATGAGACGGACGATAGCCAAAAGTGGCGTTTCGTCGGAGCAAGTGGCGGATTTCAAATGGTCAACGTCCAGTCTGGTCTGGCCATGGATTTCCCGACCCAGTCGGGAGCCGGAAGCAACATCCTGCTCTATACGCCCAATGTGAACAACAGCAACCAACAGGTGAAGTTCAATGAGGTCACCGGCGCCCCCGGCACCTATACGCTCTGCGTGTCGAAAAACTACACGACATATTATATGCAGGCAGGCGCGAACGGAAATGCAACGTTGGTGACCGACCCGTCGCAAGACAACACCTATTTCACGCTGACGTCGGTCAATAGTTTCAAACCCGAAACCGCCGAGTGGGAAGACGAGACCATATTTGCCATCAACAAGGAAGAACCCAACGCCACGTACATGCCTTATGCCTCGACCGACAAGATGAAGGCCGATGCTCGTTTTGAGAAGCCGTGGCTGACTGCCACCGGAGCCGAGATGCTCGACCTGAACGGCGTGTGGCGCTTCAAGTATGCCCCGAATCCGGACGAACGCCCGATGGAGGATTTTTATGCGGACGATGCCGACGTTTCGGCTTATGACACCATCTCCGTCCCCTCGTGCTGGGAGATGAAAGGGTATGACAAGCCTATCTATGTCAACGTGGGCTATCCGTTCGTGGATAATCCGCCCTATATCCAAGTGAGCGCTTCCTACACGAATGCAGGCATGGGGTCTAATCCCGTTGGTTCCTACCGTCGTGAGTTCACCCTTCCCGAAGGATGGGAAAACAAGGAAGTGTTTATCAACTTCGAGGGCATATACAGTGCAGCCTACGTGTGGGTGAACGGCCACGAGGTTGGCTACACCGAGGGCGCAAACACCGACGCCAAGTTCGACATCACGGCTTATGTGCGCCCAGGAACGAACAACGTGTCAGTCCAAGTCTACCGCTGGTCCGACGGCTCCTACCTCGAAGGACAGGACATGTTCCACATGAGCGGCATCCACCGCGACGTTTACCTCGTGGCTACGCCGAAGACCTACGTGCAGAACCACGTTATCCGTGCGGAGCTGGACGCCGACGCCGGATATACGAGCGGAACGATGACCGTGCAGCTCGACATGGTCAAGCGTCAGGAGGGAACTGCCAGCAAGAAAGTCACCGTCTCTCTGTGGGACGGCGAGGGCAACGACGTCGTGGCTCCGCAGACTGCCAGCTTCGCTTTCGCCGCAGAAGACTCGACACTGAGCCAGACCGTGACGTTCAGCCTTTCCGGATTGAAACTCTGGTCGGCCGAAAAGCCGAACCTCTATACCGTTGTTGTCTCCCAAGCCGATGCTGACGGAGCCGAGGAATCCGTATTCTCAACGAAGTACGGCTTCCGCCATATCGAGATAGTGAACGGCCTTGTATATATCAACGGTCAGCAAGTCTACTTCAAGGGAGTCAATGCACAGGACACCCATCCTGTCACAGGACGCACCATGGACGTGGCCACGATGTTGAAAGACGTCCAGATGATGAAACAGGCGAACATGAACATCATCCGCGCCAGCCACTACCCGCGTCAGCCGAAGATGTATGCCATGTTCGACTACTACGGACTCTATTGCATGGATGAGGCCGACATCGAGTGCCACCACAATTGGACAAACGGCGGCTCGGCCATGACAAATTCCCCGTCGTGGACGGCAGCCTACGTGGACCGCATGATGCGCATGGTGAAACGTGACATCAACCATCCCTCGATCATTTTCTGGTCCTCGGGCAACGAATCCGGCTCCGGGCTGAACTTTGCCGAAGTGTACAAGGCCACCAAGGCCGTCGACGACCGCCCCGTGCACTATGAAGGTGCCACCCGCGGCGGGCAGCATGGCGCAGCGACCGACATCTATTCGACGATGTAC
>DVNY01000174.1 GCA_018714085.1 Candidatus Caccomonas pullistercoris
GTAACGGCGGCCGTGGAGGCGGAACTTGTCGAGCACGGTGGTGTTCTCGTCTTCGACCACGTAAAAATAGCTGTTATAGCAGTCGCGCGGCACGTAGTATCCGTCCTCACGGTCCCAGCGGGCGTGTTTCACGCCGACGTTCTCGGCGGGAATCATCTCGCAGTTGAACATCAGGTCGCGCGTGCGGTATTTCCGGTTATAGCGTTCGACGAGGCCCAACACCTCCTGCACGAAAGCCTCGTAGTCCGGATTGTCCGAGATGGTAAGCCCGAGGCTTTCGGCCGCTTCGACCAGCCCGTTCACCCCGACGGTCAGGTATTGCCGCGAGAGGTTGACGTAGCCCGCGTCGAAGAGGGGGAGCATCCCCTTGGCCTGCAAGTCGCGCAGGTTGGCGTCGTAGGCCGTCTGCACCTTATGGACAAGGTCGACCACTTCTTCGAGGAACTCAACGTAAGGCCGGCCCTCGCGCGTGGCCTGCTGCACGCAGCGGTTCAGGTTGACCGTCAGCACGCTCTTCGACCCCGTCGAGACGCCTCCGGCACCGAGGGTGTAGCTGAAACCGTTGTCCTGGATTTCGTTGCGCAGGCGACAGCACGACGCGAGGCTGTCGGCGTTGTCGCTCATGTAGGTGAAAAACGAATGGCCTGCGGCATACATCTCGGCAGTCAGTTCGGCGTAGGCCGTGTCGACGACGTCGCCGCCGCGCGTCAGCAGGGCCATCGTCTCGACAGGGAAGGTGAGCACGGTCTTTGTCCGCTCGGCGTTGAACCAGCGCATGAACCGGCGTTGCAGCCAGTCGACCCCGTCCCAGTGCGGACGCGTCCCGTCGGGAAAGACGAAGTCGCCGAAAAGGCTGTCGAAGTAATTGTGGTCATAGTAGGAGATGTTCCAGAACACGGCCTGGAAGTTGCGCGCACCGGTCGGCTGATTGATGGAATAGACAATCTGCTCGAAACAGTCGGTGACCACCTTGTCCATCGTGCGGCGGCGCAGCGAGAGGTCGACCACCTCATCGGCCCGGCGGAAGTAGTCCTCGCCATACTCGCGTTCGAGGAAATAATTCATGTAGAGGAGGAACTCAGGCGTGGCGCAGGCCCCGCTCAGCATGGAAGAGACGATGAAAACCATGTTGACGAACCCGCCGCAAAAGGATTTGAGGTTGGAAGGCGCGGTGGAGTTCCCGCCGATGTCGCGGGTACCATTGAGCAGCCAGGGGTACATCGTGATCGACGCGCAATAGTTGGCAAGGCTCGTCTCGTCGTTCTTATATATATAATGGTGCTCCAAGAGGTAGAGGTAACGCTCGGCGGTGGCCTTGCCATAGAGCTGGCGGATACGGTCGCAGAGCAGACGGCGGTTCAGCCGGATGAAGCCCTGCTTGGGCAGCTCGGCGATGAGCGTGGCGATGTTTTTGTTTTCGACATTGGCGTTGGCGTCATACTTGGAACCGGTGGCGGGATTGACCGAGTTGCAGTAGTCCATGAGGAAGCGGAGCTTGTCGCGCACCTCGCGGTCTTCGGTGTGGCGCTGTCGGTAGAGCATGAACGACTTGGCCACGGCGTAATGGCCAGTGGCCATGAGGGCGGTCTCGACTTGGTTCTGGATGTCTTCGACGCTCATTCCGTTGCAGAACGTCAGGCGGTCATAGATAGCGTCGAGCGTTTCGCCCTGCGGGACGCTGCCCACGGAGGCAAAGGCTTTGAGCACGGCCCGGCGGATCTTGTCGGGCGAAAAAGCGACGCGGCTTCCGTCGCGCTTGGTGATAGTCAGGCGGTCGGTTGGCATAATAAACAGGCTTTTGACCAATAGTTGGGTAATGAAACATCAAGCCGACCGCACACGGCGCGCCGCACTCCCGCCTTTCGGACGGAACCCGGCGACAGCGCCTCACAACGGGCTTAACTCCCGAAGCCGTTGGGCAGCGACTTATCTCGGCGGCAGGTCTTCTGACTTGTCCCACGCTCCGAAACGCCTTCCCACCAAGCCGCGGCAATGGCAGTGGCTGTCTTGTTTCGACGTACAACGGGACTCACAGCAGCGGGTACTGTCGCCGGCTCTCACGGCGTTCCCTCTTGGCCGGACTGCGACGTCCGGACCGCCTTCACCGGCAAAATTACGGAAAACTTTCATACGTCGTATGCACGGATTGTTTGTTTTTTGGGAAAACTTTTCTGAAAATCTTTCTCACCGGGTTTTCCATTTCAGGCAACTTATAGAGGAAGCAGCCGCCCTCTTCCCTGCTCCGCTCAGGTGCGCTGGGCGGCTGTCGGCCGGAGCCATGAGGACGGACGCACAGGCCACACTCACGGGACGGCTGACAGGAAAAACGGAACGGCTGGCAGGAATTTCTAAATAACTGACAGGAGAAACAAGACGGCGACCTGTTTTCGCGGAGCGGCGGACGGCCGTCGCGCGGACGGCGCAAAACGCAGGCGCCGCCGCAGCTGGTGGGGCCAACTGCGGCGGCGCTTATGCGGGACAGCGGTAAGGGGATGGGACTTACCGCTTGGCGTATTCTTCGAGGCCGGCTTCAAGGAAGTCGACGTACTTCTGCGCATCCTCGTCGTAGGAATAAGCACCCTGCAAGGGCTTTCCATCATTGTCGAGGAGGACATAGAAGGGCTGGGCGTTGGCACCGAACTTCACACGTTGGAGGTAGCTCCACTTGTCGCCGATGGTGCGCAGGGTGACGTCCTGCCCGTTCTCGCGGACGGTGAGGGGCTCGGGCAGGCGGGTCTTGTCGTCGACATAGAGGGAGATGAGGACGTATTTCTCACGTATGAGCCGCGACACGGACGGGTCGCGCCAGACGGCCAGCTCCATCTTCCGACAGTTCACGCAGCCGTGGCCGGTGAAGTCGATGAGCACCGGTTTGCCCACACTGGCGGCATAGGCCATTCCGGCGTCGTAGTCCTTGAACTGGGCCTCGACGTCAGACTGGCGGTCAAGGTTGAAGTCCTGCGTCGACATGGGAGGCGCAAAGGCGCTCACGGCCTTCAGCGGCGCGCCCCACAGACCCGGCACCATGTAGACGGCAAAGGCCAGCGAGACGAGGCCGAGGAAGAAGCGTGGCACACTGGTGTGCGTCTCGTCGTCGTCATGCGGGAATTTCAGTTTGCCCAACAAGTAGAAACCCAACAGGGCGAAGATGACGATCCAGAGCGCAAGGAACGTCTCGCGGTCGAGCAGGTGCCAGCCATAAGCAAGGTCGGCCACCGAAAGGAACTTCAAGGCAAAGGCCAGTTCGAGGAAACCGAGCGTCACCTTGACCACGTTCATCCAGCCGCCGCTCTTGGGGGCGCTTTTCAGCCATGTGGGGAAGAGGGCAAAGAGCGTGAACGGCAGGGCCAGGGCGATGGCGAAGCCCAACATGCCGACGGTCGGGGCAAGGATGCTACCCGACGTGCTCACCTCGACAAGGAGGAAACCGATGATAGGACCCGTGCAAGAGAAAGAAACGAGCGACAGCGTGAAAGCCATCAGGAAGATGCTCAGCAGGCCGGTCGTGGCCTCAGCCTTACTGTCGACCTTGTCGCTCCAAGAAGAAGGCAGCGTGATCTCAAATCCGCCGAAGAAGCTCGCTGCGAACACCACAAGCATCAGGAAGAAGAGAATGTTGAACACGGCGTTCGTCGAAAGGTCGTTCAGGGCGCTCGCGCCGAAAAGCGAGGTGATGATGACTCCCAAAGCCACGTAGATGACGACAATAGCGGCGCCGTAGGTCATCGCGTCGCGGATGCCGCGCCGACGGCTCGACGAACGTTTCAGGAAGAAGCTGACCGTCATCGGGATAATGGGCCACACGCAGGGAGTAAAGAGCGCCACGAGCCCTCCGGCGAAACCAAGGAGGAACACCATCCACAGCGCGCGGTCGGCAGTGGCAGCCCCGTCGCCAAAGGCACGGAGTTCATCGACGACAGGTTGCCAAAGAGCGGTCGTCGAGGCCGGATCGGCAGTCTCTACGATGGTCGCCCCAGCCGCTGCGGCTGTCGTGTCGGTCGCTGCGGCCGTGTCAACCATCATGGCGGGGC
>DVNY01000022.1 GCA_018714085.1 Candidatus Caccomonas pullistercoris
AATCGTCGGCAGCTCGCCGTTCCGGTGTTTTTCATCGTTCTGACACAACAGTTCTCTGCGTCGCCAGAGCGCAAAGCAATTGATGTCCCGGGCGTCATGAATGGCGTCCCTGCGGTAGCGGACGACGTTGCATAGACGCGAAACGCCCCGGCCTGACCTTAGCGGCAGCCGGGGCGTTTTGCAACTATTTATCCTACCTTGCGGGGTGTGCCCGCCGGCTTATTCAGCCTCGCTTTCGTTGTAGTTCCAAATGGTCTTGTTGCTGAACTGGGGGGTATCGGCATGGACGTCTTTCTGGTCTATTGACGAGGCGATGAGTCCTTCGCACAGCATGTCTACGGTTTCAGCTTTGGGGGTGATATATTTCTTTTTCATGGTGATGACGTTTCTTGTGGGTTTTACTTGATGAATACTTTCTTGCCGTTGTGGATGTATATGCCTTTGGCGGGCTGGGCGACGCGGCGGCCAGTGAGGTCGTAATAGGGGGCGTCGGTCGGTTGGCCAAGCACGGCGTCGCCGATGCCGACGGTCGTGTCGTCGCCGAAAATGAAGCGGTAGCCCGTCGCGCCGGCAGCTTCAGACTTCTCAATGAAAGCCTTGTTGGCGGCGAGTTCCGTGGTGCTCTCCATGGGCCAGTAGAGGCCGATGACGCCATTGAGCGTGCTGAGCACGTAGTAGTTTTCCAAGGTTCCCGGCGTGACGCTGATGGGCAGGCAGGTTCCCGTGAATACGTTGTTCTCTATCGGAGCAACTGCGTCGTTGGTCAGGGCGAGCTGGCACGCCGTCTCTGTGCCTTTGAGCACGACGCCTGTCCGGGCCGGGACGATGCCGTTCTCAACGTCCGTCAGTCCGACGGTGTTCTCATCCTTCTGCGTACCGGTGTAAGCCGTCACGCCTTCCGGCGTCGTCACACTGAACGGCAGATAGAGCGTGGCCCACGTCTCGTCGCCGACCGTATTCATCGTGACGTCGAGGGTCGTGGCGGGCACGATGCACCATGACGATCCGGATTCTTCTCCACCGTCCCATTGGACGAGCGCGCCGCCTGTGCCTGCGCCACTTTGGTGGCTTTCAGCGTGCATGGTGCCGTTGCCAAATTCGATATTGAATTCGCCCGGTATGAGTTGGACAAGGCTGATGGCGCCGCTGCCGCTGAGTGCGTTCTCTTTCGTGTCAAGCAGGCCTTTGACGCCAGCCATGTAGAGATCGCGGTTAGCGTTCTTGATGAGATATTTGCCAGCTTCGTCGGCTTCTTCAATTTGGAAAATGAAGTCAGCATCGGCCATGTCGAGTGAGCCCCATTTAATGTTGCTCGTGCCGTCGTTGTAGATGGCCTTTTTAACTCCCTGCTGTGTTTCGAATTCGGAATAACCACTGACGATGCGGTAGTAGTTGCCTGGGATAATTTTTGTGCGGGCATTGTACACTTCTACATATTGCTCCGGAGTACCTGTGCCATTGTCTAATGAATTGATGGCCTCTCGGTGAGCGGATATCGCATCGGGAGTGAACATTCCTACGTTTTCACCTTGAGCTTCTTCTCTTAAATCAGGTGCGATCTCGGTTTTATAGAGGTCAGTAATGTTGAGCACGCGGAAAGTCGAACCGTCGTCGGCACTGCCTGTCCAATAGGCGAGCTTGCCATCGCGGCGGTTCATCTTGTTGGCAGCGATGCCGTGTTGGGCGATGTAGAAGCCGTTGATGCCCGGGATGTTCGTGCTGGGCAGGATGTCCCACGTCGTGTTGTTGCCTTCGGGCAGGCTGGCCTCGTCCACGAGGATGGGGAACGTTGTGCCGTCAGCGCCTGCGGGGTTGCCAGACGAGAGAATCTTGCCCTCGCCTGCGGCCTTGTTGTAGATCTTGAAGCCGTCGAACGGATTGCCGACGAAGCACCACATCTGCGCGTTGAAAGCTTCGATGGTCGATGCGTCGATGGTCTGTTGTTCAGCAGCGAGGGTCATGCTTTCGGCACCTTCGGTGTTGTGGAGATAGTAGGGGGCTGTGTGCAGGCCGACGGCATACCACGTGGCGTTCTGTACGCTCTCGGAGATGGCGAATGGACCCTCCCACGTGCAGTTGATGTCAATCGTCTGCTCGGCGCTCACCGTGCCTTCGGGAACATTGCCGACCGTCACGTAGTCGGGGATGTCGCTTAATTCCGGCGTGGGATACGTGTCGCCGATGAAGAGCTCGTAGCCGGCGGTGCCTAAAATGCGGCCATCACCGGTGTACTTTGCGTTGTAGGTCACGTTGACCGTTTCGGGCAGGTCGCTGATGGCGTAGAATTCCACCTGCATGGCGCCGTTGCCGATGTTCTCCCACCAGCTGAGGTTCGGGTTGCCGCCGGGCTTGTTGTTGTACCAGTAGGTGGCGGCGTCTGAGTGCTTGTAGTTGGTCATTGTGACGTACCATGCTCCGGCTGTGCCCCCGTTCTCATCGTTGCCCACGGTGATTTGCAGGTTGGCTGTCTTTGTGCCGCGGAAGTTCTGGTTGTGTTGTTCGTCGGCGGGGATGTACAGGTTGTCGTGCATGCCCATAAGGGTGAACGTGCCGTCGTCGCCCCGGGTCAGTCGCCAGATGTAGGCCGTTTCGAGCGTGCCGTCGGCGTAGGCCTGTTTGTCTTGGTCCACGCGGAAGTGGCGATCGGCGCCGTCGTTGAGGTCGCAGTAGACGAGGCCGCTGAAACTGCCGTCGTTGGGCGTGGCCTTGATGACATAATAGCCGTCGGTGAGTTCGTCGAGGGAGCCGACGGGGGTCTGGCTGGCAGTCTGTGCCGTTATCGACGTCGCGCCCAGCGCGAGCGCGGCGGTCAGCAGCAGGCTGCGAGAAAGTGTAGTTTTTCTCATGGTAATTAATTATTTAATGTGTAACGTTTATGGTCAACAGTGTGTTTCGGTGCGTTTTTCCGGATGGGGAGGCGCAGGGAGGTGTCGTGGCGCAGG
>DVNY01000175.1 GCA_018714085.1 Candidatus Caccomonas pullistercoris
CCCCAACAGGCTTCGAGGCCGGCGGCTGATACTGATCGATGGCTCCACCCTTACTGAAAACGCCGCGTGGCCGCCTCTCCCGAAAAGGAAGGGCGGCCACGCGTGTATCTATCCGTCCACTGCGGGCGTTCAGTCCTTGACCACGTGGATAGTCTGCTGCGGGAAGGGAAAGTTGATGCCGGCGCGGTTGAACGCGTCGTAGATGCGGCGGTTCGTGTCGTAGCTGACGTCCCAATAGTCGGGCGTCTTGACCCATACGCGGGCCACGAGATTCACACTGCTGGCATCCAAGGCCTGCACTGCGACATAAGGCGCGGGGTCGGCAAGGATGCGCTTGTCGGCTGCGATGACCTCGCGTACCACAGCCTCGGCCCGGACAGTGTCCTCGCCGTAGTCAATGCCCACGACCCACTCTACGCGCCGCGTGTCGTTACGGTTGTAGTTGACGACCACACCGCTGCTCATCACGCCGTTGGGCACGTAGACCACCTTGTTGTCGACCATCGTCAGGATGGTGTGGAAAATCTGAATGGCCGTCACCTTGCCCTGCACGCCCTGCGCCTCAATCCAGTCGCCCACCTTGTAAGGGCGGAACAGCAGGACGATGAGCCCGCCAGCCAGGTTCTGCAACTGCCCCGATAGGGCCATGCCGATGGCCACACCGGCGGAGGCCAGCAGGGCGGCAAACGACGTCGTGTTCACGCCCAAGGCGCCGATGACGCTCACCACGAGCAGGAGCATCAGCAGGATGTTGACCAGGCTTTTCAGGAAGGTCTGGATGGTGGGGTCCACCTTGCGCCGTTCGAGCATACGGGCCAACAGGCGGTTGAGCAGGGTCACGATAAAGCGTCCGACGACGAAGATGACGACAGCCATGAGGATGTGCTTGCCCGCCGTGATGGAGAGATCTATGAGTTTGTCAATAAGTTTTTCTATCTTCAAGGCATCGACAGACAGGGCATCACTGGCCGTCTTTGCGGCGTTCAAAAGAAACAACATAGCATTAAATTTACGTATTCTACTTCCGCGTCCTGCCGATACGCCTCACACCCAGAGGGAAGCCCGTCGCCAGTCGCTTGGCGGCAAAGGTAGTTCTTTCTGCCGATACCACCACGCTGCGCCTCACGTTTTTCCGCCACGGGCTTACACCGGAGCCGGCTCTGCCGCTGCGACCGTCCTCATCCCTCAGCCCGGCCGCCCATGCTCGCCCTATTGCAACAAATAGAAACAGGCCGTGGCGGTCATGTCGCGCACAAGAGGCAAACGGGCCCACCACGCCGGCATGAGCCGCGGGCGCAGCCCGAATTTCTGTTCGTAGTGCGGATTGACCCACCAAAGCTGCCGGTCGGCCACGGTCCACCCGGCCAACAAGGCCTCACGCTCGAAGCGGCGCACCGTACAGCGACAGGCACGGATGGAAAGCAGTTCCGTCACGCATGCCGGAGTCTCGAACCGGCGCAGGAGGCCCGCATAGCACGGGAGGGGCAGGAGATGAAGGAACGGGCAGTGGGCCACGAACGCGTTCCGCGCTATTTGCTGGTGCCCGCCAAAGGGCATGAACCACGAAGGAAAGCCCACGAACAACACGCCGCCCGGACGTATCAGACGGCGCAGGATACAAAGCAAGCCAGCCTTGTCGGGCACATGCTCCACGACGTCATGGAGCAGGATGACGTCATAGGCCGCGGCTGGAGCCGCCCAATTGAAAATGTCGGCCGCCTCGAAATGCCCTTCCAGTCCTGCGGCAGAGAAAAAAGACTGTGCCTCGGCCACGCGGACAGCCGCACGGTCGACACCGGTTACGGCGCATCCCCTGCGGGCGAACGGGACAAGATTGCCGCCTTCGCCGCAACCGACTTCGAGCACGCGCGCCGAAGAGGAAAGCGTCACGACGCGCTCGACATAAGGAATGAAGTAACGTTCGCTGGTCTGCGCCAGCTCGTGGAAATAGACCTCACGGTCTGTGTGTCTTTGCTGCATGAATTCTTTTCTTTACGTTCAACGGCAGCAAAGTTAGAAGACAAAAAAGGTGCAAGACGAAGAAAACGCCTCACACCTGAACTGCAAAACGCGCTGATTATCAACGCAATTCGAAGCAAGGAAGCTAACAACCCATCCGCTGCTTCAACCGATAGCGCCGCTGATAGACCACCTGTTCGTCGCTGTGGCCGAAACACAGGGCAACGGCGAACGTGCCCAGCCCAGCTTCGGTCAGGCACACGTAAAGCACGTCCTCGTCCGTCAGGCGGGGATAGGATGTCCGCAAACGGCGGACTTCGTCGTCGTAAATGTCTGCCACGACACGGCGCAGCTCTTCCTGCTCTTTCGCGCTCAGCACCCGCACACGCCGGCGGTCTTTACGGTCCTGCCCGGCCAACGTCGCCACACGCTTTCCCACCGTCGTGCGCAAAAATGCCCTCCGCCGCAACGCCCTTATCTCTTCCTCCACGCGCGCGGAAAGTTTTTCTTTCTCCTCCACCTCCGCATCAAGAAGCTGCCGCAGCCAGGCTTCTTTCGCACGCACATCAGCCAGCTCCTGGGCGTATGCCGCCTGCGCCGCACGCCGACGGCGGCGTTCGCGCAGCAGCCACGACACGCCGCCCAAGCAGACAAAGACAAAAGCCATCCCGCCCGAAACGGCATAAAGCCTGTGGCGCTCTTTCAGGACACGCACCCGCACATCGGCCTCATGGCGGAGCGCCTGGCGCTCCAACTCCGTCGTCCGCTGGCGGGCATAAAGCGTATCGACCGACAGGGTGTAACGGAACAAATGGCGGTAAGCCGCTTCCCACTTCCCGGCCTCCTGCTCCATCTGCGAGAGGAAATAGTGAGCCGTCAGGCGCGTGTCCATGGAGGTATCGGCGGCCGCCTTCTCAAACCACGGCCGCGCTTCTTCCGCGCGACCCTGCTGCATGAAAATCCGCCCGAAGTCGACAAAAAGCTCAGCCGTGTCGGTGCCGGAAGGAGCATAACGGAGCGCCTCGACAAGGTAATGGTAAGCCGAATCAATACCGCTATCCCGCGCCTGCCAGTGCCAGCTCCAATACTTATAGAGTTTATAGAGGCTGGCAGAGTCCTTCACTTGAAGGGCCCGACGTTCGGCAGCCCTTTCCATGCGGACTGCGGCCAGGCTGTCGCCTTGATAAGCAAGACTGCGGGCCATGAACAACTGTGCGTCAAGCTGCCTTGCCACATCGCCGAGCACCGAATCGCACACATAGGCATTCCGAAAACATGCGTAGGCCTCGCCGAACACACGGTCCCACAGATAAATTGACCCAAGGTTATGATAAATACGGGAACGCATGAGCGGATCCGTCCCCTCGTCGAGCAGGCGGCGATAGATGGCTGCGGCCTCGACAGACGCGCCCGATTCCTGCAAGCCAACAGCCCGCTCGAAATCTTCGCGCTGCCGATCGGGCGACGGGGAGGTACAGGCGGACATTCCGCACAGGAATGCCCACAAAAGCAGGCTACGGATCAGACTTCGGCGACAGTATTTCATGATAAAGATGTTGCAGCCTGATGCGGAAGCGTTCGGGCAAGGAGAAGCCGGCATAATGGTATCGGATTTCGGGGTGGACAGCCAAGTTCAGCCGCCGCCCCTCGGCGCATGAACGGGAGGATGCGGCGGACTGCCGCGTGCAAAAATAGGGAAAATATGCAGAACGCAGGCTAAACGGCGGAGTATTTTCGAGCGAGGCTCACCGGACCGTTCGCACACGGAAGCCGTGACGTGAAAAACTGTCCCTGTCCCCGTCCTTCCTGTCACTGCGACAGTCCGCACGGAAAGCCGTGACGGTTCCACCGGCCGACAGACATCTCCCACCCGCAGGACGGCGTTTCTGCCCACTTTTTCGTAAGTTTGCACGCAGGGCGACACCATCACACACCGCCCACCTCTAATAAGAATGCCATAACCCCTTCAAACCGACAAACGATGAAGACAAGAAACTGCATGCTCCTGCTGCTCATGTGGGCCACCGTGTGCCCGCTGCTGGCAAGCATCAGAATCATTCACGGACCCTACTTGCAAAACGTGGGCGAACGCGAGGCCACACTCGTCTGGATATCCGACAGCCCCTCGGTGGGCTGGGTCGAGACGGCACCCGACGACGGCACGCACTTCTACGCCCGGGAACGGCCCAAAACCTACGACACGCACATCGGCATCAAGCGCACGGGCCGCATCCACACCGTCAGGCTGACGGGTCTCGAACCCGGCACACGCTACCGCTACCGCGTCTGCGTACAGGAGGTGACGGCACACAAGGGCAACCGCGTCACCTACGGCGACATGGCCGCCACCGACGTCTACGGCCGAGAGCCTCTCGCTTTCCGCACGAACGACAGCACGAAGCCCACCGTCGCGTTCGCCATGGTCAATGACATCCACGGACAGAACGACCTGCTCGGACAGCTCATCGGGCAGTGCGACATGGACGCGACCGACCTCGTCCTCTTCAACGGCGACATGGTCTCGGCCTTCAACAACGAGGAACAGGTGTTCGGCGGCTTCATGGACCGCGCCGTCAAGCTCTTCGCCAGCACCGTACCGGCCTACTACTGCCGTGGCAACCACGAAACACGCGGCGCACTGGCGCCGGCTTTCAAAGACTATTTCAACCCGAGCAGTGAAGAACTCTTCTACATGTTCCGCCAAGGCCCGGTCTGCTTCGTCGTGCTCGACTGCGGCGAAGACAAGCCCGACAGCGACATCGAATACTACGGCATCACGGCCTACGACGACTACCGCACCCGGCAGGCCGAATGGCTGCGCGAGGCGCTGTACAGCGACCTCTACCGTCAGGCTCCCTTCAAGGTCATCGTCTGCCACATGCCCCCGTTCGGCGGATGGCACGGCGAACTCGACATCGCCCGCAAATTCATCCCCCTGCTCAACGAAGCCAGGCCCGACGTCTACCTCTCCGCCCACCTGCAC
>DVNY01000023.1 GCA_018714085.1 Candidatus Caccomonas pullistercoris
AAGTACTCTTGGAGCATGACGTAGTGCACCGTCTTGGCCTCGGGCAGTTCGATGGTGACCGAACCGGTCGTCTGGCCGTCGTTGGTGGCCCAGTAGGTGTCGGGGTCGTCGTCGGTGGCGTTCGTGGCGGCGTACTTGCCTCCGTCGCGCACCTGGTCGGCGGTGACGTTCACGGCGTTGAGGGCGAAGTTGTCTGTCAGGCGTGTCTGGATCAGTTGTCCGAGCTGCCCGAGGTTGCGGACCTGTGCGTCGCTGAGCACGCCGTCGGTGTTCGGGGCGCAGTTCATGATGAGCGTGGCGTTGCGGCCGACGGTTTCGAGGTAGATCTTGTAGAGCTCCTCGGCCGACTTGATGCTCTCGCTCGTATTCCAGAACCAGTTCTGTGACGTACGCACGTCCGACTCAGAGGGGATGAACTCGAAGCCCTCCTCATAGCCGGTGTTGTTGTTGCCTTCTCCCTGCACCGAGCGGATGTCGGTGTTCGACCAGCAGGTCTTTCCGGAGTAGCCCTGCTCGTTGCCGCACCAGCGGAACTCCCGTCCCCAGACGAGGGCGTTCGGTTGGAGCTCGTGGATGTAGTCGGTGATGTTGGGATAGTCGTAGAAGGTGCGCTTGTCGATGCTTTTCGAGGTCAGGCTGGTGCCTCCGTAGTATCCGGAACCACCGTTGGCGCCGTCGAACCATACTTCGAAGACGTCGCCGTAGTTCGTCAGCAGTTCGGTGATCTGCGTGCGGAAGTTCTGGTCGACGTAGTCCTGCGTGGCGTAGTTCGAGGCGTTGGCGTCCCAGGGCGAGAGGTAGACGCCGAACTTCATGTCGTGTTTCTTGCAGGCCTCGGAGATGAGCTTGGGCACGTCGACCTGCGGTCCGGCACCTGCGCTGGCCGTCACGTTGAAGTCAGTGCTTTCCGTCGGCCACATGCAGAAGCCGTCGTGGTGCTTGACTACGGCGACGACGCCCGTCATGCCGGCGCTCTTCATGGTCGTCACCCATTGCTCGCAGTTAGGGACTGTTTCCGGGGCGTAGATGGTGGCGTCCGGCTTGGTGTCGTTGCCCCATTCCTTGCCGAGGAAGGTGTTGTAACCGTAGTGCGAGAAGCCGTAGAACTCCATTTTCATCCATTCGACTTGTCGCTGTGTCGGCACGGGGAACACGGGCGACGGCGTGTTGTCAGGATTTGGGATTTCCTGTTGCTCGAACAACTCCTGTGCCGGGGCGGGCAGGCACACCAGTCCCGCTGCCAGAAGGCCGAGTAAAGAAGTAGTGATTTTTTTCATAGTGCATGAAATTTAGAGTGATATTGGGCAAAATTACGGAAAGTTATCCAAACACGTCCGCCGTAGGCTTAAAAAAATGCGTCCGCCGTAATTTTTTTGTCCGGCCGTTCGTGCTTGCGGGTTTTCGGGCTTGCGCACGGGGCGTGTTCCGGGGCCTGCTGGCCGGTCGGCGGGGTGGTTTGAGCGGGACGGCTGACTGTTTTTTCTGTCAGCCGGATAGAAGAAACAGTCAGCCGTCCCGTAATCCCTGTCAGGGCATCTGTCGGTCGCCCTGTTATGGCAGCGCCGGCCACCACAGCGCGGGGCGCCCCGTGGCCTGTGGCGGGAAGTAGGCATAGGGCAGGGCGACGAATTCGTCGCCCCCACCGTCGTCCGTGCCGGTTCCGCCGGAGAGGGGAATGCTGCGCCCGATGAGCGGAACGAAGTTCATTCGTGCGCGGGCAAAGTCGGGTTCGGGGCAGTGGCTGGCCCGGAGGGCGCGTCCTGCCGGGAGCGTGGCGCCGGCATAGGCCACCGGGCCGCGCATGAGGGCCACAGGGCGGACTCCGCCGGTTCCGGGCGTGGCGGGACCGACGGGCAGGACGGGCAGCGGGAAGTTGAGGCGGACTTCGTCGTTGCGGTTCCATTCGCGCTGTATGACGAGATAGCCGCGCTCTGTCGTTGAGGTGAGCAGTTCCTTGCCGTTGACGTAGACCGTAGGGAGAGGCGTGCGCGTCCCTGTGGCGTAGCGGCTGGCTGGGACGACTTCGCCCGTTGCCCACTGCGGCAGGCGGACCCGGAGCGTCAGGGGTGTGCCGTTGCGCCGCGGCGTGAGGCGCAGGACGACTTCGCCCGTTGTCGGCATGTCGGTCACCTGGTCGATGGCGCCTTGGAAGGCGGGCGTGTCGAAGCGGGCGTAGCAATCGGTGAAGAGGTTGACGTAAAGGCCGTCGCTGCCCGTGGCATAGACAAGGGCGGGCGCCGAGATGAGCGCACGGGCTGCGGCGCGGCGCAGGGCGGCCGACGTGTCGCGCCGGGCACCGGCCTCGACGGCGTTCGTCAGGGCGCGTTCGAAGACTTCGACGTAGCGCGCGTCGCCCGTGGTGAGGAACAGGCGCGCCGACATGTCGAGCGTCCGCAGGGCGGCGGCCGTCTGCGGGGCGGCTTGTTCGTCGCCCGTGCCGCCCACCAGGTTCAGGCTGTCGCGGCAGCGTGCTTCCCAGGCGGCCTCCTGCTTCGTGAAGGCGTGGCGGTGGAGGGGAGCGTAGGGCTCGGGGCGCACGGTGCTGTCGGTCATGAGGGCCGTGAGGCGCCAGTTGTCGCCTTGGTTGAAGAACATGACGCTGTCCGCAGGCAAGTAGTTGAGCGGATGGCTCAGGCGTGCGGGGCGCGCCGTCTGGGCGGTGGCCGCGAAGACGGCGGCCGCCATGAGCAGGAGCAGGGTGAGGCGTTTCATCGTTGTCGGGTTCGCATTTGTCGGATGATTTCGCGCCACGGGCCGGTGAGGCGGCGCGATTCGGCTATCTTTTGGAGGGTCATGCGGCGCACTTCGGGGCTGAGGATGCCCTCGCCGAGATGGGGGAGGGCCTTTTCGGGATACTTCACGAAGCACACCGAGAGCGCCCATGCCTGGGCCATCTGCGCGTAGTAGTCGTGCGTGGCCGTGGCGGAGAGCCGCGCCAGCGTGCGGTCGATCCATGCGTCGTTGACGTAGTGGTCGAGGAGCATGACAAGGCCGAAGCGTTGCGCGTATTCCTCATGGCTGTCGGTGTAGGGCATGAGGAAGTCCCACCCGCGCTCGGCGTGGCGGCGGATGGCGGTGAACGACGAACAGGGGATGTCGCAGGCGGCCCAGTTGTCGATGAGCGGCACGTAGGCCGCCACGCGCGCCAGCCACGTGTCGGAGTCCGTTTTCAGCCGTCCGATGAGCAGGCCGCGCAATACGACCTCTTCGAACGACAGGCCGGCTGGGTCGGCCGTGAGCCAGTCTGCGGCGTCGTCGCGCCGGGCCAGTTCGGCGGCCAGGCGGCGCAGCAGCGGGACCCGCACGCCCATCACGCAGCGCCCGACGCCGGGCATGAGGCGGCGGCTGAACTCGGCCAGACGCGGTTCGGCCAGTTCGTGGAGACGGTTACGGATGAGGGTGTCGAGGGTCATGGCGACGGGCATAAGGGATTGGGGAGGTAAAATTACGGAAAAAGCGCCGAACAGGCCGGACGCGGTGGCAAAAAACGTAAGTTGACTGCCGCAATCCTGCGAATAACCGACGCCAAACGTAGGGGTGCCACTTGTGACGCCCGGAAGACTGCCGCACTCGTCCGGAATGGCCGAAAAAACGCAGATGCCGCCGTGCGCCATGCGGCCGACACCTTGTGCCGACACGGCACCGGGCGTCATAAATGGCGCCCCTACGGTGCGGCGGTCAACCACCGCAACCGAAAACGCCCGGAACGCTGCCGCAACTCACAAC
>DVNY01000176.1 GCA_018714085.1 Candidatus Caccomonas pullistercoris
CGTGGGGCGGGGGAGCGAGGTTCGTCCGTGCCGTGAAAATCCGCCACAGCCCTGACGGGTTTTCCCGTGGCGGCGACAGACTTTGCGCCCTCCCTGACAAAGTTCGTTTCACGACGTGAAATCTGTATTTCACGACGTGAATTGTCTATTTCACATCGTGAGTTTTATATTTCACGTCGTGAAATAGACTTTGTCGCAGGCAAAGGTAACTTTTCCCGGCGACGTGGCCAACTTTGTCAGGGCGGTAGTTGTTTTCCGCAGGCCGACCGGGCACGGCGGGCGGCCGGGACGCCGTTTCGGGCGCTGCCCGGAGGGCACGCGGGAGGCAAAACGCGGTGCGGGCTTGGCCGGATGGCGGATTTTGCGTTACTTTGCATGAAGTCCGGATGCGGTCCGGACGCTATTCAAACCCTATCCGAACGACATGGAAACGACGCACGAGGCGCCCCGGAGGCGCCGCATACCGATGGAAGACTTCTTCCGAAACTCCGAGCGGACGGGCTACCAGCTCTCGCCCGACGGGCAGTTTTTCTCTTATTTCGCACCGTGGCACGATCGGCAGAACCTCTTTGTGCAACGCATCGGCGAGCCTGAGGCGCGCCGCATCACTGCCGAGACGGAGCGTTCGCTGGCAGGCAGCCTCTGGGCCGGGCCGCGCCGCATCCTCTACATGAAAGACACGGCGGGCGACGAGAACTATAAACTCTTCGGCGTGAACCTCGACGGCTCGGACCAGCGCGCTTACACCGACTTCGAGGGTGTGCGGACGCAGCTCATCGACTCGCTCGAACACGTGGACGACGCCGTCATCGTCGGCCTGAACCGCCGCAATCCGGAGGTGTTCGACCCTTACCGGCTCGACCTCACGACGGGCGAACTGACCCAGCTGGCCGAGAACCCGGGCAACGTGCAGGGGTGGATGACCGACCACGAGGGACGCCTGCGCGCGGCCACAGCCATCGTCGACGGGGTGAACACGCAGCTGCTCTATCGCGAGCGGGAGGACGAGCCTTTCCGTGTGGTGCTGACCACGAACTTCAAAGAGACGGTGCATTTCGTTGAGTTCACTCCCGACAACCGTCTTGTCTATGCCCTGACGAACCTCGGGCGCGACAAGCTGGCCCTCGTGCTGATGGATCCGGCCACGTGCAGGGAATTGGAAGTGCTCTATGAGCATCCGGACTATGACGTGTGCAGCCTGAGCTATTCCGAACGGCGCGGCCGTTTGCTCTCGGCGTGTTGCGTGGCGCACAAAGGCGTCATCCGCCACTACTTTGACGCTGAGGAAGAGGCGATCCGCGCCCGCCTGACGCCGAGGTTGGCGGGGTATGATTTCGGTACGGCCGACTGGGACCGCTCGGAGCGCAAGCGCCTGATTTATGCCGCCAACGACCGGACGCGCGGCTACTATTATTTCTATGACGTCGACGCCGACCGGCTCGAACGGGTGGCAGAACTGGCGCCGTGGCTTGATGAAGAGGACATGGCCGCCATGTTGCCCGTCAGCTATACGACACGCGACGGCTTGCACATTGAGGCTTACCTCACGCTGCCTGCCGGCCTGACGATCGAGACGGTGCGCAGCTTGCCCGTGATCGTCCATCCCCATGGCGGCCCTTGGACACGCGACACGTGGGGTTACAACGCCGAGTGCCAGTTCCTGGCGAACCGCGGCTACGCTGTCTTTCAGATGAACTTCCGCGCCTCGACAGGCTTCGGCCGCCGTTTCAACGAGGCGGGCTTCAAACAGTGGGGACGGGCCATGCAGGACGACATCACCGACGGCGTCCGCTGGCTCGTGGAGCAGGGCATCGCCGACCCGGCGCGGGTGGCCATCTACGGTGCCAGTTATGGCGGATACGCCACACTGGCGGGCGTCACTTTCACGCCCGACCTCTATGCTTGCGCCGTCGACTATGTCGGCGTCTCGAACCTGCTGACGTTCATGGAGACCGTGCCTCCTTATTGGAAACCCATGCTCGACATGATGCACGAAATGGTGGGCGACCCTGTGGCCGACCACGACATGATGGTGGCCTGCTCGCCTGCCCTCCACGCCGATCGCATCAAGGCTCCCCTGCTCATCGCACAAGGCGCCAACGACCCGCGCGTCAACAAGGCCGAAAGCGACCAGATGGTGGAGGCGCTGCGCCGACGCGGCGTGGAGGTGGAATATATGGTCAAGGACAACGAAGGCCACGGGTTCAGCAATCAGGAGAACCGTTATGACTTTTATCGTGTCATGGAGTGCTTCTTTGCCAAACATTTGTAGACCCGGTGCTTTCCGCAGGCCGGAGGACACGACAAAGGCGTCGGCCCGGGGAACGAGCGTTCCCCGGGCCGACGCCTTTGTGCTTGGTGGTAACGTTTTTAGTAGACTTCGACCTTGGCGGCAAGCGCCTTGCACTCGTCGCGCAGGGCGTCGAGGTCGCCGTCGAGCGGGCCGTTGCAGACCACAACGCCCATACGGCGGTTGACGCGGGTGGTGGGCTTCCCGAAGATGCGGAGGTCGGCATTCGCCACGGCTGTTACGTGTTCCAGACCGCGGTAGCGTGGCGGCTCTTGCGACGCGATGGGCGAGAGGATGACGGCCGAGGCGCCGATGCGGAGCTGCTGCACGGGTGGCAGCGGCAGACCGAGCACGGCGCGCAAGTGGAGTTCGAACTCATTGAGGTTCTGCGTGCCGGCAAGGGTCACCATGCCGGTGTCGTGGGGGCGGGGCGAGAGTTCGGAGAAGTAGACACCGTTTTCGTGGCTGAGGAAGAACTCCACGCCCCAGATGCCGGCGCCTGTGAGGGCACGCGTCACCTTGTCGGCCATGCGTTCGGCTTCGCGGAGATGATCGGGGGCAATGTGGGCAGGCTGGAAGCTTTCGCGGTAGTCGCCGCCTTTCTGCACGTGGCCTATGGGCGGGCAGAAGAGGGTAGGCCCGTCTTTTTGGGTCACAGTGAGCAGCGTGATTTCGCTGTCGAAGCGGACGAACTCTTCAATGATGAGTTCCTTGATGTCGCCTCGGCTGCCTCCGATGCCGTACTCCCAGGCGTGTTGGAGGTCGTCGGGGGTTTTCACGACGGACTGCCCTTTGCCCGAAGACGACATGAGGGGCTTCACGACGCAGGGATAACCGATTTCGGCAGCAGCTTCTTTCAGTTCGTCGAACGTTTTGGCATAGAAATACTTGGCAGTTTTCAAACCTAACTCTTTGGCTGCCAAGTCGCGGATGGCCTTGCGGTTCATGGTGAAGTTGACAGCCCGTGCGCTCGGCACGACTTGTATGCCTTCCTGTTCGAACGCATAGAGGCGTTCCGTGCGGATGGCTTCGATCTCGGGGACAATGATGTCGGGACGGTGTTTCTCAACTACGCGTTCCAAAGCGTCGCCGTCGAGCATAGGGAACACTTCGGCTTCGTCTGCCACCTGCATGGCCGGCGCTCCGGCGTAAGCGTCGCAGGCAATGACGTATTGCCCCAGACGTTGCGCCGCGATGACAAATTCCTTGCCCAGTTCGCCTGAGCCCAGTAACATGATTTTTTTCATTCCACGTCGTGTTTTTGAAATCGGTAACGGGTGGACGCAAAACTGCGTTCACGTGTGGCAAAGTTACATCTTTTTGGGCGAAAAGGGTGCGGCTTCTTGAAAAAAGGCGTTCGGCCGGAGGTTAGCAGTAGGCCCGGAACGCCGACATGGGTTTGGCTGCGTCGTCGTCTGTCGTTTCTTCTTCTCCTTCTGGCCGATAGGAACGGGCAAATGCCCGGATAAAATCCAACGTCTCTTTTTTCGGGTGTTGTCTTAGTGGTGTAGAATGATTCATAGGCGTATGGATAATGATAAACCTTACACCTATAAAAACGTCGGTTGTGCTATTTTATTGTATGTGAGGGAGAAAAAGCATAAGATGGCTCTGCGGCAGTCTCCGGATGCCGGCGCATGGGCGGATCAGAACAGGTGGCGTTCGCCGGCTATGCGCCGCATGTTCAGAATGGCGTAGCGCATCCGTCCGAGGGCGGTGTTGATGCTGACTCCGGTGGCTTGGGCAATTTCCTTGAAGCTCATGTCGCGGTAGAAGCGCATGTGGAGCACTTCGCGTTGGGCGTCAGGAAGTTCGCGCATCAGCCCTTTGACATCGGACAGGGTTTCATCGCTGATGAGTTGCGTTTCTATGCAGGCTTCGGCAAGGCTGGTGCTGTTGAAAAGGTCTGTGGAGACTTCGTCGTTCGAGACCGTGTTCTCGTTCTTCTCGTCGCGGAATTGGTCGACGATGAGGTTGTGCGCAATGCGAGTGAGCCAGGCGGAGAACTTGCCTGTCTCGGTGTATCGGCCGTGCTTGATGGTCACGATGGCTTTGACGAACGTCTCTTGGAAGAGGTCGTCGGCGACGTCGTTGTTGCGGACAAAATATAGGATATAGGAATAGAGCCTCTTCTCATAGCGGGAAAGGATGACGTCGAATGCTTCGTTGTTCCCTTCGGCATAGAGTTTCACCAGCATCTCGTCGGTGAAAGATTTCATATTATCCATTACTGCTTCTGTTTGTCGTTAGCGTAATGTTTTTCGATAGGCTCTGTATTTTTATGGTTAATGTGCGACAAAGATAGTGAAAGGCGAGAGACAAGACCGGAAAAAGCACGTTTTTCCGGAACTTGGCCGAGCCGCATCCTATCTTCGCAGGGCAAAGATATATAATTGTGTGGAATTTTCCAAAAGGTCGGCGTTTTTTTCGTCTTGGTGGGGCGAAAAACTGTCGCAGCGACTGTTTTTGCAGATCGCCGGACAGGATTTACAGTCAGTTAGAGGGTTTTACGTGGTCGACGTCTTGAGTAGGGGCAAGTAGGCTTCGACGGCTTTTTCGACTGTGGCGATAGCGCTCTCCATGGGCCACGGAAGGCGGCCGCCCGACGCATTGGCGTGGCCGCCGCCGTTGAAGAACTCAGTCGCCATCTTGTTGCAGGGGAAGTTGCCCACCGAGCGCAGCGAGACGCGGATGAGGTCTGTCTCAGTATCTTCGCGGAGCGAGATGCTGAGTTTGTTGCCCCTGACTTGGAGGGGGAGGTTGACAAAGCCCTCGGCGTCGCCGCGGATGTAGTGGAAACGATCTAAGTCGCTGCGTGTCAATGTGAAGAGACTGGCCCGGCCGTCAGCGAGGAAGCGCAGTTTCTCAAAAAGCACGTAACCCATGAGGCGAATCCGGCTTTCGGTGTAGTTGTTGAATACGTTGCGGTAGAGCTGGTCTTTGTCGATGCCTTTGGTGAGCAAGAGGCTGATGATGGTGTATATCTCCGGGTTGTTCGAGTTGTATGTGAACCCGCCCGTATCAGTCATCATGCCAGTGTAGATGGCGGCTGCGGCATCGTGGGATATGGCGTCGAAACCACCCAGCTGTTCGATGAGGCGGAAGATGATTTCACACGTCGAACTGCATTCGGGATGCGAGATGGTGAGTGAAGTGAAGCTGCTGTCGGGGTCAAGGTGGTGGTCGATGATGACTTTTTTCGCTTTGGCGCGTGCGATGTCCTCGCCCATTCCTTCAAGGCGGGAAAGTGCGTTGAAGTCGAGGCAGAAGATGAGGTCGGCTTCATGAATGAGGTGTGAGGACAGTTCGTTTTGTTTGTCGAATAGGACCGCCATCCCGGCGCCGGGCATCGAACGAAGAAAGTCGGGGAACGCATTGGGCATGACGATGTTCGTCGTTTTTCTCAGCCCGCGTAAATAGCAGGTCCATCCGATGGAGGCGCCCAATGCGTCGCCGTCGGGACTGCGGTGGGCACACACGACGATGCGGCGTGCCTCTTTGATGAGTTGAAGGAGTGTGAATAATTCTTTATTGGTGAGTAGCGGTGTCAGCATGTTGAGACAGGAAAATCAATGAAGTGCAAAGATAGTGAAAGGCGAGAGCCGAAGCAAGGGAATGCCCGCTTTCTTCTTGATTTGGCCGAGCCGCATCTTGTGTTCGCGTAGCACAGATGCGCGGAAGCTGGTTCGAAAAGTGAGGAAGGCTGTTTCTTTTGCGTTCTGGACGGGTAAAAATGCCTATAAAAGGTTATATGACGTGGGTTAATCTGACAAGATTTTTTACATCTTAAATAATTATATCCATGAGGCAGATGCTGTGTGCAAATGCTTTCCTTCCGGCAATCGTGAGTAGTTTACGGTTTCTATAAAATGTTGGTAAATAATTCTTTAACGCAAATCTCTTCTTTCTCTCGCAGTATGTTGAAAGTTTGGAAGTCAACTTCATTAAATAGACTATCCAGCGATCCGTCGTAGATGCGTTGTCGCAAATTGTGTCTCTCTAATAGGTCTGTTATTCGGCTATTCATTCCTTTTATTGAACCCTTTACGGGAAACGTAAGGAAAGGGCGGTTGAAATGGAGGCAGAAAACGGTACCATGGAAGGAGTTGGTGATGACGTAGGCTGCACCGTCCAAAAGTCCCAGCCATTCTTCGACAGTGGGGTAAAGTTTTGGAAATTCGTCCGTACGGCCTTGACTTGCCACGTAGCGTACCGGCAAGTGGTGCGCGTGGGCGAAAGCGTGAATGTCGGCGACGCTTACGTCTGTTTCGTTACCCAGCAGGTAGAGGAGGAGATAAGGTTCGTCTTTTCTGGGACTGACCTCAATCTCCCTGTATGTAGCAGCAGGGAGCAGGAGTGTCGGATCGGGTTGGAGTGATGCTTCGGGATGCCCCAACTTGCGGAGGAGTTCGATGCCCGATCGCTCTCTTGAACTGAGGAAATCGAACCTTTCGAGGTAGGAGCGCGCCGTGTCTTCGAGTTTGGCCGACGGTTGAAGGCTTCCGAACGACGGCGCGAAGGCGATGCGCTTTGTGTGGGGGGAGCCAAACTGCAAGAAAAACATAGGGTCGAGGTTTGCCCACACCTGATCGCTCCCACAGACGTAAGCGTCAGCTTCCGGAGGTGTACTTCTTAGCTGGGCTGCTGTGAAAGTGCAGGATGTCGATGCGATATGTTTACGCCTGAACTCGTCGAAATGGCGAGGATGTTTCCGGGCTTCCTCCCGCTCAATCCTGTTCAGGCGTTTCCACATTTTTGCCTGTTGTCTGTAAGATGGTCTGACGGCATATAAAATGTGGGATTTAAGCCGTTGGATGAGCGGGCGCTTTGTGGACGACGACAGGTATTTGATGAGGAATGCGTCATGTCCCATTTGGCGCAAGAAACGGAGCAATGCGTAACATTGCAGCAGCTGTCCGTAATTTTCTTGACTTTCCCAGTAAGTGAGTGTGCCTATTTTCATATTCAGAACAAGTCTTTATTTCTTCCATGCCCGTAACCGTCTCATGAGGCCAACCGGCAAGTGGAGCAGGCGTTTCCACCGTCTTGCGAGCAGGCGGCATTGGTAGACGGTCTCAACTCTTCTCATGAACTGCACGCCGTGTAGGCGTTTGTAAAGACTACGTTCAAAAGACGGGTGGGACGAATGGAACAGCGAGGGATTGTACCGGGCAATATCGCTGAAAGGAGTTGACGTAAGTTGCATTGTACCAGAGATTTCAGCGACCCAGCGAGCGCCTTTCCCCGTATTGACCATGAGGGCGCACATCCCTTTGTTGTCGTCCAGTTCAGGATGCGTCTGTTCGAGTCCCCAGTAATCGCCAAGGGTCAGGTCGCTTCCGCTTTTCAGGTGTTTGGCCGGACAGGCGTCACAACTGGGACGGAGATACAGGTCCATGAGGAAACCGCGCATGAATGTGTTGCGGCTGCCGGGCTCGCTGACGCGTAGCTCGTCGCCCGAGGGCGTTTTTACGGTATAGGTGAAACTGTAACTTTTCCATCCGGTCGATTTGTCGCGGAAACTGATCGACGTGATGGCCGAAGTGCTTTCAAAGCCGCAACGGTGTTTCAGTTCAGCGTTCAAGTAGTCCCGCCACACGCTCGGGCTTGGCACGCCGTGGCAGATAATGTCGACGAGCAGGAGGTTTTCGTACGTTTTTCGCAAGAAAAGCCTGAGGCCGGCAATCTGGCAGGGCGTACCAGAAAACAGTACGGTGCGGCCTTCTTTGAGGAATTTTTCGGCTTGTACGTAACTGTCGCCGATGCGGCTTTGCACGTATTTCGAACAGCGGAAGGGCGTGAGTTTTTCCGAAGTGTCGGCCCAATCGTGCACCACTTCCCATTGTTTGTCGAAGCGGGCACCGAACACAACGCCGCCTTGGCGGACGACTTCTTCGGACAGAGCGGAGAAAATGCCGCCCGACGAACTCTTCAGACGTATGGCGTCTTCGCGGTTCGTGGCAGCGTATGCGGCTTTGGGCTCGCGCTTTTCTGCTTGATTGATGACGGGACAGACCTTTTCGCAGAGCCCGCAATCGATGCACAACGCCGCGTCGGCTGTGGGGTAGAGGAATCCTTCGTTGTCCTCGTGCATACTGATGCAGCGTTTCGGGCAGCGCTGTACGCAGGCCCAACAGCCTACGCAATCTTCTTTCCTCGTGATTTCTATCATGTGAGTTTGTGTTTGATTTTGAGTAGTGGTGCGGTCACCATGCTCCGTTCGTCCTTGTTCATGACGAAGAACCAGCAGCAGGGCAGGTAGACCAAGGTGAACGCCACAGCACCCGAGACGAACCAGAGGGGGCGTTCCAGGTCGATAAAACTGAGCGCGTAATAGCTGGCAGTGCCTACGGCCAACGGAGCGAGGCTCATCTTTCCGATTTCACGCCAGAAGCGGGGGATGTCCAAGCGTTGCTTCTTCTTGTAGTATATGTTCATCACGACGACCTGTCCGGCCGTCAGAGCCAAGGCGGTGGCTACGGCGCAGCCTATGCCGCCGTAGTGTTTGGCACCGTAGATGGAAAACACGAGACTGGCGAGGGCTATGATGACATAGGCGATGGAGCGGAATTTCATTTCGTTACGGGCTTGGAGCACGCAGATGCCCACGTTTTGGATTAAGGGAACCGTCAGTGGGATAAAGAACAGCAGCGTGATCGGATAGGCGTCCTCGTAGCCCGGGCCGGCCCAAAGATGAATGAAAGCCTTCCCGAAGACGATGAAAGCTGTCAGGATGTAGGCCATAATGATGTATTGCACGCGGCCTGTGCGGATGAATAGATCCGAAATCTCCCTGTCGCTGCTGTGGCGGCTGACCATTGACGTCACCCGAGGCAGAAATACGCTCGAAATGGCTGTCGAAAACATCATGTACATGTTTTGGAGCTGGATGGCCACGGCATAGACCGCCACGACGGCCGTGCCACAGAAAATGCCCAAGACGAACTGCCCGGTGCTCCAATAGATGCGATCCATGACGGCGTTAAGGAAAATCCAAAAGGAGAAGATGGAAACCTCGCGCAGGAACTTCCAGTTGAAGCGGCCGTAGCGGACACGGATGGACAGGCGGTGGCGGCAATACCACCAATTCAGTGTCAGTGTCAGCACGTTGAACACCGTTGTCACGACGACCATCGTGATGGCGCGGTAGCCGTAGAGCAGGAAAATGACCATTACCAACGGGTTGAGCACGATGCGGACGATACTCACGATGCGCTGGAAGATGAAGTTCTCGTATGCCGTGATGATCGAGCCCCAGATGCTCATGGGAAAGGTGAACGCAAGGTTGAACGAGAGGAGCATCAACATGATGCGCACCTTCCGGACTTCCTCGGGCGTCATTGATTGTGAAAAGAGGCCGTCCGCATTGAAATAGAGGACCATGCCGAGTGCGAAGGCGATGACGCTGATCACGCCGTAAAGCACGAGGAACATGCCGAACATTTCCTGTTGTTCGCGTATTCGGCCTTCCGCGCGGAACTTGGCCGTGTAGCGGATGACCGCATTGCCGAAGCCGAGGTCGAGCACGGTCAGGTAGGCAATCACAGAGGCGGCCAGGGCATAAAGGCCATATTCTGACTGCCCCATGATGCGGAGCATGAAAGGGGTGTAGAGCAGGCCGATGGCTGCGTTTAGTCCGATGATGACGTATGAGAGGGCTGCTCCGGCTTTCAGTTGGTTGATAGGCATGTGCGTGGTTCTTGTGTGTGATGTGCAGCAGCTGTCCGGGCTGTGCGGAGTCCAACAGTGCAAAGATACGCAAAGGCGAGAGCCAAGACAAGGAAAAACTTGTTTTTCAGTGGGCTTGGCCGAGCCGCATTCTGTCTTCGTGAAACAAAGATACGCAATACCGCCGAGTTGGCCAACAGGCGTACCTCTTTCACGGTCGTCCCGCTCGCGAAAAAGCCTGGCGATGCAGGGCCGGCGGTCAGCCGTCCCGGAATTACTGAAGGAGTGACAGAAAATCCTGTCACTGCGACGGAAAATCCGGTCAGCCAACTTGTTCGTGCGTTTCTTCCTGCCTGTGTTTTACATAGGATGGTCAAATTCTTATGCACATCGTGCGGACGTCCTGCGTGGTCGAGTTTCTGCATCTTCCTGTGCTTGCGATGAACGCAGATTTATTTATGCCTGATAGGGCAGTGCGAATGATATGAAAAGATCCCTGCTCCGCTTCGCGGAACAGGGATCTTGCGTGAAGGCCCGCTTGTGCGGGTTTGTCATTCGAGGTAGCTGGTGATTTTTCCGCTGATTTGGAGCAGCGAGATTTCACAGACTTTTGTGTCGTATTCGGCGATCAGCAGTCGCTCTTCGGCGTCGAGCAGGCTGTTTTGCGCTTCGCGTATTTCGATACCGGCCAAATCGCCGAGCAGGAATCGTTCGCGGGCAATGAGGTGGTTTTCTCGGGCCACGGTCAGGTTTTCCCGTTCAAGGCTGAGCAGGCGCAGGTTGTTGCAATAGGCTTGCCAGAGGTCCGCAAGCCGTGCGCGGAGCGATATTTCTAGGTCGTTGCGTTCCCATTCGGCGTTTTCGAGTGCCAATTGAGCGTTGCGGCGTTCGCGTTTTCGGTTGCCGTCGAACAGGTTGAAGCCGATGGTTGCGCCGAAGTTGAGGCCGAGGTTGCCGCGGCTCGACGTTGTCCCGATTCCGTAGCGGTTGTGCGTGTATCCGTAGCCTGCGTTGAGCGTGACGTACGGGTAGTCGCGCGAGCGGACGGCCTTCAGGTCGATGGCGGCTATGCGCGTGTTGTGGTCGGCGTTGAGCAGTTCGCTGTTGCTGCGCAGCATGCCCGCCAGCAAGGAGTCGTAGCTCAATTCAGTGTCGATGTGAATGACAGTGTCGGGCACGAAAATGTGGCGGTCAATTTGGTTGGACGACATCAGCTCGTTGAGCCGGATGCGTGAAGTGGCCAGTGCTTCAAGTTGTTTGAGGCACTGCGAGCTGTCGGCGTTGAAGTCCACGCCGGCCTGACGGTAGTCGAGGCGGGCCGCGCTACCGATGATGTATCGTTCTTCCACGATGCGCAGGCGCTCTTTCGAGAGTTGCACGGCGGCGAGCAGGTTCTTGTAGCGGATCTCTTGTTGGATCAGGTTGAAGTATTCGGCCGTGAGGTTGGCAATGTAGTCCTCGATGGCAACGCGCGTGGCAATGCGGCTTTGGCTTTGCAGTTCGCGCAGGCGCTGCATGTTGGTCTGGATCTTGAACCCGTCGAAGAGGGTCCAGTCGGCTGTGATGCCGGCAGTGAACGTGTGGTCGAGCACGTTGCGGTCGTGTGTGGTCAGGCCGGTGCCGCGTTCCTTGGTCTTCGTGTTGTCCAGTGCTCCTGAGTATCCGGCGCTGAGGCTCACTGTGGGCAGTGCGCCGGCGTTGGCCAGCGTGTTGTTGTTTGCGGCGGTCTGCTCATCGTTACGCACGATTTTGAGCGAGTAACTGTTTTGCAGGCCTTCTTGCAGCAGCTCGCGCAACGAGTAGTTCTGCGCCGGCGCGGTGGCAGGGAGCATCGCCGCCGTCAAGAGGGCAAGTAGGAATTTTATGTACTTCATTTTTTTGTCGTTTTAACGGCCTTCTTAGCCAAGTCGGTGGAGAGGTAACTGTAAATGGCCGGGACGATGAACAGCGTCAGGAACGTCGAAATGAGCATTCCGCCGACAACTGCGATGCCCATGGAGATACGCCCGTTGGCTCCTTCGCCGTTGGCGAAAACAAGGGGCAGCAGACCAAGGATCGTGGCGGCGCTTGTCATCAGGATCGGGCGCAGTCGTTGTGCTGCGGCGTCGCGGATGGCCTGGCCTTTCGGCTCGCCGTTCTTCTGTTTCTGATTGGCAAACTCAACGATTAGGATGCCGTTCTTGGCCACAAGTCCGATGAGCATGATGATGCCGATCTGGCTGAAGATGTTCATCGTCTGGTCGCTGCAAGCCATGAAGATGAGTGCGCCGCAGATGGCGAGGGGAACGGTGAGCATGATGACGAACGGATCTTTGAAACTCTCGAATTGCGCAGCCAGAATGAGGTAAATCAAGACAAGTGCCAGCGTGAAGGCAAAGAGCAGGCTCGACGCGCTTTCGCTGAACTCTTTTGAATCGCCTGCCAAGGCCGTGCGGAACGAGTCGTCGAGCGTGGCTTTGGCTATTTTGTCCATTTCTTCGATACCTTGTCCGATGGTTTTTCCTTCGGCCAATCCCGCCGAAACAGTAGCCGAGACGAAACGGTTGTAGCGGTAGAGCTTTGGCGGCGCAATGCCTTCCACGAGTTCCACGAGGTTGTCCATCTGGACCATTGTGCCGTCGTCGTTGCGCACGTAGAGCGACTTCAAGTGCATGGGCTTGTTGCGCTGCTGGCGGTTGATTTCCCCGACGATTTCATACTGCTTTCCGTTCAGGTAAAGGTAGCCCATGCGCTGTCCGCTGAGGCCGTATTGAAGGGTCTCGGCGATGTCCTGCGTGCTGACGCCCATGAGGTTGGCTTTGTCACGGTTGATGTGTATTCGGATTTCGGGATTGCTGAATTTGAGATCGACGTCGGCCATCTGGAATGTCGGGTTCTCGTACACTTGCGCCATGAACTTCGGCAGCACTTCTTCGAGCTTTTCGATGTTGGTGGCTTGCAGTACGTATTGCACAGGCATCGAGCCGCGTCGGCCGCCGAATGTGGATTGCTGTTGCACGAAAGAGCGGGCGTCGGTCTTGCTCTTGATGGCTTGTGAGAGGCGTTCGGCCACTTCCATCTGCGTGTAGTCGCGTTCGCTCAGGTCTTTCAGGGTGATTTGTATGTTGCCCGAGCCGTCCGACACGCGGGCCGTAATGAAGTCGGCGTCGGGGACGATGGAGTCGGCCAGGCGGTTGATGCTCTCAGTGTAGTCGCGCATGTATTCATACGTCGATCCCTCGGGGCCGGTGGTGCGGATGGTGATGCTCGACCGGTCTTCGAGCGGGGCCATCTCGCTGGGTATTTTGTTCCACAGCCAGACGATGAGCCCAAGAGCGACGACCATGATACCGATCGACCAGCTACGGTGGCGCAGGAAGAGGTCGAGGCCTTTTGCATACCAGTGGTTCATGCCCGCGAAGAAAGGTTCGGTCTTTCGATAGAACCAACTCTGCTTGTCTCTGTGTATCAGTAACTTGGTGGCCAGCATAGGCGTGAACGTAAGGGCTGCGAAGGCTGATATGATCACAGAACCGGCGACGACGAAACTGAACTCACGGAAGAGGCGCCCTGTGGTGCCCTCCATGAACACAATGGGGAAGAACACGGACACGAGGGTGATGGTCGTCGAAACGACGGCAAAGAAAATTTCTTTTGAACCCTCAATGCCGGCCTCTTTGGGGGGCATTCCTTCCTCAATTTTGATGTAGATGTTCTCTGTCATAACGATGGCGTCGTCCACCACCAGTCCGACAGCCAGCACGATGGCCAGCATCGAAAGCACATTGATCGAGAATCCCGCGACATACATGACGAAGAAAGCGCCGATCAGTGAGACCGGAATAACGATGCAGGGCACAAGTGTCACGCGCCAGTCGCGCAGGAAGAGGAAGATGATGATGATCACGAGCACGAAGGCTTCATAGACGGTGTCTTTGACTTCGTTGATCGAAGCGCGGATGAACTTTGTGTTGTCGAATCCATAGCTGTACTGGACATCAGACGGAAGGTCTTTCTTCATCTGTTCCATGCGTTGGTAGACCGCCTCGGCAATGTTGATGTGGTTGGCGCCCGGTTGTGGTATGACGACAACGCCTACCATGGGAACGCCGTTCATCTTCATGTAGCTTTTGAGGTCACGGGCGCTCAGTTCGGCACGTCCGATGTCGCTGAAACGGATGATGCGTCCGTCAACTTCCTTGATAACCAGGTTGTTGAATTCTTCGGTTGTGTGCATCTGTCCTAACGTTCGGATTGTCAGTTCGACCGTGTTGCCCTCGATGCTTCCTGAGGGCAGTTCGACGTTTTCACGGTCGAGGGCTTGTTTCACGTCAAGTGGGGTGATGCCGTATCCGGACATACGGACCGGATCGAGCCAGAGGCGCATACAATAGCGTTTCTCGCCCCAAATCGAGACGCTGCTGACTTCGGGGATGGTTTGCAGCTGTTCCTTGACAGTGAGGTCCGCTATCTCGCTGAGTTCCAACAGTGAACGCTTGTCGCTCTGGATGGCGACCATCAGGATGGGTTGGGCGTCAGCGTCAGCCTTAGACACCGTCGGGGGGTCACAGTCGCGCGGCAAGTTGCGTTGGGCGCGCGACACCTTGTCACGGACGTCGTTGGCCGCTGTTTCGAGGTCTACGGAGAGCTCGAATTCCACAGTGATGCGGCTTTGTCCTTGCTGGCTCACGCTGGTCAGTGAGCGGATGCCGGGAATGCCGTTGATGTTCTGTTCGAGCGGTTCGGTGATTTGGTTTTCAATCACGTCGGCATTGGCTCCCGGATAGGAGCATGTGACGGAGATGATGGGGTTGTCGACCGAGGGGTACTCCCTGACGCCGAGGCTCAAATAGCCGATGGCGCCGAAGAGCAGGATGATTAGGGTCAACACGGTCGCCAGGACGGGGCGCCGGATGCTTAGTTCGGATATGTTCATACGTCGTGGCTTTCAGGGTTAATCAACGCTGTCCAGCGTGACGCGCTGGCCGGTGCGCAGCTGCATCGTTCCGCTGACAATGACCGTATCTCCGGGTTCTATCCCTTTGAGTACCTGTACTTTCGATTCGGTGCGGAGGCCTTTGATGATTTTGGCGGGCTGAGCCACGCCTCCTTTGTAGAGGAACACTTTGTCTACGCCCATTTCTGACACGATTGCTTCGCTCGGAACTGCCAAAGCGTTCTTATATTCTTGTGCGTTGAGCGAGACGTTGACGAAGCGTCCCGGCATGAGTTTGCCGTCGCTGTTGGCGTAGAGCGCGCGGATGGTGTAAGTGTGGGTCTCCTGGTCTACGCGAGAGTCCGTCGCGTAGATTTTGGCGGCCAGGGTGTTCATTTGCCCTTCAACCGTGAAGTGAAGGGTGGCTCCCGGTTTGAGCACGCCTGCATATCGTTCAGGGACAGCAAATTCCAGTTTCAAGGGCTTGATCTTGGTCAGTGTGGCGACGATGGTGCTCGGTGAGGCATAGGCACCGGTGCTGACCTGACGCAGACCGATGATTCCGTCGAAAGGAGCACGGAGTTCCGTTTGGGCGATGTTGGCTTTGATTTGGTCGATTTCCGCGCGCAGCATGGCCAGGTTGGTTTGGGCTTCCTGCAAGGCTTCGCGGCTGACGGCTTCTTTGGCCAACAGGGCGTTTTGGCGGAATACACGGTCGCTGGCCAGCCGTAACTGCGATTCGAGGCGGCGCAACTCAGCTTGCAGCGGGGCGTCGTTCACTTTGGCAAGGAGCTGTCCTTCATGCACGGTCGCTCCTTCCTTGAAGTGTATGCCTGTGATTTTACCCGACGTCTCGAACGAGAGTTGCACCTCTTCGTCCGGCAACAGGTTTCCGCTGACTGAAAGGCCGTCTGTGAGGGTTTGACGTTTGACGGTGACAGCCCTTACGTTCAGAATGTTACTCTTTTTTTCTTTCTTTGTTTCCTCGTTGGCGGACAGCTCTTTGTTCTCGTGCGGCACGAATGTGTGGATGCCTAATCCTGTCAGACCGACCACGATCACTCCGACTATTCCCCATTTGATGTATTTGTTCATACGGATTTTGATTAAGTTTTACCAATTTAGACGTAAAAGTATAAAAAGGATTAATAGGTGATGCACTTTAAATGCTCAAAATTGCTGAAAAAAATGTAAGAAATACGGAATGGCTTGCAGGGCAGCCCCTTATGTGCGACGCTTCTCTTTTTATGTCCCGCGTTGGAGCAGGAAAATGGGGGACACTGTCCGTTGAAAATGAGGGTGATTGAGGGAGTAGGCCGTGGGCTCATGTGGGCATGATGGGACATAACGATAATCGCGGTTGGGCTTGCAGTTTGGGCGCCATGTTATCCGGTGGTTGTCGCCCGCCTGCATCGAAATCCTGTCAGCCGGACAGGAATTTCTGTCCGGCTGACAGAAATTTCGGAAACTGCGACTGTTTTTTCTCCCTACCGGCCGTGAGTCGTGGTTGGCATTCGGCTTGTCGTGGACGGGTGTCTGCGCTTTTAGCCTGCACGGACGTTTCCCGTTGTCAGGGTTATGCGCTTTCCGTTCGTTTGCACTATTTTTTCAGAAGTATAGGCTGCACTCGGGAAAGCCCTAGTGAAAATCCTTCGGTTTTTCCCGTGCTTTCCGCTCGTTTGCACTATCTTTTCAGAAGTATAGGCTGCACTCGGGAAAGCCCTTGTGAAAATCCTTCGGTTTTTCCCGCGCTTTCCGCTCGTTTGCACTATCTTTGCCCGCGTTTTCGGTAAAAAGATGGAGACAGACACACATTATTATATATATACAGGCTTGGACGCATTCCTCGGCTCCCGTTTCGGTGGAAAAGTCCAGAAGTTGTCTGTCAACGCAGGCACAACGTGCCCCAACCGGGACGGGACGCTTGGCCGGGGAGGTTGCACGTATTGTAACAACAGGACCTTTAATCCGGACTATTGCGCGACAACCGCCGACATCCGCAAGCAATTGGAAGAGGGCAAACGCTTTTTTGGTCGGAAATATCCGCAGATGAAATACCTTGCGTATTTCCAAGCCTACACCAATACATATGGCGACGCAGCCCGGTTGCGACGCATGTACGAGGAGGCCCTCGCCGTCGATGGCGTGGTAGGCCTCGTCGTGGGCACACGCCCTGATTGCGTGACCGCTGAGTGGCTGGATTATTTCGAACGCCTTTCGCGCGAAACGTTCGTCTGGATTGAATACGGCATCGAGAGTGTGTACGACCGCACCTTGCGGCGAGTGAATCGGGGGCATGATTTTGCCGCAACCCGTTGGGCCGTGGAGGAAACGGCGGCGCGAGGCATCCCGGTTGGCGGACATCTCATCTTGGGCCTGCCCGGCGAATCCTTCAAAGAGATGGTCGACGAAGCGGCCATTTTGTCGCGTTTGCCGCTTGACACGTTGAAGCTTCATCAGTTGCAGGTCATCCGCGGCACACGTATGGCGCGTGAATATGCAGAGAGGCCGGAGCAGTTCCACCTGATGACAGTCGATCGCTATCTTGCACTCGTGTCCGCGTTCTTGCAGCGGTTGCGGCCCGGCATAGCTGTCGAACGTTTCGTTTCGCAGTCGCCGCCCTCTTTGTTGGTGGCTCCGGCGTGGGGCATCAAGAACTATGAGTTTGTGGAATTGCTGAAAAAACACATGCACGCAGAAGGCGTTTTCCAAGGCCAGCTTTATGTTCCGGATAAAGAGCGTACAGACGCCCCGTAGCCGGTGGCGGGCCCGGGCGTCGTGACTGGAGCAAAGGTTCGGAGTGTCGTGCTGCTTGTTAACGGCCTGTCGCGGCATCCTGGCGGAGACCTGCTATTTAACATATTACCACGAGTGATTATTAAAAAAGCTTAACGGTGATAAAGTTGACTGTGGTTTTCGCAAGTAAGCAAATAAAAAACTATTAATTTTGCCTCAATCAAGAGGTGTGTACAAATGCACAGACGTAGAGTTAAACGAATAAATAATATAACTATAATTGAATTAATGCGTATGAAAAACCGTTTATGCAAAATGGGCCAGACGCTCCTCGGGGCGGCCTGTCTGCTCACGACTTGCGGGTTAACGTACTCTTGTTCAGATGATTACGATCTTCCGGATACCACTCCGGATTTTCTGGGCGCGAGTATCTACGACGAGTTGAAGAATCGCGGAAATTTCACGACGATGGTGCGCTTGATCGACGACTTGGGGCAGCGCGACGTGCTCTCCAAGACGGGTAGCAAGACCCTCTTCGTGGCTGACGACCAAGCTTTCGCTGCATTCTTTGCAAACCCGATTTGGACCACAGGGACTGGCGAACCGGTTAAAAGCTACGAACAGTTGAGCAGTGCGCAAAAGCGTTTGCTCTTCAATGGCTGTATGCTGGACAATGCCTACCTGTTGGAGATGATGCCCAATTTGGGTGGAACGGGCGGAATTACGAAAAACACGTGTCTCCGTCAAGTGACGTCGGCTGCCAATACCGACTCTATCTCTTTGATGAATTCTTTGGACCTGCCTCGCTCTTACAATACGACGGAGCGCGACTACTGGGCTCGCTATAACAACTTGCCCGGGTTCAAGATGTGGCTGGCTACAGACAACACCACGCCGATGATGACGCACTTCATGCTCGCACAGATGAACATGACTGGCATCACCACCGACGACGTGTCGTTCATCCTTGGCCTGCCCGACAGCTTGAAATGGAATGAGGGCGCCCGACGCAATTATATATATAATGCGCAGGTGTTGAGCGGACGTGATGAACAGGACCGCTACCAGAGCGACGTGACCTGCTTGAACGGATACTTCAATGTGCTCGACCGCGTGATGCTGACGCCGTCCAACATGGCCGAGGAAATCCGCAAGAATCCCGAGACAAGCTATTTCAGCCACATGCTCGACCGTTTCAGTGCTCCTTATCCCGACATGTCGCTGACTACGGCGTTCCGCGCGTTGAATGCCAATGTGGGCGAAGGTGATACGGTGTTTGTGAAACGTTACATCTCCATGTCGTCGCAGGGCGCCGAACTCCGGACGGATCCGGATGGCAATACGGTGAACGACGCCGACGGTGTGCTGTCTTACGATCCGGGATGGAACCTGTATAGGGCCGAGAATAGTTCGGCTGAGACGGATATGGCTGCCATGTTCGTGCCGAACAATGAGGCAATGTACCACTTCTTCCACGAGGGACAGGGACGTCCGTTCATTGAACGTTACAGTTCTATGGACCTCTTGGAAACAGGAAACCCCGAAGACTTCTTGCGCGCCATCGACCAGATTCCTAAAAACCGTGTGCAGCCGCTCGTCAACAACTTGATGAAAGCTTCTTTCAACGCCTCGGTTCCGAGCAAGTTCCGCACGATTATGAACGACGCGCGCGACCCGATGTTCTCGGCTTTCACGCCCGAGACCTATCGCGAGCTCATCGATACGTGTATGTTGGCCAATAACGGTGTGGTTTATGTGATGAATCAGGTCGTTGCGCCTGCCACATACGCTTCCGTGGCCGGTCCGGCTCTGTTGAGTGACCAGTCGCAGATCATTAACGCCGTTATCACGGCTGATGACAATAATATAACGAGTAGTTCTTATCAGGGCGCACCCTTGAAGCAGTATTTCAGCACTTACCTCAAGGCCATGCAGTCTCACTTCTCGTTCTTTATTCCTTCGGACGAATCTCTCGGCACTTATGGTTATGTCGACCCGGCTGCGTATCCCCTTCCCAATTCTCGCCGTTACTGGCGTTTCTTCTATGACGACGTGACGTCCGATGCGGTGATTCCTATCCGTGCCGTGGCTTACACGTTCGATGCAACGACCGGTCAGACCGAGAACGATGCTGCTATCGCTCGTGCTGAATCCGCAGCGAACGACGACCTGAGCTCAAAAAACGCCCAAGCGGCGAACGGTACTGGTGGTTTCGGTGCCACGAAGCGCAATCTGCTGATCGAGATGGTGAACCAGCACATTGTCGTGCACAGCGGTTCTCAGGCTGAGGACGGAATCAATGGTGACGCCAACTATTACCTCTCGCGCAGTGGCTCTCCGATCCATGTGATCTCCAAGGGTGAGTATCCCGTTGTCGAAGGTGGTTTGCAGCGCATGTTGAACAGCAGCAGCGACTATACGGGTGAAAAACTGCAGTGTAACGTGATCGAAACCTTCGATCAGACCGGTCGTGGCGAAGATGGTTCAGACGGTTATGGTAACGGTATGACCTACATCCTCGACCGTCCGATTCAGTCGACCATGCAGAACACGTATTCCGCCATCAGCGCCAACAGCAATTACAGCGACTTCCTTCAAGAGGCTTTCAACATTTATGATGCCGACATGCTCCGTATGGCAGGTATCGTCGACAGCGTGGACGAAGACGATCAGGAAAATGAATTGAATAAGTATCGTATCTTCGAACAGAATGAGTTGAGTGAACAAGTTGTAGCTTTCTTCAACAACTTCCGCTATACCGTTTATCTCCCGACGAATGCCGCCATGGCGCAGGCTCGTGAGGAAGGACTTCCGACCTATGCCGATATTTCCGACTTCGTGACGAATAATTGTGATCCTGCGATCGTTACGGATTCGCTTACGCTCGTGACGAACAAGACAAAAGCGAAAGCCATGATTACCTGCTTGGTGAACTTCTTGAAGTATCACTTTATGGACGAGTCTGTCTTCTTCGATAGTGGCTCCAACTTGGAAGCCGCCAACTACGAGACTTCTTGCATCAACAGCGATGCAAATATATATCTTAAGATAAAAGTATCGCAGAATGCTTCGGAAGGAATGGTTATCACGGACAACCGTGGAGTGAAACACGGTGTAAATCCCAGCATGGCTAACCTCTTTACCCGCGACAACAAGGATATCCAAGGACCGGCTCCGTCCACAGTCAATCGTTATCCGAAATATGTGGGTTCGACGTCTTATGCCGTTCTGCACGAACTGGCCGATACGGGCAACGAAAACGACAAAGGTTTCCTCTATTTCTTAGAAGCTTCTGACTGCGTCGGCAAAACGAAACCTTTCGTAACGTGGAACAACGGAGACGAGGCTGCACGTTTCGTGAAGAAGTACCGCATTAGAAAATAACATTTAATATCATGAATAACATAAAGTATCTATTGACTCTGGTCTTGTGCTTCTGCTTTACGGCAGTGATGGCACAACGACGAATTTCAGGTCACGTCTGGAACAAGGCAGACGGTCCTGTGATTATGGCGAATGTGGTAGAGTTGGATAAGGATAACCGTATCGTTTCGGCTACACAGACGGACGCAAGCGGTAACTTCTCCATGACTATCAAGAATCCGGCCAACAGGCTGAGAGTCACGTATATCGGTTACGGACCCCGCGAGTTGCCGATTGGCGGAACGTCCGTGTTCCGTATCGAGATGCAGACAAAAGCCATCAAGGAGGTCGTGATTAAAGGTACGCGCCGCGTGACGTCTAATGGCTTCTCCATCCCCGCCCGCGAGATCTCCGTGGCCCAACAGTCGTTGAACATGGACGAAATGGAGGGCCTCTCATTCGAAACTGCCGGTGAAGCGCTCCAAGGACAGATCGCAGGTCTTGACATTGTGGCCAACTCTGGTAACCTGGGTGCCGGTACGAGCATGCGTCTGCGTGGTGTATCTTCTATTAATGGTAATCAGGAACCTTTGATCGTTGTCGATGGTTATATCCTTGAAGACTACAATGCCGACGAACTCGACCTCAACGACATGGAAAATGAGGAACAGTTCGCCACCCTTTTGCAGGTGAACCCCGAGGATATCCAGAGCATCGGCGTATTGAAAGACGCCGCCGCGACCGCAATCTGGGGTTCGCGTGGTGCCAACGGTGTAATCGAAATCAAGACACGCCGTGGACGTCGTGGTAAGACCCGCGTGAATTTCTCTTACCGCTTCTCCGGTTCTTGGCAGCCCGAAGGCATGAAGATGCTCGACGGTGATGGCTACACGATGATGCTGAAAGAGGCCTACTTCAACCCGAACCAGAGCGACGTGGCATCCGGTATCGTCGAGTTGATGTATCGCCCGGACTACACAGCCTATTATGGCAACTTTAACAACAACACCGACTGGATTGATGAAGTGACGCAGTTTGGACAGACTCACAACTACGGTATTTCAATCGACGGTGGTGGTGAGAAAGCTACGTTCCGCGTGTCGGCCAGCTACGACCACGAGACAGGTACCATCATTGAGCAGCAGTTGGATCGTTTTACCTCGCGTTTGGCTTTGGACTACTACGTGTCCGACCGTATCAAATTCTCGTCTAACTTCGCTTTGACCTATACGAAGAACAACAAGAATTTTGAGGAAGGCCGTACGAGTATCTTGTCGCGCGCCTACCAGGCTATGCCGAACATGACGGTCTATCGTCAGGAATATGACGCACGCACCGGTACGTACAATATGACGGACGATTATTTCCAGATGTTCCCTGCCGCTGGTGCCGCAGGCTTGGTTTCGCCGACATCTGGTCAGTCTTCTTACTATCTCCGCGACATGGTGAGCAACGGCAACCCCGTGGCTTGGGCTCGTTTGGCTTGGCGTCATCAGTCGACCTATACCATCACTCCGCAGTTCTCTATCGAGTATAAACTGTTGGGTAAGGGTGAGGAAGAAACCCAGTTGAACTACCAGGGCGAAGTGTATATGAACTCATATACCGAAACTTCGAATACGTATAAACCTGGTGCGTTGACTTCTGGTACATGGGAAGACCAAATCAATACGACGACCAACTATGAATATAAGTCGCTCGATTTCCGCACGAAGCACACATTATTCTATATACCTTGGTTCGACAACACGGATCATAGTTTGCAGATGATGGCCCGTTTCGAGATGGGTACGAGCACCAACACCGGACAGACCATCGGTTCGAGCGGTGTGGTTGGTGGCATCACGGACCCGAACGTAAATGCTTATCTGAATTCTCTTTCGACTACAACGGGCAAGGGACACACGATGAGTGTGACGGGTTCTTTCCACTATGCTTACAAATCGAAGTACATCTTCGACTTCACAATCCGTGGCGACGGTAGCACGAAGTTCGGCGCCGGCAACAAGTGGGGTTTCTTCCCCGGTGTCTCCGGTCGTTGGAACATCAGTGACGAAGCCTTCTTCCGTCCTTTGCGTAAAGCTATCTCCATGTTGGCTGTCCGCGGTGGCTGGGGCGTCGGCGGTAACGCGTCGTTCAGCGAAGGTTTGATGTATAATAATTATGGTAGCATCGGTTCTTACCTTTCGAGCAACGCCATCGCTCCGAGCAACCTCCGTCTGACTGAAATCCGTTGGGAGAAGACGAAGTCTTGGAACTTGGGTTTCAACTTGGGTATCCTCGATGACCTCTTGTCGTTCGACTTGAACATCTATGACCGCCGTACAACCGACCTCCTGATGCAGAATGTCGGGATTCCCTCTTCTACCGGTTTCTCCAAATTGCAGTGGGCTAACGTTGGTTCGTTGAAGAACAATGGTTGGGAGTTGTATGTCAACACCCGTCGCCTCTTCAATGTAGGTAAGTTCTCCATGGTTGTACGTTTCAACTTGGCGCAGAACATCAACCGTATCACCTCGATGGAACCGACCGTTTTGGCCAGCATGAACCCTGAGTTCGATCACGCTGGTGCGAATGAGAACTGGGTAAGCCGCGTACAGATCGGTAACGCGCTCGGTGGTATCTATGGTTTCCGCTACAAGGGCGTTTACCGTTATGACTATGACCACAGTGGTTACTTCCGTGACCAGGACGACAACGACATGTATGGTACGATGGAAGAATGGTTGAAAGACCCGACGTTGGCTCCGCCGACGGCAGCCATCGCCGAAGCAGTCGGCCAAGTGGCTACGACCCCTGTCGCACGTGATGCACAAGGTAACATCATCTACGACCAGAACGGTGACCCGAAGCACATGATGTATAACTACGGTGGAGTTGAATATGCGTTCCAAGGTGGTGATGCCATCTACGAAGATATCAACCACGATGGTCAGATCGACGAACTCGACGTTGTTTACTTGGGTAGCTCTAACCCGAAAATCAATGGTGGTTTCGGCTTCGACTTCAACTATGGTAAGTGGACTTTGAAGACGAACTTTAACTTCCGCGTGGGTAACAAGATTGTCAACTTGGCCCGCATGCGTGCAGAAGATATGCGTACGAACAAGAACCAAAGCACAGCAGTGAACTGGCGTTGGCGTAAGAACGGTGACATCACCGAAATTCCTCGTGCCATGAACGCCGAAGCGGCCGGTAGTAAGGTCTACAACTCTCTCCCCAGCGACCGTTACGTGGAGAAAGGTGACTTCGTCCGCCTGCAGTACTTGCAGCTTTCATACAGCTTCGACGCTGATAAGCTGAAGCGTTTCGGCATCCGCTCGCTCCGTCTGGCAGCCTCCGGTAACAACCTCTGGTTCTGGACACGTTATCATGGCGTCGATCCCGAGCACTCGCAGTCTGGCTATGCCCCCTGTATCGACAGTTCGCAGACTCCGCGCTCGCGTTCGTTCACGTTAAGTTTGAATTTAGGTTTCTAAGAAATCGAGAATTAAGTATGAAAACGAATAAGATATTGACATTGGTAGCTGGTGGCTGTCTTCTTCTTGGGGGCTTGTCCTCTTGCGAAGATTTCTTGACGCTCTATCCGACAAACTCCATCACAGAAGAGGAGTTCTGGGAGGACAAGGGCGACTTGGAGAACGCCATGATGGCTTGCTATAAGCAGATGACCAACGGAGATTTGGTCAGCAAAGTGCTGCTCTGGGGTGAGGCCCGCTCCGACAATGCTGTGTTGAAAAACATGAGCAATGCCAGTTTCGTGAATTACAAGGATGCCATCCTTGAATATACGGAAGGCATGTTCAGCTGGGCACCGTTCTATACAGCCATCAACTATTGCAACAAGGTGATTGAATACACTCCGTTGGTGGCAGAGCGCGACCTCAGCTTGTCCGAGGGCGAGCAGATGCAGTATATTACTGAGGCCAAGACGCTGCGCGCTTTGAACTATTTCTATCTCGTGCGTGCTTTCCGCGATGTACCTCTGGTAATGCAATCGATCAGCACCGATGCTGAGGCGATGAATAGCCAGTTGCCCCAGACGCCGGGCTTGAATGTGCTCGACTCTCTTATTGCCGACCTTGATACGATTAAAGACCTTGGTGTGCGTCGCCATGGAACGGCAGCTGAGAACTGTGGTCGTGTCACGCGTAACGCTACTTACACCTTGTTGGCCGACATGTATCTTTGGCGTGCTTGCATGTTGAAGGATGCTGAGGCCAAAGGATATACTTTCAATCCTTCGAGCCGCTCGAACACGGAGGCTACGGCTGCCGCGCAGAGCACTGCTGACTTGAACAAGGCCATCGAGTATTGCGACGTGGTGATCCAGGCAATGCGTGATGAGTATAACGAAGAGCACAATAACAATTTCGGCAGTAACCAGAACCAGACAGAGCAGGAAAGCCGTTATCCGTTGATTCGCATTTCGAACAATTATACCCGTACGGACGAAATTTTCAATGCCATCTTTGGTTCGAAGAATTCTTCCGAAGGTATCTTGGAAATCCAGTACGACGGAACGAACAACGTGAATGGTACATGGTGTTCATACTTGACGAGCAATACGACAACCGGTCTCGTCGGTCAGTACTTTACGATTAACTCGAAGATGTACGGTTCTGTATCGTCAAGTGCAGATCCTACCGGTGGTGTTGGTTTCGGAAAAGGTGACCTCCGTGCTTTGTGGAGTGGTGAGATTACCCCGACGACTTCTCAGATCGAGTATCTGTATACGAAGGGTTCACGTTCAAACATTACGTTGAACACCATGAGTGATGTTTCGCAAGGTGTGGCAACTTCGACCGACAGACCAAATGCAAGTAACGCAGCAAACTGGATCATCTATCGTTTGAGTGACGTGATGTTGATCAAGGCCGAGGCATTGGCTCGTTTGGGCGCTACTGGCGATGACCTCCGCGAAGGATACTGGCTTGTCAATGCGCTCTATCAGCGTGCCAATCCAAAGGTTAGCCTAAATGGAGATATTCCCGCTGATGATGGAAAAGAAAACATGACGAGCACACGTTTCGACGATAATTATTATAATCTTAATGGTCGAATTGATCTTCTGACGTTGGTTTATCAAGAGCGTCAGCGCGAGTTCTTGGGCGAATACAAGCGTTGGTTCGATTTGGTTCGTTATGCCGAGGCTGAGAATGATACGGAAGGCGCATTGAACCTCATGGGAGCCTCCCGCGCTATCCAGACCCGTTTGCGTTCTCTGAACTCATTCTACAACCCCGTCTTCGAAGATGAGATGAAGGTTAATCCTAACTTGGTTCAGAATCCGGCATGGAATACGGGCGTGAACATCAATTAATAAAACAAAGGAAGATGAAAACGAAAAGAACATATCACTTATTGCTGTCTGTCTTCACTTTCCCGCTCTTAATCGGAAGTGTGCTGCTGGGATTTTCCAGTTGTAAGGACGAGATAGACGCTTCCAATTTGGTGACGAAAACGGAGGCCACTATTGGTGATTACCTTGATTCTGTGGCTGCCTATTCTGATTATATGGAAATCCTGAGCGTGGTGCGTACAGGTGAGGGTAGCAATACGTCTTCGCTTGCAAGTATGTTGTCCGCTTATGGAAACTACACTTGCTTCGCGCCCAACAACGAAGCCATCCGCAAGTATGTCTTGCAGGTGACTGACAGCGTGACGGACGATTGGCGTGTGCTTTATGATACTGACTCGGTGGCCATCATCGACTTGGCAAAGAACAGCATCATCGACAATGGCGACGCCCGTGCCTATTCAATTGCCGATTTCCCAACCGACGGTGGCGCATTCGGTTTGCCTAACTTGAATGACCGTATGTTGACCTGCCTCTTGGACTCTACGGGTAGCTATGTCATCAACGGTATGGCAAGTGTTGACCGCCTTGATGTTCAGCTCGGCAATGGTTACGTGCAAGGTGTGAACACTGTAATTACCCTGTCGACGAGTAGTGTATTCGACTTGATTGCAGCAGCACCCAACATGAAAGTGATGGCTACGCTGTTGCGCGAGACTGGCTGGGCGGACTCGCTGATTCGCTTCCGCAACGATGAGAACTATTCTACTGACGGATATCCCGAGACCGAGCGCTATCAATCTGATATTCAAACTGGTCTCCCGATTGCTCAGCACCGTTATTATGGATTCACCGGTTTCGTCGAGACTGACGACGTCTATGAGCGTGAGTTGGGCGTTACGCTTCAAGCTGACCTTGCAGGAAACATCTCAAATTTTGACGTTGTGTTGGACAAACTCCGTGAGAAGTGCCAAGACGCTTATGGAACGGCTGACGCTGATGATCTGACCAGTCCGGACAATGCCATTAACCGTTTCGTGGCCTATCACTTCCTCGATGGTTCGATCACCTACAATCGTCTTGTGCACCATTGCAATGAGTTCGGTTATGAGCCGGGTACCGATTTGGGTAATCCGCAGTTGACCAACCTCAGCGTGGACGTTTGGGATTTCTATACGACAATGGGTAAGTATCGCCGTCTCATAAAAGTTTTGCAGGACGCAGAGGAGACGGAACATCCTATCTACCTGAACAGATATCGTGAATACAACAACGGCCGTAGCGGGAACTACCGTCATGCCACTCCCGAGCCCGAGGTGCGTGGTGCCATGGTTTATGCCCAGAACGTATATACGGACGAGACAGGTGTGCAACAGACTCTCGAAAACAATGCTGAGAACGGTTATTACTACCCGATCGACGATCTTCTTATCTATGATTCCGAAGTATCTACGAACGTGCTTAACGACCGTCTCCGTTTTGATATAACGACGATTTTGCCTGAACTTTGGTCTGCCAACATCCGCGGTGCAGCCGGTTCGTTCTTCACGCGTGATTATTTCAAGAACATCGTGAATGTTTCCGACGAGTCCAACATCTTCTATCTGATGTCTGGTGTATCAGGTGGTGGTAGTGGCCGTCCTTGGTCTGACTATCAAGGTGATGAGCTTATCATCAATGGTGTCTATGACTTTACCATAAAACTCCCGCCTGTTCCCAGAGAGGACAGCTACGAACTTCGTTTTGCCCTCAACATGAACCCGCGTCGTGGAATGGCTCAGATTTATTTCGGTGAGGATCCCTATGAAATGCAGCCGACCGGCCTGCCGCTCGACCTGCGTATCATGAACACCGATAATATGAACCTCCCGTCCTTGGATATTTTTGCCATCTATCCTTGGGAGAACGATGTGGAAGACGATCAGACCAATTTGACGACCGAGCGTAACCTTCGCAACCAAGGTTATATGAAGGCGCCGAACTACTTCTGGTCTGGTAATAACCAGATAGTACGTGCCATCCCGGGTGCAAGCCGTCGTATCATCACGACGCAGCGAATGGAGCCTGACAAGAACTACTACATCCGCTTCAAGTCAGCCTTGGAAGACCCGATGGGTCAGTTCGTTGTTGACTACATTGAAATTACTCCGACCTGGATGGTGAACCAGAACGAGGAAGACATTTGGTAAACAAACATAGAAATACATAAGTAACTATGAACCGAAATAAAAGTAGCAAAATATGGGGCATGATGCTGTCTGCTGCACTTGTGCTGAGCGGGACGGTAGCATGTAGCGATGACCATTTCGATGTGGTTGTCACCGAAAGCGCTTCGGCTTCTATTTGGGAGAACATGGAGGCGCAGTCGGACCTGTCCAATTTTGTTGAGATACTTGAGAACACGCAAGTCATGCGCACTGATAATGACCAGAATGCGACGATCAGTTATGCGCAGTTGCTTTCGTCGAGCCAGAACTTCACGGTTTGGGCTCCTGTTGATGGCAGCTATGACGCCCAGCGTTATCTTGATATCCTCAAAGAGGCAAAGGACGTAAAGAATACGGATCCCGCCCGTTTCCGCGAGTTGAACCGTGAGGTGGAAGTACAGTTCGTGCGTAACCACATCGCCCGCTCCAATTATGAAGCCACTGCGGCTCCCCAGACGGTGCGTTTGATGAACGACAAACGGTGTGAATACACGGTCGGGGACTCTTTCAACGGGGTGAAACTTAGCGGAAACGTAATTCCTGCCAGCAATGGTATGTTGCATAAGTTGTCTGCCGTTTCTCCTTTCGCATTCAATATCTTCGACTATCTTGCCGAAAATCCTGATTGGAGTGCAATAAACGAGTACATACACTCACAAGATACATTGATTTTCGACGAGACTTCGAGTATCGAAGGAACGATTATCGATGGTGAGATGGTATATGTCGACTCTGTCTTCAATGAACGGACGCCGCTCATGAGCTATCTTGGTTCCGTTTCGAGCGAGGACAGTATGTATGTAGGTGTTCTGCCCACGAACGAGGCATGGAACAAGGCTTACGAGAAGTATAAGACCTATTACCAGTATGGGGAATCCTACGATCATGAATTCAATAGCGAGACCGGACGTTTTATCAATACCGGTTCGGCGGCTTATAAGGTGAATGCCGACTCTTTGCAGGAGGTGCGTACGAAAAATGCCATGCTTTCAGACTTGTTCTTCACGGCTACGCAATTCTCAACGATCGACTTGGCCGATTCCGCAAGTATTGTGAGCACCATTCTGAACGCCGATTCTTTGCAGTCGACAGGGTGGGATTATATCTATAATCCGAATGCACCGGGCCGGAATCCCTATTTCGGCGCAGCCGACAACAAGCCTTTGAAGGCATCAAACGGCTACATCTTCACCGTAGATGATTTGGCCATCGATGCGTCCAAGTCATGGCAGAATGAAATTAATGAGGAAGGCGAGAGCCTGTCATACATTTATATCTCCGGTGGTATGGGACTTTCTATGAGCCTGACAGAAGCCACGCGCAACGATTCCATCACAGGTGTCGTACACGAGGAAAGCTATGGCCGCTATGAGCGTAGCGGTGTGGGCCAGATGTACGTAGAATTCTCATTGTCCGGTGTGATGAGTGCCAAGTATGACATCTATGCTGTGATGCTGCCCTCTGAGATCAACCGTGACTACATTGGCGCGTTAGGTGAAGGCGTAAAAGAGCAGATCGTGTTCAACGCAGAACTTTACATGGACGATGATTCGCGAACCAGCCCGACGGCTGAGGTCGAGGGCCTGCAAGCCTCTTCTGATTCAGTCACCCACGTGCTGTTGTTCAAGGATTTCAAATTCGAGAAATGCTACAACGGTCTCGAAGTGTCTTCTTTCCCCCGTTTGCGCCTGATTCTGCCGCGCGGAACGTATGACACCTGTCGTGCGCTGAACATCGACCGTATTTATTTGGTTCCGAAGGGAAATGATTAAGGTTCTTGTTAACTAATAAACTACTGACGATGAAAAAGAAAACTAAAATAGAAATGGTGCAAGGCACGCTTCGCGCTGGTTTCTGCTTGTTCATGCTGTCAAGTGCATGTGCTCTTCCTGCCCAAACGGCGGAAACGGCGGCTAATGATAGCGTAACAGCAGCGCCTGTGGCAAAAAAGGCCAATGCTGATAAGTACGTGATGCGTGAGATTTCCGGTACCGTCCTCGACGCTGCTACCAAGGAACCCATGCCCGGTGTGCGTGTGCAGGCATTGGATAACCGTCTGTATACCGCGATGACTGACGAAAACGGTAAGTACACCTTGCGCGCTCCCGAATTTGTCACTGCATTGTATATCTCTTGTCCTGACTATAACCCGGTACAGCTGCCCGTCAAGGCAGCTACCGGCCAGGACGCCCAGTTGTACAGTAACAAGATTGCTCCCGTACCGTTCTATCAGGACGGAACGGCGTTGGTTTCCAACCCGACCGCAACGATCGAAAATTCGAGTGCGATTTCCGTAGAAAGCGAAGTCGAGAACACGCTGAACAGCACGCTTCGCGTTGTGTCGCGTGGCGGACTGCCAGCCCAAGGTGCAGCCATGTTTATCAACGGTATCAACTCGTTGAACTCCATCGCTCAGCCGCTGGTTGTTGTGGATGGCGTAATCTGGGATATGCAGTATGACCGTTCGACCCTTCATGACGGTTATTACAACAACTTGTTCAACCTGCTTGACGTAGAGGACATCGAACAAGTGAAAGTCCTGAACAATGGTGCTGCGCTCTATGGTGCGAAGGCTTCGAATGGTGTGATTGAGATCACCACTAAGCGAGGCAAGAGCATGGCCACGCGAATCAACGTCCGTGTCTATGGTGGCTACGAGTTGAACCCCTCGAAGCTGTCCATGATGAATGCCGACCAATATCGGAGCTATCTGACTGAATATATCGGGACGACCAGTTACATCCAGCAGAATCCTTATGCGGTCAACAACATCAAGTTCTTGAACGAGGATCCCAATTATGCTTATTACCGTTTGTTCCACAACAATACGGATTGGCAAAAGGACCTGTATCAGAATTCTTTCACGCAGAACTACCGTATCAACGTAGATGGTGGTGACGACGTGGCCATGTACCGCTTGTCTTTGGGTTACACCAAGGCTGACGCTACCGCCAAGGAGAACGATTTTGACCGTCTGAACATTCGTTTCAACACAGACATTCTGTTGTTCAACAATTTCACGACAAAGTTCGACATCTCGTTCGTCCGTACTTCCGCTAACGTCCGTGACAATGGGTGGGCCTCGTCTTATGATGACCGTAACATCTCCTCCCCGAATGTGCTCGGTCTGATTCAGGCGCCGTTCATCAGCCCCTACCAGTACTTCATGGATCCTGAAACCATGACCTTGAAGCAGAGCATGGATGTGTATGCCGGAAAGGATAACGTGACCAGCGACGCAACGAACCCGTTCAATTTTGCTTCTGAATTTGGTGACCAGGCCTTGGCAAACCCGTATTGGATTTTGCTGAACGGACAGGGTGACAACAAGAACTTCATGGAGCAGACGCAGTTCAATATCAATGTGAATCCGCAGTATACGATTGGCAAGTATTGGACGATTAGCGACAGGTTCAGCTATATGATTAACCGTAACAACGAGAAGTATTATATGCCTCGTAACGGTACGCCCGACAAGTTTGTTGACGGATTGGGCTCGATCAATAGCGTGTTGGCCTCACAGTTCGGAAAGGAAACTACGCTCTACAATGATTTCCGCATTGACTGGAACCAGAATTTCGGAGCACATTCCGTGCATGCGTTCGGAGGTTTCCGCTTGGCGTCGTACACGTTTACGGACAGCTACGCGCGAGGCTATAACAACTCGAACGACAAGATGCCTAACATGTCGATGACGCTCAACCCGAAGACCTATGGTGGTACGACGGACAAGTGGATGAACTTGGCTTATTATCTGAATGCCGAGTACAACTACAAGAACCGCTATTTCATCCAGGCTTTGGCCACGATGGAGTCTTCGTCACGTTTCGGCCGTGATGCGGAAGAAGGCATCAAGCTCGCTGGCGTTCGTTGGGGCTTCTTCCCCTCTGTTCAGGCCGCATGGCTGATATCTTCCGAATCTTGGTTCAACGTGAAGCCTATCAACTATTTGAAGTTGATGGCAGGTTATGAGGAAACAGGTAACGACAACATCGACTACTATGCCAGCCGGACCTATTTCTCGAATGTCGAGTTCTTCGGCGAGGCCACAGCCTTGTTGCTCTCTAACATTCAGAATCCGACCATTCAGTGGGAAACCAACCGTCGCGTGAATGTCGGTTTGGAAGGTGCCTTACTGAACAACCGCCTCATGTTCGGTGTGAACTTCTATCGCAGCAAGATTTCCAACCTGTTGACCCAGCAGGCTGTGAGCGACATCACCGGTCTTCCTTTCATGTGGTCCAATGGTGGTGCTATGAAGAACATCGGTGTGAATGCGAACCTCAGCGCCGTGCTTGTCAATAAAAAAGACTGGCGTTGGGAAGTCAGCGGTTCTGTCGGTCATTATAAGAATGAGATCACCCAGCTTCCTGGTTCAAACACCATCGAGTATTACCGCTTGGATGATAAGGGCCAGAAACTCGGCGATCCGTATAAGACCGTCAACGGATATACCAGTTCCATCTACGGAACAGATAATGTGCTGACCGCAGTCGGCGAGGCAGCCGGTGTGTTCTACGGTTATCAGACGCAAGGCGTGTTCGCTTCGGCCGAAGAAGCACAGGAAGCAGGCTTGCGTTATCCGACCGGTTTGACGAACGATCCCTATCGTGAGTTCAAGGCGGGCGACGTGCACTTCGTTGACCAAAACGGCGACGGATGGATCGACGAGTCCGATATGGTGAAGATTGGCGATCCGAATCCGGATATATACGGAAACTTCGCTACGCGCCTTTCTTGGAAAGACCTGACGTTGGATGTCATGTTCAAGTATTCGTTGGGCAATGATATCTTCAACTACCAGCGTTCGCAGTTGGAAGGTGGAAACACCAGCTGGAATCAGACGACTGCTTTGGTGAACCGTTGGAGATATGACGGTCAGGTAACCGATGTTCCCCGCGCCGTATCGTCGACCAGCAGTGACTGGGTGAACAACGAGCGCTTCTCGGATCGCTGGATTGAGGACGGTTCTTATCTGAAACTGAAAAAGATCCGCCTGACCTACCGCATTCCGGTCAATGTCTCGTGGTTGCAGAGCCTGTCCGTATGGGGAGAAGCCAACAATGTCTTCACCGTGACGAAGTATTTAGGTCTTGACCCGGAAGTATCGTGCAGCAACAGCGTCCTGTCGCAAGGAATCGATGCTGGCTACTTGCCGCAAAGCTGTAACTTTAATTTGGGTGTAACGATTAACTTGTAACAATTTGTCTGATATGAAAAAGACTTCAATTATAGGTGCATTGTTTGCACTTCTTTGCACTGGCACTGTGGCTACTTCGTGCGAGGACATGCTGTCGCCCGAAATGACCAACAATGTCGACGGAGGCGCAGCAATTACCGATACGGTATACAACTTCCATGGCATACTGAAATCGGTACAAGATATAGCTGAGCGCACCGTAATTCTTGGCGAGGCGCGCGGTGACCTGACGTCTCCGGGCTTGTATGTGAGTGATTCCGTGTATGAAATCGCCAACTATCAGCCTGCGGCCAACGGGTCGAGCGGTTTGCTGGATCGGTCCGCCTATTATAAGGTGATCAACCAGTGTAACTTCTATTTCGCCCGTGTGGACACCAATGCATTGATGAACAACACGTACTACATGCGTCGCGAATACGCGCAAGTACAGATGATTCGTGCGTGGGTCTATATGCAGTTGGTGCAGAACTACGGTTCGGTGCCTTTCATCACCGAACCTGTGGACAATGCCAATACCGGATGGGAGAACACAGCGCCGAAGGCTACGCGTTCCAACTTGTTGAACCTGCTTCTCTCCGATAACCTCGAACAGGCTTATCGTTGGAGCAACCAGTATGGACTGCCCTCGTATCGTTCCTACAACACCTACAACGCGTCGAACACGACGATTAACTCGCAGTTGTGCATGTTCCCGGCCGATTTGGTGATGGGTGACCTGTACTTGTTCGGTGCCAAGGATTCTATGGACTACGTGCGTGCAGCCACGTATTACTACAACTACATCACCGACAATGATCTGGCCATCACTCAGTCGCGTGCAGCTACGTTCAGCGTCTTTGCACAAGGAACGGACGAAGAGTCGTACAGCTCGAGCGTAAGTTCGTGGTCGTCTGTATTCAACCAGTATGCGAAGGGTGAACTGGTCACGGTTATTCCTTCTTGTGCCGTAAGCACGATGGGTACTGTCTTGACTGACGTTCAGCAGATCTACGGTTTTGAACTGTCTTCGAACCAGTCTGTGAACGTAAGTACGGATGATGAAGGAACTGAGCAAACTGACATTACGGGTAGCATCACGCCGACTGCGTCTGAGCAGTATCGCCAGTTGATGCCCTCCACGGCTTACATGCGGTTGAATGCCGCTCAAATGTATGCTGGTGAAAACACCAGAGGTACGTCGCAGGCCGAGCTGGACTATTATGAAAATGCCGGTGATGCCCGCGTAGACGGTTCCGCTCCTATCGTGCGTGTGCAGTCCAGCGACGGTACAATGAACCGCGACCGCTTCATCCACAAGTTCTGCCCCGCTTCGAACATCAGTTCATTTGGATCGAGTGGTTTCAGTTTCCACTATTGCATACCGGTTTATCGCACGTCCTTGATTTACCTTCGTTATGCCGAGGCTCTCAACCGTGCCGGTTTCCCGCAGCATGCCTTTGCCATCCTGAGCCACGGTCTGACTCCCGACAACCTGCCCACATTGTTGGACAGCACGAAAGTCAATGCCAACGGTCAGCAGGAGTCGGTATATTATCTTGATTCCACGACGATCGCAGGCCGTGCACAGATTGGCGTAGACGAGTTGCGCCGCGCCCGTTTTGCGACTGCGTTCCTGAACGTAAACATGATGCCCACAGAAAACGTGATTGGCATCCACAGTTTGGGTTGTGGCGGTATTGAGGTTGAAGACACGCTCTACACGTTCAGTAAAGCTGTCGCACAGCGCATCAGCGAAGAGAAAGCACGCGTGGCGAATAATCCCAGTGCGGGTGTTGAAGCGGCCAAACGCTTCCTCCGTCAGACCGAGGGTGACGTAACGACCGACGATGGTGAGGACGATACGGATGACTCCGATTGGATCAGTGAACCGCCCTACACTGGGCCGAACAAGGATGCCCAGAATGCCGTGGAAGACCTCATCGTGGATGAACTGGCTCTCGAAACCGCATTCGAAGGATATCGTTTCGGCGATCTCCAGCGCATAGCCGACCACAAGAACGTAAGCAAGTCCGGTTATGGCACGGAATGGTTCGCATGGAAGATTTCGCGCCGCGATGAAGACTTGGCTCCGTACGAAAATCCGGATCAAAAGAACGAGGAGTTGTACACGCTGCTCAACAATCAGAGCAACTGGTACTTGCAGAATCCCTGATCTTTTGTGACAGACTGATAAACAAGCGGGTGACGACATCTGTCGGCGCCCGCTTGTTTTTTATGCTTGCGCTGCGATATTCTCTGGTTTGCTGCGGCCTGAACTTTGTCCCTTTTTCGGGCGTGAGCCTTTTCTGGTCGTTGCAGCGCGGCAAAAACGGCGGCGGGTTGGCTTTATAATGTGCAGTAAGCTTGTTCCCCAGTTTGTCTCTCGGACATTGCCGTCGTCCTCACGATGCCGCCAGCCAGGCCGTTCTTCCTCTCAGTACTCCCGTATTTTCTGTCGGTACTCCCGTTTTTTCTGTCACTGCTTCCGACGTTCCTGTCAGTGTATCTCTCGTTTGGTTCCTGTTTCATGCTTTTCCCAGTCGACGCTTTTTGTGTCATACAAGCGTGGCGAGGCTTTTGGGATGCCATTGTTTTTTTGTCTGTAAGGCAGCCTTTAACCGTGGCGCCCATGCCGACGTCGTGTCGAAGCTATGTGGCTCGGTCGTTGCGTCGGATGCCCTATGCGTGTGAGGAAAAGTTTTTCCGCGCCGGCGGACGTGAAAATGCCGGCCGCTATGTCGCTGCGTTCGCGTTGCCGCAGCCGCGCCATTTAGGCCGCGTCGAGCAGCTCTTTCCTGCTTTGCGGATGCACGTGCCGGGCCAGATATGTGTTCGTGTTCCTTGCATCGCGCTGCGAGTTCCGAGGCGCCAGCGTTGGCAGTATGATATTAAACATTTATTTTTTCACGTCCGCTCTATCGGTATGTCAGTAAACTTTACTATTTTTGCGTTAATAATAGAATGCTTATCATGAAATTCACCGCAGAGCAGATAGCCGCATACTTGCACGGCGACATCGTCGGCGACGCCAAGACTGTCGTACGGACGTTCGCGAAGATCGAGGAAGGTCAGCCGGAAGCCATTTCTTTTTTGGCCAACCCCAAATATGAGTCCTATCTTTATGAGACACAATCTTCCATCGTGCTTGTAAACCGCAGTTTTACTCCTGCGAAGCCGGTCTCTGCCACATTGATAAAAGTCGATGACGCGTACGCTGCAATCGCGTCGCTCATGACGCTTTACGAACGTGCCGTACAGAAGCGCACCGGCATCAGCCCGCTGGCCTATGTGGATGAGACGGCAAGCGTGGGCGCAGACTGCTATGTCGCGCCATTCGTTTATATCGGCAAAGGCGTAAAAGTGGGCAACGGCACCCAGCTCTACGCCCATGTGGTGTTGGAGGAAGGTGTCGAGGTGGGTGCTGACTGTGTACTCTATCCCAACGTGTCGGTCTACCACGGTTGCCGCTTGGGTGATCGCGTCATCCTGCATTCCGGGTGCGTGGTCGGGGCTGACGGCTTTGGCTTCGCGCCTACTGCCGAAGGTTATGAAAAGATACCCCAACTCGGCATCGTCGTTGTCGAGGATGATGTGGAGATCGGTGCAAACGCTTGCGTGGACCGTTCCACGATGGGGCAGACTGTCGTTCATCGTGGCGTGAAACTCGACAATCTTGTCCAGATTGCCCATAACTGCGAAGTGGGAGAGCATACCGTCATGTCCGCACAGGTGGGCGTGGCCGGTTCCACAAAGATCGGTCGCTGGTGCATGTTCGGAGGCCAAGTCGGCATAGCCGGACATGCTGTGATTGGCGACGAGGTCCGTTCCGGCGCACAGGCCGGCATTGCGGGTAGCCTGCGCAAGGGGCACGTAACCGTCCAAGGGTCACCCGCCATAGAGGCCCACAATTTCGCTCGTTCGAGCGTCGTCTATAAGAAATTGCCAGAAATGTACGCGCAGCTGAACCAATTGCAGGCGGAGCTTGACGCGTTAAAGAAACAACTTGAAAAGTAAGACCCATGTTGAAGCAGACAACTCTCAGAGGAAGTTTCTCCCTTTTCGGAAAAGGTCTCCACACCGGCTTGCAACTGACCGTGACCTTTAATCCCGCACCGGAGAACTTCGGGTATAAGATAAAACGAATCGACCTTGAAGGGGAACCCGTGATCGAAGCTATCGCCGAAAATGTGGCCGAAACTTCGCGTGGCACGGTCGTGGCCAAAGGCGAAGCACGGTGCAGCACGATTGAACACGGCATGGCTGCGCTGTACGCGATGGGGATAGACAACTGTCTGATCACAGTCAACGGGCCGGAATTCCCCATCCTCGACGGAAGCGCCAAGCAATATGTGGAAAACATAAAGCGTGTCGGCATTGAAGAACAGAACGCACCGAAGGACTTCTACGTCATCAAGAAGAAAATCGAGGTGCGCGACGAAACTTCGGATTCGTCCATCATCATTCTTCCGGATGACCAGTTCTCGATCACAGCCATGATCTCCTTCGATTCTCAGTTCCTGAGCAGCCAGTTCGCGACATTGGATGACATGGCGGACTTTGAGACGGAAATCGCATCGGCCCGTACGTTCGTTTTTGTCCGTGAGATCGAGCCTCTGCTCAAAGCCGGGCTTATCAAGGGCGGCGACCTCGACAACGCCATAGTGATCTACGAACGGCAGATTCCGCAAGAAAGCCTGGACAAGTTGGCTGACTACATGAACGTCGAGCACAAGGATGCCACGAAATTAGGGTATATCAACGACAAACCCTTGGTTTGGTATAACGAACCCGCCCGCCATAAACTTCTGGACATCATTGGCGACATGGCCTTGATTGGCCGTCCGATAAAAGGGCGCATCATCGCCACGCGGCCCGGCCACACCATTAATAACAAGTTCGCCCGCCAGATCCGTCGCGAAATCCGTGCACACGAGGTGCAGGCTCCGAACTACGACTGCAACGAGGCGCCGCTGATGGACGTGAATCGCATCCGCGAGTTGCTCCCTCACCGTTATCCCATGCAGCTTGTGGACAAGGTGATCGCCATCGGTGCAAATTCGATAGTGGCCATCAAGAATGTGACTACTAACGAGCCTTTCTTCCAAGGCCATTTCCCGCAAGAGCCCGTCATGCCCGGTGTGTTGCAGATAGAAGCAATGGCGCAGGCCGGTGGCTTGCTGGTGCTCAACTCTGTGGAAGAGCCTGAACGGTGGAGCACCTATTTCTTAAAGATCGACGGCGTGAAGTTCCGGCAGAAAGTAGTGCCCGGCGATACGCTCATCTTCAAAGTCGAGCTGCTTGCTCCCTTACGCCATGGTATCTCTTCGATGAAAGGTTTCGCCTTTGTGGGTGAGAAAGTCGTGTGTGAAGCTACTTTCACGGCTCAAATCGTGAAAAACAAGTAACTAGTTATGAATAAGATAAGTCCCTTAGCTTATATCGATCCCGACGCCAAGATTGGCGAGAACTGTGAGATCGGTCCTTTCTGTTATGTTGACCGCGGCGTTGTTATCGGCGATAACAATGTACTGATGAATAGCGTGACCCTTTTGTACGGGACGCGCATGGGGAATGGCAATACAGTTTTCCCGGGTGCTGTCATCGGCGCGATTCCTCAGGATTTGAAGTTCAAAGGCGAAGATACCACAGCCGAAATCGGCGACAACAACACGATACGCGAAAATGTGACGATCAACCGCGGGACGGCTGCAAAAGGGAAAACTGTCGTAGGAAGCGGAAACCTTTTCATGGAGGCGGTCCACATTGCGCATGACGCTTTGGTCGGTAACGGCTGCATAGTCGGAAATACGACAAAACTGGCCGGCGAGGTGATTGTGGACGACTATGCAATAATCAGCGCGTCCGTCCTCGTTCATCAGTTTTGCCGAATCGGCAGTTATGTGATGATAGGCGGCGGAACGCGTACCGGTCAGGATGTCCCGCCGTTTGTGATGGCCGCGCGCGAACCCGTGGCTTTCTGTGGCCTGAACGTCGTGGGGCTCCGGCGTCGCGGTTTCAGTTCCGAAATGATCGAAAACATCCACTCTGCTTATCGGCTCCTGTATCAACGTGGCAAACTCCGTGACGAGTGTCTGGCCCAGATTGAGCGTGAAGTGCCGATGAGCAAGGAAATTGAATATATCCTTGACTTCGTGAAAACGTCGAAACGAGGGATAATTAAATAATAGTACCAGTTATGCTGTTCAGAATAAAACTCATTTCAGACGAAGTCGAAAACTTTTTGCGCGAGTATCTGATAGAGGATGACGCAACTTTTCTTGACCTGAACCGGGTCATTCTCGCCTCGTGCGGTTATCCCGATGATCAGATCACGTCGTTCTATCTTTGTGACGAAGAGTGGGAGCGGAAAAAACAAGTGACGCGCGAAGACATGAGCCTTGACCGAGGCTCTTCGTACGAAGAAGATATTTTTGTGATGGAAACGACGCGTCTGAACGAACTGATCGAGGAAGAGGATCAAAAGCTGGAATATGTTTTTGACCCGTTTGCTGAGCGAGTGTTCTATTTAGATGTGGTGGAGATAGTGCCAGCTCAACATATCGACGAACCACAGGTTGTTCGTTCTATCGGCAAAGCGCCTGCACAGATAGAAGATTTGTCCGGACTAGATGTTCAACCCAAGGGAGGTAGCGTTGGTGTGGACGATGGGCTGGATGACGAATTTTATGGCAGCGAGTCGTATAACAGCGACGAATTTGATCCCGAAGGCTTCGAAGTGTCTGAAGACGGACGTTGACGTTCGGTACATCCATCCGCACTGTAAACGTGAAGACCCTCTTTGTGCTTTTAGGCCCGACCGGCGTTGGGAAAACGGAACTCAGCTTGCAGATAGCTGAGTTCTTGCATATACCCATCTTGAACGCCGATTCGCGGCAGCTATACAAGGATTTGCCTATCGGGACGGCGGCACCGACGGCAGAAGAGCAGGCGCGGGTCCGTCATTACTTTGTGGGCACCTTGGACTTGACTGATTATTACAGCGCCGCCCGTTATGAAGCCGAAGCCTTGGCTGTTTTGAACACGCAGTTCGCCGAGCGCGATGTAGCCCTGCTTAGCGGCGGCTCGATGCTCTACATTGACGCCGTGTGCCAAGGCATAGACGATATGCCCTCGGTGGATGCTGAAACGCGCGCCAGTGTGCTCCAGCGTTTGGAAGAGCGCGGGCTTGATGCGCTCAGCGCTGAGCTGAAACTCTTGGATCCCGACTATTATGCCCAGTGCGACATCCGCAACACCAAACGCGTGGTCCATGCACTCGAAATCTGTTATATGACGGGGCGACCCTATTCCTCTTTTCGCATCCGGGCTACAAAGGAACGCCCTTTCCGCATCATAAAGATTGGCTTGACCCGCGATCGTGAAGAATTATACGACCGAATCAACCGTCGTGTTGACCTCATGATGGATCACGGTCTGCTTGACGAGGCACGCCGCGTCTATCCATACCGTCATCTCAACGCCTTGAATACGGTGGGGTATAAGGAACTCTTCCGCCATTTCGACGGTGAGTGGACGCTGGATTTCGCATTGGACAAGGTGCGTCGCAACTCGCGGGTTTATTCGCGTAAACAGATGACGTGGTTCCGGCGCGACCCGTCAATACAGTGGTTCTCTCCTGACAAAGCGGAAGAAATAAGAAATTTTATTACAAAACAGATAAGCGCAAAGGCGTAATTCTTTACTTTTGCGTGCGTAATCCTTATTGATATGAGTAGAGAAAGTCAGAGCCTATGGGCAAAAGTCGCGTTGTTCTTTTGTTGGCTCGGAAGAAAAATAAAAGCTGCCGGGCGGTGGTATGTCGGTCTTTATCGAGGTACGCCGTGGTATAAGAAGTTGTGTGCGGCAGTGCTGTCGTTCCTGGCGTTTGTCGTGTTCTATATTTTCGCCGTATCCGTCAACCTGTTCTGGCTGTTCGGACGTTCGCCGTCGATCAACAGCATTATGAATCCCCGGACTGCCGCTGCGTCAGAAATATACAGTGAAGACAGTGTGTTGATCGGACGCTTTTTCAGCGAGAACCGTCAGCCTGTTCCGTACGACTCCATCAGCCCCGTGTTTTTCGATGCTTTGATTTCGACCGAAGACGAACGTTTCTATCGTCATCACGGTATTGATTTTCAAGGCCTTGTGGCTGCAGTGAAAGACGCGTTCCGAGGCCGGGCACGTGGGGCGTCGACCATTACGCAACAATTAGTGAAGAACATGTTCCGCGTCCGGACGGAGTATTCAACCGGATTGCTCGGTTACATTCCCGGGGTGAAGATACTTGTCATGAAGAGCAAGGAGATGATTCTTGCTGTCGAGTTGGAGATGTTTTATTCCAAGCGCGAGATTCTGAACATGTATGCCAACACGGTTGATTTCGGTTCAAACGCTTTCGGGATAAAGACTGCCGCGAAGACCTACTTTGACACGACGCCTTCGCGCTTGAAGCCGGAAGAGGCTGCCGTCCTTGTGGGGCTTCTGAAAGCGACCTCAGCCTACAATCCCCGAATTAATCCCGACAACAGCCTTCGCCGGCGCAACACGGTGCTCGACAACATGTGCACCCATGGCCATCTGACCCCAGCGGAATGCGATTCGCTGAAAGATCTGCCCATTGACCTGAAATTTAAGGTCGAGACAGTCTATGACGGGAAAGCCTTGTACTTCCGTGAAGCCGTGGCCGATTACCTGAAAGAGAAACTGCCCGACGTCGACCTTTATTCCGACGGCTTGAAGATATACACCACGTTGAACATGCGGATGCAGCGTTACGCCGAAGCTGCTGTGAGCAAGCAGATGCGTATCGTTCAGCGCAATTTTGATAACCACTGGGGCAAGCGGGCTCCGTGGGTGGACGAGCGAGGGCAGGAGATACCTCATTTCATAGAGGACCTGGCTGAAAAGACTGACGCCTACAAAATCCTGTCGGCGCGCTATCCCGATACGCCGGACTCGGTAACTTACTATTTGAACCAGCCACATCCGGTCAAGCTCTTCACGTATGACGGGCCGAAGACCGAGATGATGAGCACGATGGACTCCATTCGTTACATGGTGCGTTTCATGCACACGGGTTTTGTGGCAATGGAACCGGAAAACGGACATGTGAAAGTGTGGGTCGGCGATATCGATTTCCAGGCTTGGAAGTATGACAAGGTGACGGCCATGCGCCAGCCCGGTTCGACGTTCAAACTTTTTGTGTACACCGAGGCGATGAACCAAGGCATGACTCCGGCCGACCGTATGCGTGACGAGTTCATCAGCATGGAGGTCTACGATGCCAAGAAGAAGGAAACGACGCTTTGGCAGCCCCATAACGCCAACGGCTACTTCACCGGCGATTCCATTCCCCTGCGTGCCGCTTTCGCGCGAAGCATCAACACGATAGCCGTCAAACTCGGACAGCGCGCGGGAATAGACCGCGTCGCCGAGACAGCCCATGCTATGGGCATCAAATCACCTTTGGACGAAACCCCGGCTTTGGCCTTGGGCGCGAGCGACGTGAACCTCTTGGAGATGGTCAATGCTTACGCCACAGTGGCAAACAACGGCCGTCATGTCGAGCCTGTCTTGGTGACGAAAGTCGTCGACCGCGACGGCGAGGTCATCTATGAAGCGGCGGAAGAAGGGGAACAAGTCATTCCCTATCGCTCCGCGTTCTTCATGCAACAACTTTTGCGGGCCGGCGTCAACGACGGTGGAGGCACCTCGCAGTCCCTGCGCCGCTATGTGGGGCAGTATGCCCGGGAAGTCGACTTCGGAGGAAAGACCGGAACTTCGAACAATCACTCTGACGCTTGGTTCATCGGCACGACGCCCGGTCTCGTCGGCGGGGCTTGGGTCGGCGGCGAATACCGCAGTATCCATTTCCGCACCGGAGCGCTGGGACAGGGTAGCCGCACGGCTTTGCCCATCTTCGGTTATTTCATGGAAAGTGTGCTCGGTGACCCGCTTTTCCACGACAAGTATGCCCGGAAATATGGCGACCCGAAAGAAAAGATTGATGCTTCGCTTTACGAAGTGACCTATGCTCCTGCGCGGCTCGATACCGACACGGTGGCTGTGGATTCTACTGTCATCATGATGGGCGACTCCTTGGGAGTTGAACTGCGTTTTGACGAGAATGGCGTGCCGTCCCTCGTGCCCGCGCATTCGTCTGATTCAACAGCGCGGCCTGCATCCACGACTACCACTCCGGCCGCGAGGGTGACTCAGAAAGACGCGGACCAGGAACTGAGTCGGCGCGAGCGGCGCAAACTGCGCCGTCAGCAGAAGAAGGCTGGCGAGGTGCAAGGAGCACAAGACCTGATATAGCCTCGCGCCGCCGCTGCAGGATGCGCCACAATGCGTTGAAGCGTATTCTTGAATGCAAATCATTTCATCACGCGTACCGACAGTTTATGTGTTTGCAACGAACTTCAATTTTTCAGAGCCGTCCGTTCGTGGCGGCTCTTCTCTTATGTGCGTGCTTCCTGTCCGGGGAAACGCTGTGCGCTTTCTGCGACGACCGTCAAGCTGCATCCATAGCCGCGGGCCATTACCTACCTCCGGCGCCCGATTATGCCGATTCGACGATGTGGTTTGTGCAGAAAAACGATACGACAGGAAGAGGGGCGGATGTGTTCTACATCGTGTCAACGTGGGAGAAGGATTGGACGACTGCCGATGGTGTCCTCTGCCATTACGCTGACGTGTACAACGCCGCCCATCGCGCGGATATGAACAGGGAGATCAGCCGCATTGCCGCCTACATGGGCGAGGGCAATGACTTTTATTCGCCATACTACCGCCACATGACGATCGAAATGTGGGCCACGCAGAACGAGGATACGGTGAACAAGTACGTCGCCTTGGCCATGGACGATGTGCGCGCAGCTTTTCAGGAGTTTCAGCGTCGGCGCAATCCCCGGCGCCCCTTCGTCTTGGCCGGGTTTAGTCAAGGTGGGCGCGCCGTAGTCGAACTGCTGAAAACGATGCCTGCCGACCTCCACCGTTATCTTGTGGCGGCCTATGTGTTGGGATATAAGGTGACGCCCGACGACGTGGCGGCTACGACGAACATAAGGGCAGCGCAGGATTCGACAGACACAGGCGTGACCGTCTGCTACAACTCTGTCTCTGATGTTCGCTATGTCAAGCCCATTGTCAGTGCCCCCTGCGCCATGTGCATCAACCCCGTGAACTGGCGCACCGACGCCACGCCTGCCGTGCTCGACGATACGGTGACGGTCAGCGTGTCGCCTGAGCATCGTGTCTTGGTCGTCCGTGGATACAGCGGGGCGGAGTATCGTCCTATTCTCGGTTTCCTGAATGTGGGCGACTTCCATGGCGCAGAGCCTTGGCTCTATCAGGAGTGCTTGCGCCGCAACATACAGGCGCGCGTCCGGGCCTATCACAACAAGCGTTGAGGCCATCCTGACGGAAGCAGTGACAGGATTTACAGAAGAAGTTCCCGTTTTTCCTATCACTGCTTTCGTAAAGCCTGTCAGTATATCCGTATTTTTTAACGCTGCCACCCCTTGTCCGCTTCACAGTGAAGCGGGGCAACGGGTGCAGTGTTTGTGTCTGTCAGACAGTTTGTCCGGTAATGCTCCGCGTCGAAAAGACTTGCGGGGACGGCTGCTGGCGTCAGTCCGTGCGCATGTAGTAGAGATAGAGCTTGTGGTCGGCGCAGTCGGCAGTTTCGGAGTCGATGAGCGAAGAGACGGAAGCGACGTCACGTATGCTTTCGTCGGGATAGAGAATGCCGATGCCGTCGGCCGTCGTAGAGTACATTTCCTTGGTCTCTCTGCGGGTGCTGACAAAGTAGGCGGCCTCGTCCGCCGTGATGCCCAAGCGGCTGGCTATCGCGGCTCGGAGTGATTGTAACCGTTCTTCCGACGGTGGCTCTTGGAGCACTTCAACCTTGAACAGGCGGCGGTTGATGAAAGCGTCAGCCAGCAGGGCCAGCACGCGGTCGTCGTGGTGGCGCCACACTTTGAGTGCGTTGATGACATCGCTGTCGTCCAGTTCCGCGAAGAGTTCCAAGCATCTTGGGCCGCTGTGAAAGGTTTGTGCATCGACGTGATTGTACAGGAAGAAGCGTAAGGCCGGCGATGCGAACAGGGCGACGTCCCGCTGCGCCAGCTCTTTGGCACGCCGGAGCGCGGCGGTGAGCACGGTCTCGCCGGAGGTCGCCGTTTTGTGCAGGTAGACCTGCCAGTACATCAGTCGCCGCGCCATCAGGTAGTTCTCCACCGAAAGCAGGCCTTTCTGTTCCACGACGAGGCGGTCGTCGTGCACGTTGAGCGTCTGTATGATGCGTTCGGCGCCGATGTTGCCTTCGCGGACTCCGGTGAAGAAACTGTCACGGCAGAGGTAGTCCAGACGGTCCATGTCGAGCTGGCTGCAAATCAGTTCGTGGAGGAAACGTTTGCCGTAGTCGTCTTTGAAAATCTTGATCGCCAGATTGAGTTGCCCGTGCAGTTCACTGTTGATTTCTTCCATCATCATGAGGGAAATGTCCTCGTGGCTTACGCCGTCGATAAAGACCTTTTCCAGCACGTGCGAGAACGGACCGTGCCCCATGTCGTGCATCAGGATGGCGGCCTCGACGGCTTCGATTTCGGAGTCGAAGATGAAAACGCCTTTCGAGGTGAGGCTCTCGATGGCGCGGTGCATCAGGTGGTAGGCGCCGAGCGAGTGCAGAAAGCGGGTGTGCTGCGCGCCGGGATAGACCAGTCCGGCCAATCCCAGCTGGCGGATGCGGTGGAGTCGTTGGAAGTAAGGGTGTTTGATGATGTCGCAGAGCAGCCCGCGCGGCACTTCGGTGAAGCCGTAGACAGGGTCGTTGATGATGAGGCGGTCGGTCATGTCGTTCAGTGGTAGGGTGGGTGTGTGGATGGGCGGTCAAAGCGACGGCCGCCTTCCTGCCCGAGGGGCGTGAGAAAGGCGGCCGCTGTTGTTTGGCAGTGTCAGATGATGCCGTGTTGGCGGAGCTGCCCGGCCATCTGTTCTTGCAGTTCCTTGGCCTTGACTGCGGCCACGTCGGCGAAGTCCGTCCCGCCCGACGCGTAGATGATGCCGCGCGATGAGTTGACGAGCAGGCCGCATTCGGTGTTCATGCCGTAGCGGCAGACTTCTTCGAGCGAACCGCCCTGTGCACCGACGCCCGGCACGAGCAGGAAGTGGTCGGGGACGATGCGGCGGATGTCAGCGAAGAGGCTGCCCTGCGTGGCGCCGACCACGTACATCATGCGGTCCGGGCCGGCCCATTGCTGCGACGTGCGCAGCACCCGTTCGAACAGTCGCTCACCCGCTTTGTCCTCGGTCAGCTGGAAATCGTGCGAACCCTTGTTGCTCGTCAGGGCGAGCAGGATGACCCATTTCCCGTCATAGCCAAGGAAAGGCGTGACGCTGTCTTCACCCATGTAGGGCGCTACGGTCAGGGCGTCGATGTCCATCTCCTCGAAGAACGAGCGGGCATACATGGCCGACGTGTTGCCGATGTCGCCGCGCTTGGCGTCGGCGATGATGAACTGGTCGGGGTAGTTTTCCTTCAAGTAGGCCACCGTCTTCTCGAAGGCCGCCCAGCCTTTCAGCCCGCCACACTCGTAGAAAGCGAGGTTCGGCTTATAGGCTACGCAATAAGGCGCCGTGGCGTCAATGATGGCTTTGTTGAACGCGAAGATGGGGTCGTCCTCGCCGAGCAGGTGGGCGGGAATCTTTTTGATGTCCGTGTCGAGACCTACGCAGAGGAACGACGCTTTCCGCCGTATGTTCGCGATGATTGCTTGTCTGTCCATTGGTTTGATGTGTATGGGGTTGGATGTTTCTTGTTGCTTTGTGCAAAGTTACGCATTTCCCGCGAGATGCCGCCGGGCGGCGTTGGGCTACTTGGCGAGCAGCGTGCCGGCGAGCGTGAGGGTGTTGACTTCGCGCTTGTCGGTGCGGGGAGTGGTGTAGTAGCTGAGGTCGAAGTTTTCGACCACGAGGCACGCTCGGCCGTTGCGGCTGGTCAGCACGCGGCTGGGCGTGGTGGTCGGGAGCGTGTCCCAACCGCGCAGTTCGTCGAGCGCGACGTCGAAAAGTAGCGACTTTCCGGTTTCGCCGGGCACCTTGCCCGTCAGGTTGAAGCAGACGGTGTCGCGGCGCAGTTCGTCGGGCGTGAAAGCCTGTGTGTAGTAGAAGTCTCTCAGCCGGGCCATGCTGTCGGGAAGGACGACGGTGGAGGTCGACACGAAGTTGCCTCTGAACGTGACGAATGCGGTTTCGTAGCGCGGGTCGACAACGGCGGGGACCACGTCGCCCTTGATGAACGCCGCGACGCTCTCGGGGCCGTAGGTGTCGAGGAGGTAGGCGAGCTTGTCGTTGACGTAGCGCGCCGTCTCGTCGGTCATGGCGTCGAGAGTGTGGCCGTAGGCTTCACGGTCCATGGGGCAGGCGGCTACGCCGCTGGCTTCGAGGGCGCGTTTCACTTCGCGCGTCAGCACGCGCTGCGTCGTTTGGACGATGCTCCACGGCCCCACGGAGGCGAGGAATACGAGCACGACGGGCGAGAGCAGCAACCATTTGATGCGGCGGGAGCGGGTGAAGATGAGGTAGAAGCAGGCGCCGTAGCACCAAAGGTTGAAGAGGAGCAGATAAAGGCGGCGGACGGTGAGGCCGTAGTCGTAGAGCCGCCGGCCTATGCCGACGCTCATCAGCACCAGCAGGGGCAGCATGAAAGCCGGGCCGTAGCGCGCCACGAAGTCGTCGCGCTCCCAGCCGTCTGTGCGGCGCAGCGGCAGGAAAAGGTAGACCGCAAGCACCACGCCGCCCATCAGTGCGCTCACCAGCCCCGACACCCATCCGTCGGGCAGGTTCCACGTCAGCAGGATGTAGGCCGCGTAGGCGTAGAGCACCACTGCGTAGGCGCAGAGCAGGGGATTGAGCACGTAGCGCACGGCGTAGCGCGTCAGGGCGCCCACGGCATGGTGCTCCTGCCCCAACGCGTCGGGCGCGGGCATCCGGGCGAGGAACACGAGCGGCGCGCAGCAGACGAGGAAGATGGTCAGGCAGACCTCGGCGGCGTGCCCGCCCAGCGTGATGCCGAACAGTGGGTCGAGCGAGGCCAGCAGGAGCACGACGCCGCCGAAGAGAATGAGCCCGGTGAGCCCGGCGGCGAGGGCAGAGAAGACGAGACGCGAACAGAACCGGCGGAAGGCCAGTTCGCTCCGGCTGCGCAGATAGGGCAGGCCGGGCAGCAGCACGACGAGCAGGGCCACGGTGGCGGCGTTGGCCGTCGTGGTGGCGAGCGTCGTCCTCGTCTGGGTGTAGAGGTAGGCCGCATAGCCCAGCCAAAGGAGCTGCGTGGCGAGCGTGACGCTGTACGGGAGGCGTTTCGACCGCCGCGTCTCGCCCCACGTGGCGGTGACAGTGGCCAGCAGGGCGGCGGTGGCTAAATAGTAGAGCACGACACCCTCTTCATATCCCGACCCGCTTTTCATGCCGAGTTGGTAGAGGATGGTTTTCAGGGTGAGCAGCAGGATGAACGCTGCGGGGAGAGGAAATCGGCGCAGGGTGCGGACAATGCCAAGCAGCCATCCGCGCATCAGGGTGGTGAGGGCGTTTTTCATGGCACTACGTTTTATGTGGCGGTCTGCCAAGTTGTTATTTGCAAAGATAGTGCAAACGAGCGGAAAGCAGGTCGAAAAGCCGCAGGTTTTTCGCCGGTCTTTCCCGAGTGCCGCCTGTCTTGGCGCAGCAAAGTGTGCAAACGAGTGGAAAGCAGGTCGAAAAGCCGTAGGTTTTTCGCCAGTCTTTCCCGAGTGCCGCCTGGAATGTAGGAAATGGGCTGCGTCATTTATGATGTCCGGCGCCGGGACGGTACAACCTGTCTCCGCGTTGCGTGCGATGCTGTCGGGCGTTTGCGGCGGTGAATGCGCCGCCCGTGGCGGCGTTCCGTGTGTTTGCGGCAGCCTTCCGAGCGTCACAAGTGGCGCCCCTACGCTTGCGTTTGTGCGGTCAACGATGGTGGAGCGATATTCCGTATGTTCGCGGCGGCCTTTCAGACTTTCCGCCCTTGGTGACAAAGTTTTCGGACGCCGTGACAAAGTTCATTTCACATCGTGAAATTTGCAATTCACGTCGTGAAATATAAAAGTCACGACGTGAAATATATAATTCACGACGTGAAACAGACTTTTGCACTGCTGATGGGATTTTTCTCAGGGCGTCCGTCGTTTCTGTCGCCCTGCCCGTCGTTTCTGTCGTCTTGTCCGTTGTTTCTGTCAGGGTTCCCGCCCTTTCCGGCCGGCCAGACGAAAAAGCGGGCGCCCCGGCCGCAGGGTGCAGTCGGGGCGTCCGCTTCGTGGGGCGTCGGGCCGGGTGTGCCCGGATCAGAGTTCGGCCTCTTTCAGGCGCTCTGCGTTCTCGGCCACGATGAGGTGGTCGATGCAGTCTTGGATGTCGCCGTCCATGAAAGCCGCCAAGTTATAAATGGTGTAGTTGATGCGGTGGTCGGTGATGCGCCCCTGCGGATAGTTGTAGGTCCGGATCTTCGCGGAGCGGTCGCCGGTCGACACGAGGGTCTTGCGGCGCGAGGCGATGTCGTCCACGTATTTCTGGTGTTCCCGGTCGTAGATGAAGGTGCGCAGGCGGGCCAGCGCGCGTTCCTTGTTCTTCGGCTGGTCGCGGGTTTCGGTACACTCAATGAGGATTTCCTCCACCTCGCCGGTGTTGGGGTTTTTCCAGTTGTAGCGCAGGCGCACACCGCTCTCCACCTTGTTCACGTTCTGGCCGCCGGCGCCCGAGGAGCGGAAGGTGTCCCATTTTATCTCGCCCTCGTTGATGACCACGTCGAATGCCTCGGCTTCGGGCAGGACGGCGACGGTGGCCGCCGAGGTGTGCACGCGCCCTTGCGTCTCAGTGGCCGGGACGCGCTGGACGCGGTGGACGCCACTCTCGTATTTGAGCGTGCCGTAGACGTCGGTGCCCGTGACGGAGCAGACGATCTCTTTGAAGCCTCCGGCGGCGCCTTCGCTGGCGCTGGACACCTCGAGGCGCCATCCCTTGCGCTCGGCGAACTTCGTGTACATGCGGAAGAGATCGCCGGCAAAGAGAGCCGCCTCGTCGCCGCCCGTGCCGCCGCGGATTTCCAGTATGGCGTTTTTGGCGTCCTCGGGATCCTTGGGCACGAGCATGAGCTTGATTTCTTCTTCGAGCTGCGGCAGGCGCTGCTCGCAGGCGGCCACTTCCTCGCGGGCCATCTCTTTGAGTTCGGGGTCGCTCTCGTTGAGCAGGAGGGTCTTGCTTTCGTCGAGGTTGCGGAGCAGGGCGGCGTATTCCTCACGGGCTGCCATGAGGTCTTCGAGCTCCTTGTATTCTTTGGTCAGGCGGACGTAGCGCGCCTGGTCGGTGATGACGGCGGGGTCAGTGATGAGCGTGCCCACTTCGGCAAAGCGCGATTGGAGCGCATCGAGTTTCTCTAAAAGCGTGTCAGCGTTTGCGGCCATTCCATAACTGTTTGATGAGGACGAAGAGCACGCCGCACCAGCCCAGAATGCCGAGGCTCCGCATGATGACGCGGCCTGTGCGGACGGCGTCGGCTTGCAGGTAGTCCACCAGCTCGATGCCCAAGTGGATGACGACGTATGCGACGGCGAAAGTGCACATCCAGACCGCGGAGCGGCTCAGGGTGATGGCGTGCTGCGACGGGAGCGTCTCTTCGTTCTTCTTTTCGTTTTCGTTCATTGTCTTTTCGTTTTCGTTGACGGTGTGCCCTGGTCTGTTTCCGGCTTAGTAGTGGAACTCGCCGAACTCGCTGCGGATGGTGAGCGAGCGGGGGCCTTCCTCAATGCGGCCCACGACCTGCGCGTCGATGTTGAAGCTGCGTGAGATGGCGATGACGCGGTCGGCGTCGGCGGGGCTGACGTAGACTTCGAGCCGGTGGCCCATGTTGAACACCTTGTACATTTCGCTCCAATCCGTGCCGCTTTCTTTGGCAATGGCTTTGAAGAGGGGCGGCACGGGGAACATGTTGTCTTTCACTACGCGGCAATTCTCGCCCACGAAGTGCAGCACCTTTGTCTGGGCACCGCCGGTGCAGTGCACCATACCGTGAATCCGCGGCCGCAACTCGTCGAGCAGCCGCTTCACCACTGGGGCGTAGGTGCGCGTCGGCGAGAGCACCAGCCGGCCGGCGTCGAGGGGCGAACCCTCCACCGGGTCGGTCAGGTGGTATGAACCGCTGTACACCAGCTCCTCGGGCACGGCGTGGTCGTAGGTCTCGGGGTATTTCTCGGCCAGGTATTTCGCAAAGACGTCGTGGCGGGCTGAGGTGAGACCGTTGCTGCCCATTCCGCCGTTGTAGTCCGTCTCGTAGGTGGCTTTCCCGCTTGACGAGAGACCCACGATGACGTCACCGGGACGGATGTGGGCGTTGTCGATGACGTCGCTGCGCTTCATGCGGCAGGTGACGGTCGAATCGACGATGATGGTGCGCACCAGGTCGCCCACGTCGGCCGTCTCACCGCCGGTGGCATAGATACCGATGCCCATGTCGCGCATCTGCGCAAGGAGTTCGTCGGTTCCGTTGATGATGGCTGAGATCACCTCGCCCGGGATGAGCATCTTGTTGCGCCCGATGGTCGACGAGACAAGGATGTTGTCCACCGCACCGACGCAGAGCAGGTCGTCGGTGTTCATGATCAGCGCGTCTTGTGCTATTCCCTTCCAGACGGAAAGGTCGCCCGTCTCTTTCCAATAGGCATAGGCGAGGCTCGACTTGGTGCCGGCGCCGTCGGCGTGCATAATGTTGCAATACTCGGGGTCGCCGCCGAGAATGTCGGGGATTATCTTGCAGAAGGCTTGCGGGTAGAGGCCTTTGTCGATGTGCTTGATGGCGTTGTGCACGTCTTCTTTCATGGCGCTCACACCGCGCATCATGTATCTTTGTTTGCTGTCCATTTTTCCGATGGCTATGTGTGTTTTTAGAATTCTACTTTCGGGGCTTGTTCGGCGCCGTCTGTGGCTTCGAACTTGTCGCGTTTCTCAAAGCCGAAGAGGCCGGCGAAGATGTTGCCGGGGAAGCGGCGGATGCTGAGGTTGTACTCTTGCACTGCCTCGTTGAAGCGGAGGCGGCTTTCGTTGATTCGGTTTTCCGTACCTTCGAGTTGGGCTTGCAGTTCAGAGAAGTTCTCGTTCGCGCGGAGCTGGGGGTAGTTCTCGGTGATGCGCATCAGCCGGCCGAGGGCAGCAGAGAGTTCGCCTTGCGCTTTTTGGAATTCGGCGAAACGTTCGGGGGTGAGGTTGTCGGCACTGACTGTCACCTGTGTGGCTTTGGCGCGCGCTTCGACTACGCCTTCGAGGGTTTCCTTTTCGTGTGCGGCGTAACCCTTGACGGTGTTCACGAGGTTCGGGATGAGGTCGCTGCGGCGCTGGTACTGCGACTCGACGCCGGCCCAGGCCGTCGTGACGGCTTCGTCGTTAGCTACCATGCCGTTATACTGTATGGTCACCCATCCTGCCAGGAGGATGACGATTGCTCCAATGACGAAGAGCGTGATGGTCGATTTTTTCATATTGCTGAACGTTTAGGTTGGATATTTATAAGGTCTTTTTATGTAGTTCAGAAACTGCCTCCGGCACCACCGCCGCCGAATGATCCACCTCCGAACGAGCCTCCGCTGATGCCGCCGAAGCCCCCGCCGTGATGGCCAAAGCCCCCGGCTCTCATGCCGCCGAGGAAGAAGATTGGAGGCAGGATGTCGCCACCGTGGAAGCGGTTGTTCGGGTCTTCGTCGCGGAGTTCGGCGTAATGGCAGTGGTCGCACTGGTACGTCACCTGCCGCACGTAGCGACCGTCGGGGCGACGCACCATCCGGGCGTGGGTGGCGTGGAGTGTGTGATGCCTGCATCGCGGGCAGCGTTGGCCACCAGCCCGTCCGCGACGGTGTGCGATGCTCAGCGCAAAGAGCAGGAAGAGGAAGCCCAGGGCGATGGCGAGTCCGATGCCTTTGCCCTCGCTCTCGTCGTCGCCGAGTTCGGCGCGCAGCGAGGGGTCGCCGTAGATGTAGCCGCTGAGGGCGCGTACTGAGGCGTAGACCGCCATGTCCCAGTCGCCGCTTTTGAGGTAAGGAACCATAACGCGGTTTTCGACGCGCTTACAGATGGCGTCGGGCAAGGTGCCTTCGAGGCCGCGGCCAGTGAGGATGAAAAACTTGCGGTCTTCGGTGCTGATGACGATGACAAGTCCGGAGTTCTGCTCACGGCTGCCCACGCCGTACTTCTTCGCCAGTGCCATGCCGAAGTCGTACGGGTCGCCGCCTTCGATGCGGCGCACGATGGCCACGACGGTCTCGACGCCTTTCTCACGTTCGAGGCGATAGAGGAGGGCGTCGGTTGAGTCGACCGCCACGGGCGACATGAGGCCGTCGGGGTTACAGACGTAGCGCCGGGCGTCGTCAAGATGAACCATGGGCAACGTCTCGGGTGTCCATGCGGCGCGAGCGGCTATGGCGGTCAGACCGAGGATCAGGAGTAGGAGTAGGCGAAGTTTCTTCATGCCTGCGTGAGGATTCTGTAACGTGGGACAAAGATAGTGCAAACGAGCGGAATGGCGGGCGAAAAGCGGTAGGATTTTCGCACAGGCATTCCCGAGTGTCGCCTTGTCTTGTCTGCAAGAATGGTCAGGGCGATCGAAAAAACGGGACGGCTGACAGGAAAAACTGTCAGCCGTCCCGTAATTCCTGTCAGCCAACTTGCAGAACGGGGGGTATGACGAGTGGCACCGTTCAGGCCGTCAGTCATCGCTGTTCCAGAACGCCCAGCTCGCTTCGGCTTGCAGGTGGAGCATTTCGAGGCCGTTCTTCACCGCGGCGCCCTGTCCGGCGGCGCGGCGAAGGAAGAGCGTTTCGTCGGGATTGTAGATGAGGTCGTAAAAGAGGTGTCCGGGCGTGACGAGGCCGTAGGGCAGGTCCGGGCATGCCTCGGTGTGCGGGAACATCCCTAAGGGCGTGCAGTTCACCACGACGGTGTGCGTGGCCATCACTTCGGGTGTGAGTTCGGCATAACCGATGGCTCCGTCGTGCGGCGTGCGGCTGACGTATTGCGTAGTGAGTCCCAGCTGGTGAAGGCCGTGGACAACGGCTTTCGATGCTCCTCCTGTGCCGAGCACGAGGGCCGCGCGGTGTGTCGGGCGGAGCAGGGGGCGGATGGAACGTGTGAATCCGATGACGTCGGCGTTGAATCCACGCAAGACGGTCTTTCCGCCGCGGCGGTCAATCCGGATGACGTTCACAGCCCCGATGGCGCGCGCTTCGTCGCTGAGCGAGTCGAGCAGGGGGATGACTGCCTGCTTGTGAGGTATGGTCACGTTGAGGCCCACGAGGGTCGGATTGTCGCGCACGACGTCGGGCAGCAGCCCGGCTGTGGGGATTTCGTAGTTCAGGTATTCGGCGTCGATGCCTTCGGCCTTGAACTTGCGGGCGAAATAGCCCGCAGAGAAGGAGTGACCGAGGGGATAGCCGATGAGGCCGTATCGTTTCATGGCTGTTGGGGTAAGAGGATGGGGCGTTATTTGGCGGCGGTGTAGAGTGTGCTCAGGCCGAACGTGAAGCGCTTGAAACGCACTTCGCGGAAGCCGGCGCGTTCGAGGATGCCCTGCATCACTTCGCCTTGCGGGAAGGCTTCCATCGTGGCCGGCAGGTAGCTGTATGCCCGGTGGTCGCGTGAGACCAGTCGGCCCACGGCGGGCATGAATGCGCGTGAGTAGAGTTTGAAAAGCTGCTTCATGGGGAACCTGTTGGGCGTGCATAGCTCAATGATGGCCAACCGGCCGCCGGGGCGCATGACGCGACGCATCTCGCGCAGTCCCCGGTCGAGGTCCTCGAAGTTGCGGATGCCGTAGGCTACCGTGACGGCGTCGAACATGTCGTCGGGCAGCGAAAGGTGGAGGCAGTCGTCCTTGCGGAACGTAATGACCGTGTCGAGGCCTGCGCGTTTCACCTTTTCGCGCCCGACGCCGAGCATTCCTTCGGACAGGTCTATGCCGACCAGACGCTCCGGACGGAGCATACGGGCGGCGAGCAGGGCGAAATCGCCTGTGCCGGTGGCTACGTCGAGCACGGTCTTCGGACAGTATGGACGCAGCGAGGCGATGGCGGCGCGGCGCCAACGGCGGTCGATGCCCAGCGAGAGGAGGTGGTTGAGCAGGTCATAGGAGTGGGCGATGCTGTCGAACATGTGTTCAACCTGCTGCCCCTTGCTGCCTGCGTCGTCGTAGGGTTTTATCTTTTCTTGTTCGTACATGTTAGCGTTGTTGGAGGGACACCGGGCGTCCCGGCAGGCGAAGTTACGACTTTTGCGGGACACTCGGTCACTGCGAGGGGAAAAACTGTCGGCCGGACGGGTTACGCAGGCGGTTCGGGCGTGAGGACGAAAAAGCCGGTCCGGCTTGTGCGCGCAGGGCGGACAGGCCGGACCGGCTGTATGGGTGGGGCGGGAGTTACTTCTGCAAGTAGTCCTTGACGTTCTTTTCGATGCGTTCGGCCAGGTTGGCGTGTTCCTCCTTGACGAAGGGTTCGCCGGTGATGTGCTCGTAGAGCTCAATGTAGCGGTTGCTGATGCTTTCCACTATGGCCGGTGTCATTTCAGGCACTGTCTGTCCTTCTTTGCCTTGGAATCCGTTGTCCATCAGCCATTCGCGGACAAACTCCTTGGACAGCTGTTTCTGCGGCTCGCCTTTGGCAAAACGTTCCTCGTAGCCTTCGCTGTAAAAGTAGCGGCTTGAGTCGGGCGTGTGTATCTCGTCCATGAGATAGATCTTGCCGTCGTGTTTGCCAAACTCATACTTCGTGTCGACGAGGATAAGTCCGCGTTTTGCGGCGATTTCGGTGCCGCGGCGGAAGAGGGCGAGCGTGTATTTTTCGAGCAGGGCGTACTCTTCGGGCGTAGCGAGGCCACGGGCCAGGATTTCTTCCTTCGAAATGTCCTCGTCGTGCGCGCCGATTTCTGCTTTGGTCGTCGGCGTGATGATGGGTTCGGGGAAGCGCTGGTTTTCTTTCATTCCTTCGGGCAGGCGGACGCCGCAGATTTCGCGGACACCGCTCTTGTAGGCTCGCCATGCGCTGCCGCAGAGGTAGCCGCGCACAATCATTTCGACGGGGAAGCCTTCGCAGCGGAGGCCGACTGTCACCATCGGGTCGGGGGTGGCGAGCTTCCATGTCGGACAGATGTCGGCGGAGGCGTCGAGGAATTTGGCCGCAATCTGGTTCAGAATTTGTCCCTTGTACGGGATGCCTTCCGGCAGTATGACGTCGAAGGCCGAGATACGGTCTGTGGCCACCATGACGAGGCGGTCGTCACCAAGGAAGTAGACGTCGCGCACTTTACCGTGGTAGACGTCGGTCTGCCCAGGGAAGTGGAAATCAGTTTTAGTGAGTGTGCTCATTGTTGTGGGTAGATTAAATATGTTTGTCAATATGTTTATCTGTATGAGAAAGCGCCGTTGCCCACTGGAAGTGCTTTGTAGCGATTGTAGAAGCACTCCATAATTTTACTTTCCAAGTCTTTGCTCTCCTCGACGCCGGAAACGGGCAGGTAGTAAGCGTCGCAGCCAAATGCCTTGGCGTAGTAGTAACGTCCGTATTCCCATCGGGAGAAAAAGTCGCTTTGCGTCTCTTCGCAGACAGTGAGGTATTTATTTGAATGTTCCCGGATGCGACGCCGGAGATTGTCGCTCTTTCCGATGTAAAAGACGCGCGAATTGCCTTTCGGGTATACGAATTTTTGGTCTTGACTGACGAAAATGTAAACTCCCCGTTTGGGTGGAACGGCGGCGTATCCGTCAGGTTCCAATGCGTCTGGCAGGAATGAGAAGCGTACTTTACGTGCAAAGGCCGATAGGAAAGAGAGATCTAGCTTGTGCATTTATTTGTCGGTTTGGTCTGTTCCTTTCTCTTCCTTGCGCTGCCGTGCGTCCTGTTCGTAGGCTTCGACGATGCGGGTTACGAGTTTGTGGCGTACGATGTCCTTTTTGTTCATCTCGATAAAGGCGATGCCCGGCACGTCGCGGAGGATGCGCATCGCCTCAATGAGGCCGGAACGCTGCGACGGCGGGAGGTCGATTTGTGTCCGGTCGCCCGTGACGATCATCTTGGTGTTCATTCCCATGCGCGTAAGGAACATCTTTATTTGCGCGGATGTCGTGTTTTGCGCCTCATCGAGGATGACGACGGCGTCGTTGAGCGTGCGGCCTCGCATAAAGGCCAGCGGGGCAATCTGTATGATGTTCGTGTCGATGTATTCTTGGAGTTTGCCGGGCGGTATCATCTCTTCGAGCGCGTCGTAGAGCGGTTGCAGGTACGGGTCGATCTTCTCTTTCATGTCGCCGGGCAGGAAGCCGAGCTTTTCGCCAGCTTCGACGGCTGGGCGGCAAAGGATGATTTTCTTTATTTCCTTGTTCTTCAACGCCCGGACAGCGAGGGCGATGCCTGTGAACGTCTTTCCCGAACCGGCTGGGCCGACGGCAAAGACCATGTCGCTTGTTTCGTAGGCTTCGACCATACGCCGCTGGTTTTCGCTACGTGCGGTGATAGGCCTGCCCCCCGTGCTGTACACGATGACGCCAGTGGAGGCTTCTTTGCCGGTATGTTGTCCGCGTACGATGTGGAGAATGTCTTCTTCGGTGAGCGAGTTGAACTGGGCGCAGTGGCGTTCGAGGGCTGTGAACTGTTTGGCGAATGCGGCGATGTCGTCTTCGTCGCCAATGACGCGGACCACGTTGTCGCGTGCCGTGATGCGCAGTTTGGGGCTCAGGGCGCGCAGCATGCGCAAATTGGCGTTTCCGGCACCAAAGAAGAGCTGCGGGTCGGCTTCTTCAAGTATAAAGTGTTTATCGATCACTCTTCGTAATTTTCCGCAAATTTAAGCAATCCCTACGAAAGGATACCCTCTTTTTTGACTACTTTTGCGCCACGTTATGACGAAGAAGCATGAGACAACGTTTTTCATTCGGGAAAAAGCATTTTTTATATACGTTCGCGGCGGTTGTATTTGTACTGGCTTTGGTGAAATGGATCTGGATTATCCCAGGAAGCAAGCCTGCCGAGCCGCCCAAGCCTGTGGCTGCGGTGGAGCCTGATTCGATTGTGCGGCGGAGTGCGGCCAACGACACGCTGGTTTCGGACAGGCGGAACCGGGTGCGCCTTGTCGGTGCGGACGGAATGCCTGTGCGCAACCGGATTACGAGTGTGTCGAGTTTCCGCGACTGTTTCCCTGACCTGAATGACATCCAGCTGGCCACGGCGCAGCGCCTTGGCGTCAAGCCAGTGAAAGACAGGGCCGAGGCCGCACGCAACAAGGAGGGACTTGTCTATGTGGGCGACAACCCGTTCTTTCACGTGCAACCGCTTTCACATTCAATACCTTACCTCGTGCCCCGTGCGGCGAACCTGCTGACGCATATATCGAGGGCTTTCCTCGATTCTCTGTCTTCGAAAGGTGTTCCTTTTCACAAACTGATCATTACGTCGGTCTTGCGCACGGAGGACGACGTCACGCGGCTGCGCAACTTCAACACAAACGCGTCGAGCCAGAGCTGTCACCGCTATGGAACGACTTTCGACATCAGCTATAACCGATACGTCACCGTGGAAGACCCAGACGGGCCCGAACGTCGCCGGGTGCGCAACGACACGCTGAAATGGATCCTCTCGGAGGTGCTTTATGACCAGCGGATGCTCGGAACGTGTTATGTGAAGTATGAGGTGAAGCAGGGATGCTTCCATGTGACGGCGCGCTGAGCCGCCCGCCCGTTGCGTGACGGCTTTCAGGAAAAACGGTCGCAGTGACAGAAATTTCTGTCACTGCGACCGTTTTTCCTGAAAGGGCATCCGTGTGCAGCGCGTCGGCTCAGTGCATTGTTTGATGCCGGCGCGGGGGCTGCGTGTCATTCAACGTGGCAGTCGCCGTCCGGATGGAAGCCGCGCAGGAAGTCAGCGATGGGCATGCGGCGCTTTCCGGCTATCTGGACGTCGGTGAGTGCGACGTAGCCGTCGGCAACAGCGATTCTCATCCGGCTTTGGCCGTCGGTTTCCACTTGGCCCGGGGCCGCTGTGGGCGTGCAGAATTGTTTTTCGCAAGCGTAGACTTTTAGAGTCGATACCTTTCCGCCGTGATGCAGCTCTGTCCATGCTGCCGGATAGGGGGAGAGCCCTCGCACGAAGTCGTAGACGCTTTTTGCTCCGTGCTGCCAGTTGATGCGGCAGGTTTCTTTGAAAATCTTGGGCGCACCGTGGAGTTCCGTGCCGGGTGCGAGTTCGCGTTGAGGGACGGACGTGACCGTGCCGTCGAGGATGCGGTCGACTGTTTCGGTGACAAGGCGTGCGCCGAGGAGCATGAGGCGGTCGTGCACGTCGCCGGCGGTGTCGCTGTCGGCTATGGGGACGCGCACTTGCTGTATGACGTCGCCCGTGTCGATTTCATGTTTCAAGAAGAATGTAGTGATGCCCGTTTCTGTCTCACCGTTGATGACAGCCCAATTGATGGGCGCTGCGCCGCGGTACTGCGGCAGGAGCGAGGCGTGGAGGTTGAAGGTTCCCAAGCGGGGCATGGCCCATACCACTTCGGGCAACATGCGGAAAGCTACGACGATTTGCAGGTCGGCACGTAGGGCACGCAACTCTTCGACAAACTCCGGGTCTTTCAGCTTGACGGGTTGGAGCACTTTCAGTCCTTTGTCAGTGGCATAGGTCTTCACAGGGCTTGGACGCAGGTCGCTTTGGTGGCGTCCGATGGCTTTGTCGGGCATGGTGACGACCCCGACCACGTTGTATCCGCCCTCGACAAGGGCACGCAGGCTCTCGACGGCAAAATCGGGAGTACCCATATAGACGATGCGCAGGTCTTCTTTCTTCATGGTGGCAGTGGTGGTTTGGTTTATTCTTCTGAGAAATCGACGAGCACCTTGCGGTAGGAACTGTAAAGGTGCTCCTTGGTGATGAAGCCGACGAAGACGCGGCGTGCGTCGACGACGGGGAGGACGTCGGCACCTGTGTCTTCGAATTGTTGCATGACGGCCGACATCGGGTCGTCGGTTGTCAGGACGGTTGTCGCCGGTTTCATGAGTTGTTGTGCCGTATAATAGCGGTACAGTTCCTGTCGGAAGGCGATTTTCCGGATATCCTTGAACTCTATGACGCCGAGCAGCGAGCCTTTCCCGTCGGTGACGGCAAACACGCTCGACTGGCTCGTGGCGATGAGTCGCACAATGCGGCCCAAGTCCATGTCGGGGGCGATGCGCGGGGTCGTCTTGTCGATGATCGAATCGAGCGTCATGAGCGTCAGGATGGAGCGGTCCTTGTGATGGGTGAGCAACTGGCCGGTGCGGGCAAGGCGCATGGCATAGATGCTGTGCGGCTCGAAAATGTTGATCGTCAGGTAGGCCGAAACGGAAACAATGATGAGCGGGATGAAAAGGTCGTATCCTCCGGTCAGTTCGGCGATGAGGAACACGCCGGTCAAGGGAGCGTGGAACACTCCGCTCATCAGGCCCGCCATACCCAAGAGGGCATAGTTGGTCTCGGGCACGTGGATGCCCAGCAGGTCGATGCGGTTCCACATCCGTGCAAAGATGAAGCCGCCCACGCAACCCAGGAAGAGGCTCGGGGCGAACGTACCGCCACATCCGCCGCCGCCATTGGTGGCCGTTGTGGCGAACACTTTGAACACAACGATCAGGGCGAGGTATAGTAGCAGATACTCCGGATGGCCGTAGAACATGGAGTTGTTAAGCACCTTGTCCCAGTCGCTGACGTTGTCGCCGCCAATCAGCATGGTGATGGTGGAATATCCCTCGCCGTAGAGCGGCGGAAAGAAGTAGATAAGTACGGCGAGCACCGTGCCGCCCAGGGCCAGCCGTCGGTATAGTCCTTTCATCCGGCTGAACACCTGCTCAAAGGCATTCATCGCCCGCGTGAAGTAGAGGGCGATGAGGCCGCAGAAAATGCCCAGCAGGATGGACGAAGGGATGCGTTCGACTGAAAAGGGGTCGTGCAGTTCGAACGAGAAGAGGGCGCCCGTCCCGCTGAGGGCGTAGGTGACGCATGTGGCCGTCACGCTCGAAATGAGCAAGGGCAGGAGCGATGCCATGGTCAGGTCGATCATTAGCACTTCGAGCGTAAAGACAAGCCCGGCAATAGGCGCCTTGAATATGCCGGCCACCGCCCCAGATGCCCCGCAGCCGATAAGGAGCATCAGGGTCTTGTGGTCGAGTTTGAAGATGCGCCCCAGGTCTGACCCGATGGCCGACCCGGTCAGCACAATGGGTGATTCGGCTCCGACCGAGCCGCCGAAACCGATGGTGAGAGCCGAGGCGATGACGCTCGACCAGCAGTTGTGTCGCCGGATGTGGCCCTGACGGCGCGAGATGGCGTAGAGGATTTTCGTGACGCCGTGCCCGATGTCGTCGCGCACGACGTATTTGATGAACAGTGCCGTGAGGTAAATGCCCACGACAGGATAGACAAGAAACAGCCAGTTGGCTCCCGTCACGTCAAACCTGTCCGTCAAGATGAGCTCTATCTCGTGAATGAGGAATTTAAGGATGAAAGCGGCCAATGCTGTCGCGATGCCCACGAAAAAACTGAGCATGAGGATGACTTGGCGTTGGCTGAGGTGGCGTTCAACCCAGAGGATGAGCGGACTGTGTGGTGCGGCTGTCTGTGTCTGTGCCATGTTATTCTCTGATAATCTTGACTTCTCCGTTTGCTGCCAACTTGATGATGGAAGAGGGGCGGGCAGGGGTGTGATCGTCGCGCCTCGACGTGCAGACGTAGTCGACGGCTTGTTTGATGCTTTCCGGGATGTCGTCGAAGGTGGCCGGCGAGGGCTCACCGCTCAGGTTGGCCGATGTGGAGACGATGGGGCGATGAAAGCGCAGGCAGAGCTCTCTGCTGAATGCTTCGCGCGTCAGGCGGATGGCTACGCTGCCGTCTTCGGCCAGCAGGTTAGGAGCCAAGTGGCGCGCTCCGTCGTAGATGATGGTCAGCGGGCGTGTGCTGCAATCGATGAGTTGCCATGCCACGTCGGGGACTTCGCGGACGTAGCCTTGGATCTTGGCTTCCGAGTCGACGAGCGTGATGAGCGCCTTGGCATCGGCGCGGTGCTTGATGGCGTATACGCGGCTGACGGCCTCCTCGTTCGTGGCGTCGCACCCTATTCCCCAGATGGTGTCCGTCGGGTAGAGGATTACGCCTCCCCGATTTAGCACGTCGAGAGCGCGTCTGATGTCTTCTTTCATTGCTTTGTCCATGGCTGTGACAGTTTCAGAATTCACTGGTGAAGTGGAATTTGATATGCTCAAAGTCAGCCTGCGCCATTTGAAGCACGTAGTTGCTGTCGGCAAGGAACACGTCGCGCCCCTCGCGGTCTTTGGCCATATACTGGTACTTCCGCTTCTTGAAGGCGTCGAGTTGGGCGGGATCATCGCTCTCTATCCAGCACGCCTTGTAGAGACTGACAGGTTCCCAACGGCATTTGGCGTTATACTCGTTCTCCAAGCGGTATTGGATGACCTCGAACTGCAACTGGCCGACGGTCCCGATGATTTTGCGGTTGTTGAACTGGTTGACGAATAACTGGGCGACGCCCTCGTCCATGAGCTGCTCGATCCCCTTGTTGAGCTGCTTCGTCTTCATAGGGTCGGCGTTCTCAATATATTTGAACATCTCAGGCGAGAAGCTGGGCAAGCCGCGGAAGTGTAACTGTTCGCCTTCGGTGAGGGTATCGCCGATTTTGAAGATGCCGTTGTCGGGCAGGCCGACGATGTCGCCCGGCCATGCTTCGTCGATTGTGCTCTTGCGTTGAGCCATGAATTGCGTTGGCGAGGAGAACCTGACCGTCTTCTCCTGCCGCACGTGAAGATAGGGAGCATTGCGGACAAAGCGGCCGCTGCACACCTTGCAAAAGGCGATGCAGGAGCGGTGATTGGGGTCGATGTTGGCCGTAATCTTGAAGATGAAGCCCGTGAACTTGCTCTCTTCGGGTTTCACGACGCGCTCTTCGGCTTGCGTGGGGCGCGGCGAGGGCGCAATCTTGACGAAACAGTCGAGCAGCTCTTTAACACCGAAATTGTTGAGGGCTGAGCCGAAGAAAACGGGAGCTACATCAGCCGCAAGATAATCGTTGACGTCGAATTCCGGGTAGACTCCGGAGACGAGTTCCAAGTCTTCGCGCAGTTTGGCGGCGTCGTTTGGTCCTACGTGCGCTTCGAGTGCGTCGCTGTGGATGTCGACTTCGACTTTCTCCGTCACTTTCTGCTTGTCGGGGGCGAAGAGGTCGAGCTTCTGTTCATAGATGTTGTAGACACCTTTGAAGCGCTGGCCTTGGTTGATGGGCCATGAGAGTGGGCGGACACTGATTTGGAGCTCTTGTTCGAGCTCATCGAGAAGGTCGAACGGGTCTTTGCCCTCGCGGTCCATTTTGTTGATAAAAATGATAACGGGGGTCTTGCGCATCCGGCAGACCGTCATGAGTTTGCGTGTCTGTGCTTCGACGCCTTTGGCACTGTCCACGACGATGATGGCGCTGTCCACGGCAGTGAGCGTGCGGAAGGTGTCTTCCGCGAAGTCCTGGTGGCCAGGCGTGTCGAGAATGTTGACTTTGTAGCCGTCGTAGTCGAATTCCATGACGGACGTCGTGACCGAGATGCCGCGCTGTTTCTCGATTTCCATCCAGTCGCTGGTGGCCGTCTTCTTTATCTTGTTGTTCTTTACAGCACCGGCCACTTGGATTTGTCCGCCGAAGAGCAGCAGTTTTTCCGTGAGCGTCGTTTTTCCAGCGTCGGGGTGCGAGATGATGGCAAAGGTTCGCCTGCGTTCTATTTCGTTCATTTATTCGGTAGTTGCGGGGCGGTTTACAGTTTTTTGAGGCAGGATTTCAGGGCGTCTTCCCACCAGCGGATGTCGAGCCCGTAGGTTTGTTTGATCTTGCTTTTGTCGAGCACGGAGTAGTGCGGGCGTGCCGCAGCGCTGGGGTACTCGTCGGTGCGGAGCGGACGGACACGGCAGTCGTCGGCATCGATGCCTTCGAGGCGGAAGATGGTTTTCGTGAAGTCGTACCACGAGCAGACACCTTCGTTGGTGAAGTGATAGATGCCTGGGACGATACCCCGTTCGGCGATGGCGCAAATGGCGCGAGCCAAGTCGTGGGCGTAGGTCGGCGTACCGATCTGGTCTGCCACGACGCCGATCTCGCTGCGTTCCTTGGCCAGTCGGAGCATTGTCTTGACAAAGTTCTTCCCGTATGATGAATAGAGCCACGCTGTGCGGATCACCATTGCTCCGGGGCAGTTGCGGACCACCTTCTCTTCGCCCGCGAGTTTCGTGCGGCCGTATACGGATTGCGGGGCAGTCAGCATGTCTTCGCGGTAGGGTATGTGGCCTTGGCCGTCAAAGACGTAATCGGTTGAGATTTGTATCATCGAGCCGCCGCGCGAGGCGATGGCTTCGGCCAGGTAGCCTGGGGCGATGTCGTTCAGCAGTTCGCATTTTTCAGGCTCGCTTTCGGCCTTGTCGACTGCCGTATATGCGGCGCAGTTGACTACGCAGTCTACTTCGTGTTCTTCGATATAGTTGCGCACCGCTTTGCGGTCGGTGATGTCCAGTTCGTCGTAATCTGTGAAAAGGAAGTCGAGCGACTCGTAGTCGTCGGCGATGTCTTGCAGTTCACTGCCCAATTGTCCGCGGCAGCCGGTAATCAGTAGCTTGTGCATATTATATATTATTGTGTCTTACCATTCGATGGGGTCTTCCCTGTCTTTGAAATAATAGTCGGAGAGCTGGCCCAGCAGGGTCGATATGTCTTTGACCGCAGCTTCGGTTTCGGGAGTGACGGGCTTTTTCTGCAGGCGCAACAGCATCACGCCGTAGAGCACGTCGAAGCATGTTTGAAGTTCGCTTTCGTCTTTGTGGCCGCCCCGGTTCCGGATTTCGACGATGTAGGGCAGCACTTTGTAGTATGCCGCGCGGTAGAACGGGAATTTGGGCGATGCCACGAGCCGTTCGTGCAGTTCGGCCAAGGATTGCAGCGTATTGATGTTGATTTGCAGGTGCCCGTTCTCCTTGACGCCTTCCGAGCGCATCATCTCGCACAGGTCGGCATACCATTGTTCCATTTGCTGGCGCTGGTCGTCGGGCAGGTCGAATTTCGACAGGTAGTTCGCCCGCAGGCGGTCGATGTCGCATCCGTTGGCGCGGAGCAGGTCTTCCACCTGCCACATGTACAGCAGGAATTCTGCACGGTTCGTATCTTTCAGACGGTTGGCGATGAACATAAGCGGAATTTAGTCGGGGGTGGGGTGAAGGCGGTGATGCCGTGGCCGGTGCTTGCCGGGTGATGGCGCGTCCCGCTCAATAGAGGCTCAGATGGAAGAGTGTCATCAGCGCGTAGGCCACCGAAACGATGAGCACGACCGTGCCGACCGTGCGGTTCAGCACGTGGATGCCCCGCAGCCCGAAGTTGTTGCGCATCTTGTCGATGACGTAGGTCAGGCCCAGCCACCAAAGCATGGCTCCGACGACGATTGACGTGTAGCCGACACACTGTTCGAACAAGTGTTCGGGCACGACGAACGTCAGCAGCGCGAAGAGCGCAGTGAAGAGGAAGATGATGAGCGGGTTGGAGAACGTGACCAGAAAAGCGGTGACGAAGTTGTGCGCCAGTGTGCCTTTCTTCTTCGCCTTGGGGCGGAAGCATTTTCTGGGGTCGGTGCGGAACATGTAGAGGCCAAAGACGAACAGCATGATGCTGCCTGCCAGCTTGAACCAGAAGAGGGTTTGTTCGTTGTTGATGAAGTCCATGACGAACGACATGCCCAGACCGGTGATCAGGGCATAGATGATGTCGCTCAATGCAGCCCCCGCACCCGTGACGAGACCGTAGGAACGGCCTTTTTGCAGGGTGCGCTGGATGCACAGGATGCCGACGGGACCCATAGGCGCCGACGCAAGGATGCCTACCAGTAAGCCCTTGAATGCAAGTTCAAAAGTGCTTACTTCAAAGAGTGTCCAAAAATTCATTGCGTCTGCAAAGTTGTGTTTTTTTCACGAAAAACCGAAACTTCACGGGCTGTTTTTCGGTCGGCGGCCATAAAAACTATGTCCGCCGCAGGCGCTTCGGGAGTCGTGGCGGTTGTTGGAGGGAATATAAGCAGAGCAGGTCTTTTGACGGTCAGCCGTCCCGTTTTTCCTGTCAGCCGTCTGGAATATCCTGTCGCTGCGCCAGAAAATCCTGTCAGCCGTCCCGTCCGTCCCGGGTGGATGTGGCGTTCCCCGGGGGGCGAGCCGGTTTCCGGAAAGTCGCTCTGCGTCCTCTCTCCTGGGCTGTGCAGGGCTAAAAAACGACTTCTGTGAAACTTTTTACGTTATTTGCTTTTTCCGTCGTCAGAAAAAGACTACTTTTGTCCATCCATGAAAGACATTGATAAACCATTAGAAATATAGATCGTTATGGAAACAGTAGAGAAACCTTATGTCATAGGTCTGGACATGGGCGGTACGAACTCCGTCTTCGGCATCGTGGACCAGCGTGGTACGATTAAGATGCAGACCGTCATCGAAACGAAAGCCTATCCCGACGTCCGTGACTATGTGAAGGCCTCTGTCGAAGCTTTGAAGCCCGCCCTCGACGTCGTGGGCGGCATCGATAAGGTGCGGGGCATGGGTATCGGCGCCCCGAACGGCAACTATTACACCGGAAACATCGAGTATGCCGCCAATCTCGTATGGGACGGCATCGTGCCGATTGCCAAACTTTTCGAGGAAGCCTTGGGCATCCCCGTGAAGGTGACGAACGACGCGAACGCTGCCGCCATGGGTGAGATGACCTACGGAGTAGCCCGCGGCATGAAGAACTTCATCATGATCACCTTGGGAACCGGTGTGGGCAGCGGCATCGTCGTCGACGGCAATGTCGTCTACGGCAGCGACGGCTTCGCCGGCGAGTTGGGCCACTTCATCATCGACCATAGCGAGCACGCCCGTTCTTGTGGCTGTGGCCGCAAAGGATGCCTCGAAACATACTGTTCGGCTACGGGCGTGGCCCGTACGGCGCGCGAGATGCTTGCCAACAGCCCGATGCCCAGCCTGCTGCGCGACCTGAACCCCGATGAAATCACGTCGCTCAACGTCTTCCAAGCCGCCGAGGCCGGCGACGAACTGGCTAAACGCATTTTTGATTATACGGGCCGTATCTTGGGCGAATCTTGTGCCAACTTCGCAACGTTCAACACGCCGGAGGCTTTCGTCTTCTTCGGCGGGCTGACAAAAGCAGGCGACTACCTGATGGAGCCGCTCCGCAAGGCTTACGACGACAATATCCTTTACATCTTCAAAGGAAAGGCCAAGCTTCTCGTTTCCAGCCTCAATGGCAGCGAAGCCGCCGTCCTCGGCGCCAGCGCGCTGGGCTGGGATGCTTGACAGGCTTGTTAGCCAACCGCAAGACAGCTCTTATGGATTGAACCCCGGCTTTGTCCGGGGTGGGATAACCGGTCAGCCGTCCTTTGCCGCACCCGAACGCGGCGGGACGGCTGACCTTATTACAACCGTTTCCGGACGAAGAAACCAGTCGCAACGACAGGGGAAACGGCCGCGGCGTTCGCCGTCACGGCGGTCACAACTGTTTTTCTTGTCATAATTAAGCGCGTTTCCTTTCGTAGTCCAAATAAAATCTGTAATTTTGCCCCGCAATTTTGCAACAAACAAAACAATTACAAGTTCACTTTATGATGAATCAGTACGAAACCGTTTTCATCTTAACTCCCGTTTTGTCTGACCAACAGATGAAGGAAACGGTTGAAAAGTTCAAAGGTTTTCTCACCGCAGAGGGCGCTGAGATTATCAATGAGGAGAGCTGGGGCTTGAAAAAGCTGGCCTATCCTATCGAAAAGAAATCCACGGGTTTCTATCAGTTGATCGAGTTCAAGGCAGAGCCCTCCGTGCTCGCCAAGCTCGAAACCGCTTATCGCCGCGACGAACGCGTAATCCGCTTCTTGACGGTCAAGATGGAGAAATACGCTGCCCAGTATGCTGAGAAGCGTCGTAACAAAAATGCAAATAAGGAGGATTAATCATGGCACAGCAATCAGAAATCAGATATCTTACCCCGCCCACTGTTGACGTAAAGAAAAAGAAATACTGTCGCTTCAAGAAGAGCGGCATCAAGTACATCGACTACAAGGATCCCGAGTTCCTGAAAAAATTCTTGAACGAGCAGGGCAAAATCCTGCCCCGTCGCATCACCGGGACGTCGTTGAAGTACCAGCGTCGTGTCGCACAGGCCGTGAAGCGTGCGCGCCACTTGGCCCTGCTGCCCTTTGTAACGGATTTGATGAAATAATAGAGGAGGCAAACAGTATGGAAGTTATATTGAAAGAAGACATCATCGGTCTGGGCTATAAGGACGAAATCGTTGAAGTGAAGCCCGGCTATGGCCGTAACTACTTGATTCCGACGAAGAAGGCCGTCATCGCTTCTCCCTCGGCACGTAAGGTGCTCGCAGAGAACCTCAAGCAGCGCGCCCACAAGTTGGAGAAAATCCTGAACGACGCCAAAGAACTCGCAGAAAAGCTTTCGAAGGTTGAGCCGATAAAGATCGCTATGAAGGTCAGCGCGACCGGTACGATCTACGGTTCTGTGAACAATGTGCAAATTGCTGACGAACTGAAAAAGCAAGGATTCGAGATTGACCGCAAAATCATCGTGATGAAGGACGTCAAGGAAGTTGGTGCTTACACGGCTACTGTAAAACTGCACAAGGAAGTTTCCGTTGAGATTCCTTTTGAAGTTGTCGCAGAAGAAGCGTAAAGAAATCGCAGCCGATTTTTTCGGAAATACGAGCGGTGTCCCTCAAAAAGGGACATCGCTTTTTTGTTTTTCATATCCCTGGATAGGCCTGACGCTCAGGCCGTCCGGCGTGTCGGAGAGTGGGGCGTAGGGAAAACGAAACCGCCGGACGCATCTTAGCGTCCGGCGGTGAGGTGAAAGGATGGTTAGTGTGTTATTTCCTCATGACTTTTCGCCATTGTCCGTCAGCTGTTTGCTCGATGACAATGCCACGGAAGTTTTCACCCACAGTTCGTCCGTCGATGGAGAAAGCCGTGCCGTGGGGTGTGTTACCTGTTAGTACATTATTGAGGCCGACCGGGATTTCATCTACGATATTGTTGAACCTACGCCATTCGAGATCGTTCTTGTAAACGTCGAGGTAACCTATCGGCACGTAGAGCGTGCCATTGTCGTAAGTGATGTCGGGGAAAGTGAAAGTGTCGATCATAGGCGGGACAGTGGCAGCGACGCGCACAGTGGTGAGGTAGACGCATCCGCCGAACGCTTGGCTTCCGATCTTGGTGAGGGTGGATGGCAGGTTGGCCTCTTCCAGCCCATAACAGTAGACGAAAGCTCCGCGTCCCACAGAGTCCAGTCCCTCGGGCAGGCTGACCGACGTGAGCCCGCTGCATCCGCGAAAAGCCTGTTCGCCGATACCGCGCAGGGTGGCCGGAAAACTGATGTCGGTCAGGCCGCTGCATCCGTCGAACGCGTTGATGGCGATGGCTTCGACGCCTTCGGGAATCACTAAGTTCTCCAACAGGGTCATTCCCGCAAAGGCCTCGGCCGGAATAGTAGTGAGGTTGCCAGACAGGTTGAGCGTTTTGATTTTGCTGTCCTTGAATGCGCACTCGCCGATGCTGTCTACGCCCGCCGGAATGGTGATGGCAGACAGCATGGAACTGCTGAACGCCCGCGGCCCGATGGTGGTGAGGCTTTCGGGTAGGGTGATACTTTCTCTCATGTAGCTCCCGAAGGCCTCGTATCCGATGACCTGCAAGTTCGAAGGCCACTCCACGGCACAGCTTGTGCCGTAGAAAGCACCGTCACCTATGCGCCAAACCCCATCGGGCAGGCTGACCGACGTGAGGCTCGAACAGTATTGCAGCATCCGGGCCGGAACCTCTTTCATTGTGGCCGGAAGGGTGATGCGTTCCAGCCCGTTGCAGCCCTTGAAAGCCTCTTCGCCGATTTTCGTCACCGTGTTCGGAATGCTTATCTCCGTAAGGTTGTTGGCGCCCGCAAAGGCGCCTTTCCCGATCTCTTCCAACCCGTCGGGCAGGGTCAGTGTTTCGAGTTTCCAGCAGTTGTTAAAGGCGTTCTCACCGATGTAGCGCAATGAAGCAGGGAGTTCGAAGGCGGACATTTCGACGCCTTGGAATGCGAAATGGCCGATGCTGTCCAGCGCAGTAGGCAATGTGACGGATGTCACGTTGCTGTTTGAGAAGACCATGTCGCCGATCTTGTGGGCTGTGGCCGGGAGAGCCACGGTGTAGAGTTCGGTGGTCATCGCGAAGAGGTAGGACGGGACAACGTCGTCCTCGACCGGTATCGTCTGGCCTACGTCGCCCGGGCACGGGTTGCCGCCCGCCACAATGTGCGCTCCGCTCATGTCGATCTCCCTAAGCTTTCCGCCGTTCGAGAAAGCCGCTTGTTTGTACATGGGCGTTCCGGCCATCAGGCCGATGACGTTGAGGTCCGTGCCGTTCAGCGAGCCTGTTACGGTGAGTGAGGTGAGGGTCGTTTTCTCCTCTTCGGTCAGGAGGGTGGGCAGTGTGCCTGCCACGTCCACATGGATGGTTTTGCTTTGGGCGGAGGCGTGCAGTCCGCCGAGGACGGTTGCCGCGAGCAACGTGGCCCTGAGAGTAAAGGTTCTCATACCTTTGTGATGGGTTTTGTGTGCCGCCTGGTTCCCTCAGTCGGCGAGGATGTTCAGTTTGCCAAAGTGTTCCGCATAAAAAACAGGAGCATGGGAACTATTGCCAGTCACACTTTGGAGGCACCTACCCCGTCAGGGATAGGCTCTGAACACGCCTTGCACACGTAACAAGCAATAGCCCATACCCCTTGCACGACAGTTTTCACGTGACCTGCCGTGCGCATGAGTATGAGCTTCCTGCCTGTTGTTCCGTGTGCTTCGAAGTGTTCAGTTTCCAAGAGTGGGACAACGAGCAAAAACTCTGTCTTTCTATGTGGTGCACCCGCCGTTACGGGTGCTTGGGCAAAAGTACGGAAAATCGGAGAAAGCGGCAAGGACGGAGGTTTATATTCTTCGCAGTCCTTGCCGGGAGCGGGCGGGATACTTGCGGGGAACACGGTCAGGGCGACAGGTAAAACGGAGGTTGCATCCGTCCGGCCTG
>DVNY01000177.1 GCA_018714085.1 Candidatus Caccomonas pullistercoris
CTTCATGGGCATCCTGCTCGTGCTGGCGCTGCTGTGGACAACGACCGAAATCTTCTACCGCTCCTTCTCCGAGAGCGAGACCACCACGGGCCAGCGCGTCAGCCAGCTGCTCGCGCGTGTCGACCTCTCGACCATCCTCTTCTTCCTCGGCATCCTCATGACCGTAGCCACGTTGCAGGAGATCGGCGTGCTCTCGTCGTTCGGCGCCTGGGTGGACGAGGCTTCGGGCCACAACGCCTACCTCGTCACGGGGCTCATCGGCGTGCTCTCGTCGGTGGTGGACAACGTGCCCCTCGTGGCCGGCTGCATGGGCATGTATGACATCGCGCCCGCCGCGGCCGCACTGGCCGACCCGACGCTGGCCAACTTCGTGCAGGACGGCATCTTCTGGCAGCTCCTGGCCTACTGCGCCGGTGTCGGCGGCAGCATGCTCATCATCGGCTCGGCGGCCGGCGTCGTGGTGATGGGGCTCGAAAAAATCTCCTTCGGCTGGTACCTACGCCACGTCACGTGGATCGCCTTCGTCGGCTACGTGGCCGGCATCGCCGCCTACTGGCTCATCCGCACCTTCCTCTGGTGAGGCACGGGCTTCTATGAACAACCATTCACCTAATCCATAACGAAAATGAAACTGAAAAAAATCTTCCTGGCCCTGACGCTGCTCCTCAGCTTTGCGTGGGCCACCCCGGCCTCGGCCGAACTGAAATTCGGCGTCGTGGGCGGTCTGAACCTCAGTAAGATGTCGTTCTCCGGCGGCGACAAAGGCCCCCTGAGCTCCGACAACCGTTGCGGCTGGTATATCGGCCCGAAAGCCGAATTCACCCTCCCACTCATCGGCCTCGGCGTCGACGCCTCCGTGCAGTACTCCCAGCGCCGCCTGAACTTCGACGCCGAAAGCGATGGCGAAAGCCAGACCTACAAGAGCATCGAGGTGCCCATCAACGTCAAGTACACAATCGGTTTCAGCTCCCTCGCGTCGGCCTACATCGCCACCGGCCCGCAGTTCGGCTTCAACTGCGACAAGAGCCTCTTCCGCGACTGGGACATCTCAGTGAAAGACGCCAACGTGACGTGGAACGTGGGCGTGGGCGTCACCCTGCTGAACCACCTGCAAGTGGGCGCGGGCTACAACTTCGCCCTGGGCAAGTGGGCCGAGAGCAAAGACCCCGACTACGACCTCAACGTCAAGGCCAACACGTGGCAGGTGCAGGTGGCCTACCTGTTCTGACCGCGCGGCCGGTTCACCGATCCGTCAAACCACACCTATAATAATATGATCCGCCTCAACGTTTTCATCCAGGCCGGCGCCGGCAACCGCGCCGCCATCCTCGACGCCGCCAAGGCCCTCACCGCCTGCTCGCTGAAAGACGCCGGCTGCGTGGCCTATGACATCTTCGAGAGCGCCACGCGCCCCGACGTGCTCCTCATCTGCGAGACCTGGGCCGACGCCCCGTCGCTCGCCGCGCACTCCGCCTCCGACCACTTCCAGAAATACGTCGGACAGATTGAGCAGCTCGGCACGATGAAACTCGAACAGTTCGAATTCTGACCCCGGGAAGCGGCCACCCCGCTCCCCCCTCCCATCCCGAACGTGGCAGGCCCGGCGCCCGGTGGCGCCGACGCCCTGCCACGTTCGCCACATCCCCCCCGCCCCACGGCCGGACGGCAACACGCCGCCCACGAAAGCTGCGGCCGGAAAAACGGACAGCCGTCCCGCCGCTCCCGTCGCCGTCCCCGTACGCACGCGGGCGGCGGGAGCAGGCCACACGGGGCCAGAATGAAAACTTATGGCCGCCCGGCTTGCTCCTTCGGGTGAAAAACAATAACTTTGCAGGGCTGCACAAAAAGCAGCACAGCGTGCAGGAAGCACCCAACCCCACACACGACAAACCATGTCGATAACCAAAACACGCCAGACACTGGTGGAAACCGCCCGCCGCCTTTTCGCCCAAAAAGGGTTCGAGGCCACCACGATGAACGACATCTCGCAAGAGTCGGGCAAAGGACGGCGTACGCTCTACACCTACTTCAAGAACAAGGAAGACATCTACTACGCCGTCATCGAGAGCGAGCTCGAACGCCTCTCGGAGCGCCTCGACGAAGTGGCGCACATGGACATCTCGCCCGAGCAGAAAGTGCTGCGCCTGATCTACACCCACCTGCGCCTCATCAAAGAAACCGTCACGCGCAACGGCACCCTCCGGGCCGAATTCTTCCGCAACATCTGGAAGGTGGAGCAGGTGCGCAAGACCTTCGACCACGACGAGCGCGAGCTCTTCCGCCAGGTGCTCGTCGAAGGCTGCCGCAGCGCCAAGTTCCGCATCGACAACGTCGAGCTCATGGCCGACATCCTCCACTACTCGGTCAAGGGGCTCGAAGTGCCCTACATCTACGGCCGCCTGGCCCCCGGCCTGAGCGAGGCCGACAGCCGCCCCATCGTGGCGTCGCTCGTCTGCCGCACGCTGGGGATGAAACCGAACTACTGAACAAACTCATCTATAAACGTAAGACTACAATCATGGGACTTTTAACCGGAAAGACAGCCCTGGTCACCGGCGCCGCCCGCGGCATCGGCAAGGCCATCGCCCTCAAATTCGCCGAAGAAGGCGCTAACATCGCGTTCACCGACCTCGTCATCGACGAGAACGGCAAGGCCACCGAAGCCGAAATCGCCGCCAAGGGCGTCAAGTGCATCGGCTACGCCTCGAACGCCGCCGACTTCGCCCAGACCGCCGAGGTGGTCGACAAGGTGAAAGCCGACTTCGGCTCGATCGACATCCTCGTCAACAACGCCGGCATCACCAAAGACGGCCTGATGATGCGCATGACCGAACAGCAGTGGGACGCCGTCATCGCCGTCAACCTGAAATCGGCCTTCAACTTCATCCACGCCTGCACGCCCATCATGATGCGCCAGCGCAGCGGCTCGATCATCAACATGGCCAGCGTCGTCGGCGTACATGGCAACGCCGGACAGTGCAACTACGCAGCCTCGAAAGCCGGCCTCATCGCCCTGGCCAAGAGCATCGCCCAGGAGATGGGCTCGCGCGGCGTCCGCGCCAACGCCATCGCCCCGGGCTTCATCGAAACAGCCATGACAGCCGCCCTGCCCGACGACGTCCGCAAGGAGTGGACCAGCAAGATCCCCCTGCGCCGCGGCGGCCATGTCGAAGACATCGCCAACGTGGCCCTCTTCCTGGCCTCCGACCTGTCGAGCTACGTTTCGGGACAGGTCATCCAGGTCGACGGCGGCATGAACATGTAAGCCCCGGCGGCTTCCCCAAGACACCGGCCGGTGCGGCCCGGCGACGTGCACAGGCACGGGCGCCCGGGCGCATCGGCCGCTTTTTCCACCCAACGCGAACGGAAAGATGAACGTCGTTTACGAAGACAACCACCTCATCATCGTCAACAAGCAGCCCGGCGAGATCGTGCAGGGCGACAAGACCGGCGACGCCACCCTCGCCGACAGCGTGAAAGCCTACATCAAGGAGAAATACGCCAAGCCCGGCGCCGTCTTCCTTGGCGTGGTCCACCGGCTCGACCGCCCCGTGAGCGGCCTCGTGGTCTTCGCCCGGACGAGCAAGGCGCTCAGCCGGCTGAACACCCTCTTCCGCGAGGGGCGCGTGCGCAAGTCCTACCTGGCCGTCGTCGGCCGCGTGCCCGCCCCCGAGAGCGCCACGCTCACCCACTGGCTCACGCGCAACGAGCGGCTCAACAAGTCGTTCGCCCACCCGGCCGAGGTGCGCGGCAGCAAGCAGGCTGTGCTCGACTACCGCCTCGTCGGCCACTCCGAACGCTACGCCCTGCTGGCCGTCCGCCTCCACACGGGCCGCCACCACCAGATCCGCTGCCAGCTGGCCGCCATCGGCTGCCCCATCAAGGGCGACCTGAAATACGGCGCGCCGCGCTCCAACCCCGACGGGAGCATCTGCCTCCACGCCCGCAGCGTCGAGTTCGAGCACCCCGTCACCCACGCCCTCGTCCGCGCCGTGGCACCCCTGCCCCAGGCCGCGCCGTGGCCCGCATTCGCCGAAGCCGTCGAGGCCGACGCCGAACTCAGCTGAGCCCCACGGCGGCTGCGGGAACGGGCCGCGCGGGAAGAAGCCCCCACCCTGCGCCCGGAAAGCCCCTCACAGCCCCGCCAGCGGCGGCCCCACGGAACGTTCCACCCCAACTCCGACACCATGTCACGCATCCTGCCTTTCATCAAACGCTATCCCCTCTCGCTGCTCTGCATCGTCGTCATCTGGTATCTCTGCCTGTTTTTCGGTGCTCCCGAGACGGCGCTTAACGACGTGCCCTTCATCGACAAGTGGGTCCACACGGCCATGTACCTCGGCACATGCGGCATCATCTGGTTCGAATACCTGAGGGCGCACCGCCGCGCCGACGGGCGCAAGCTCCTGGTCTGGGCCGTCGTGGCGCCCGCCGCCATGAGCGGCCTCATCGAACTGGTCCAGGCCTACGCCACCACGACGCGCCACGGCGACTGGCTGGACTTCGCCGCCAACAGCGTCGGAGTCGTCCTGGCCGCCCTGCTTGGGCGCTATGCCATGCCCCGCCTCGTCGGACGCAGCGGGGCGTTCCGAACCAACCATCCTGCCCCATGACCCCCATCGAGCC
>DVNY01000178.1 GCA_018714085.1 Candidatus Caccomonas pullistercoris
GTATTTGGCGAATATCGCATCAATGTGTTTCTTGCTGTAGTAGTTGAATTGACGGATTTTGACTTTAGGTACATCATGCTCTCGGGTGTATGTCCATACCCATTTGGTGTTTACCTTGTACTTTTCCGCTATCTGCTCGGCAGTATAATATTCGGTAATATCGACATCATCCTTTGGCCTGATGCTTTCGTAAGGTTTAGTTTTCAGCATCAGCTCAATGTCCGCACGCCGTATGAGTGACTTCTTACCGCTAATGCGGGATGCACGAAGTTTGTTTTCTTTGACCAACTTATAAATGTACTGACGAGTAACTCCCATAAGTTTGGCTGCTTGTGCAAACGAAAAGAAGTCCTGTCCCTCAGAAGCCTGTTTGGGTTGTAGCAGTTCCTGCATTTTCTTCAATTCGCGCTTGCGTTCCCGGATACGCTCTTTGTAACCGAGATTGGAGCATTGATGACTGCAATAGCAAGTCGTTGTTTTCTTGGCGATGAATGGTTTTCCACACCATTGGCAAATCTTTCTTACTTCCATATTTTTCTATTTTATATTGAGGTTCTATCTCTTTATTTCTCCACAGATCTGTCAATGCACGTAAACCATTGTCAACACACGTCAACTACTGCGTCAGTGTGACATCGGGGTCAAGCCTCGATTTGTTCCGTGGTAGAAATACGGTAGAAAAATAGGACGGACAACTGCATCCGACTGCACATAGCCGGATTTTGGATAAATAAAAAGCCGCTGAAAATCAGCGGCTTCGTTATAGTTGGTTCTGATTCGTTGCAGTCAGTTGCATTCTTTCACTTTCCGATGCAAAAGCGACTAAATATGGTTTGAAGTATACTTTCTGACGTCACGTAGCCAGCGATGTCGCTGAGATGATGGATGCATTCGCGGATGTCTTGACTGACGAAGTCGCCTGAAAGGCCTTGCATGAGGCCTTCGTGGGCGCGGTGGATAGCGTCACGTGCACACAAGAGTGCCTCATGGTGGCGTGCGTTGGTGACGACGACTGCATCCTGCGACAGGTCGGGCAAGGCGGCGGCTTCCACCAGCATGCGGCGCAACTCGTCGACGTGCGTGCCTTCACGGGCGGAGATGAACAGCCTGGCGGTTCCTACGCCCTCGAAACGCGCTGCCGTGTCCTGACACGCTTGTGCGCTGAGCTTGTCGCATTTGTTGAACAGCACGAGGAGGGGTGTGTCCCCTACCCTCGCGAGGATTTCCGGCTGCAAGCGTGTGGCGGCCGTGACGTCCGTGGCGTCCACCACCCAAAGCACCACGGCAGCCTGCTCCATCTTCTCATACGTCCGGCCGATGCCCATGTTCTCCACCACGTCCGTGGTCTGCCTGAGCCCGGCTGTGTCGATGAAGCGGAACATCACTCCACCGAGGGTCACTGTGTCCTCAATGACGTCGCGCGTCGTGCCGTGCACTTCGCTCACGATGGCCCGTTCCTCGCCCAACAGGGTGTTCAACAGTGTGGACTTTCCCGCGTTCGTTTCCCCGACGATGGCCACCGGCACGCCGTTCTTAATCACATTGCCGGCTCGGAATGAACTGGCCAGCCGTCCGATGACTCCCTCGATCTCCTCGGCGAACGCCAACAACTCGCTCCGGTCAGCGAATTCCAAGTCCTCATGGTCTGAGAAGTCGAGTTCCAACTCCATCAGCGAGGCGAAGTGCAACAGACGGTCGCGCAACGCGGCCAACTCCCGGCTGAAACCGCCGCGCATCTGGCTCATGGCCACTTGGTGCGCCGCGCGCGACGTCGAGGCGATCACGTCGGCCACTGCTTCGGCCTGGCTGAGGTCCATTTTCCCGTTCAAGAAAGCCCGTTCCGTAAATTCGCCCGGACGAGCCATGCGGCAGCCTGCTTCAACCAGCCGCGCCATGAGTTCACTCACGATATAGGCCGAGCCGTGACACGAGATCTCCACACTGTCTTCGCCCGTGTAGGAATGTGGCGCACGGAAGACACTGACCAGCACTTCATCGATCAGGCTGCCGTCGGCCCTATGCACGTCTCCAAAGACCAGCGTATAACCCGCCCGTCCACCCAAGGGGGCTCCGTGCCGGGGCGTAAAAACCTTGTCAGTCACGGCGATTGCCTCCGGGCCAGCCACGCGGACTACGCACAACGCACCGCCCGATGCCGTGGCGGGCGCACAAACCGTATCATTCGTCATCATCATGTCATCTGCTTTTTGTTCAGCGAAAGCTGTCAAAGCCATCCGCTTGATAGCTGCAAAATTACGAATTTATCCATCACCACGCACATCCAGCCTTTCGCGCGACGTGATTTCGCGTCCCTTTGCCCTTTCATGGCGCACGCTTCGAGTTTGACCAATTGCTATAAAATCCGTACCTTTACCACGTGAACATAGGATGCAGCTCGGACAAGTCTCCGAAAAAGCACGCATTCTCCGGCCTCCCTCTTGCCTGTCATTATCTTTGGGCATGACCATTGGCCGGCTCCCTCCCCCGGAAGCACCGGCCACAGTGTGCCCCCACCCAAACGGACGCCTGCATTTGCACGCACAGCCGAGGGGATGTAAGACTATGCGCACAAAACGTGACAAGATGAAAGACCTGATACACATCCAACCCTACTGTTCGCCATGCGGCGACCTGCTGCTCGGCTCCTACGACGGCCGCCTCTGCCTCTGCAACTGGACCGCCGAAAAACATCCCGGACGGGTCGACCGCCGGCTGCGGCGCGCGTTTTCCGCCGAATACGCCGAGGGTGGCAGCGACGTCACCCGCAAGGCCGCGCGGCAGCTCGACGAATACTTCGCCCGGCGGCGCCGGACGTTCGACGTGCCCCTGCTCCTGTCTCTTATACACATCTCCGAGCCCACGA
>DVNY01000179.1 GCA_018714085.1 Candidatus Caccomonas pullistercoris
TGCGGCTTTCACCTCGGGCTGGCGGTTCTGCGTCATGGCGATGTTCACTTCGAGCTGCGGGGGCGGCACGGGCAGCCACTCGCTCTGCGTCGGCTGGTAGCCCTCTTTCTCAAACCTCACTTGCCAGAGGCCCTGCGGCACGTCCCAGCGGTACATGCCGTTCTCGTCTGTGAAGAGCGGGTTCTCTTGCGCATACTCGGCAGCATCCCAGAGCACGACGTTCTCGTGCAGGTCGCCGTACATGTCCTCCACGGTCTCCTTGTAGTAGCACGTGGCCGTCACGCCCTCCAACCGGTTGCTCGACACGGCCTCATACACGTAGCCGGAGGGGTCGATTTGAGGAATGACTGGATTAAGAGGGGGAGGAGGGATGGGCAAATCATCGTCGAGGCCGGACGAGTCGGTGTCGCACTTGTCACTGTTGACGATCATCTTCCGGATGTCGTTCATATTGATGTCATTATCTCTCGTGAAATTATGACGCCAGAAGGAAACGCCATAGCCTGCCAGATTGCATGCTAATGTGACAAAACAAGAGGTACCCAGAGTCGGTCCCGATGCAGCCATAGAGACAGAAGAACCCAGCGCAAGCCCCACGTCCGCACCTATCGCAGTGTTGGCTCTCCTTAAATACCAACCTTTATAGCTTTCAGCCTTTTCTTTTATTTTTTTAGCCTCCTCCTGCTCACAGAGCGAATCTGCTTTTGCTATCAAGTCGTCCCATGCCCTACTGTTTGAAACATTCGTTTTTATATTTTGTATGGTCGTGACAGCCGTAAAGATATTTCCTAATACACCTAAACGTCTAGCGGTGGTTTCAGCTCTTGCTGCTGCTCTTAAATTGTTCCGAACCTCACCTTGACAATATCTCTTAAACGTTTCATTACGGGACAATATAGGATCTTGATAGAGCTTGCTGCACGTGGCTGCGGTGTTCCTATACGCTTGGCTTAAAATCTTATGGATCCCTTGCTCGCCCTGCCCATAGGATGAGATTGCGTTATTAATTAGATCTATTGCAAGATTTCCAACTCGTCTCAGTTCGTCCGTTGTCGTCCCTCCGTCAGGCAATTGATTGCCAAAGTCAATACGAACTTTATCACCAGTTTCAGCGTTTGTGAGCGTGATGCCGTCTGTGGTTGAACTCTCGTTTTCAAGTTCGGCGACACTCCAATTGACAGAAGACAGGGCATCTTCGTATCCTTGGTGTCCGCTGCCTTTCTCATAGGTGAAACGTGGTGTTTCGTAACCACCAGATATCGGGCGCGGGTCAATTGGGGGCAACTCATCCCACGAGGCTAAGAATTCCTCAGCCGAGGGGATTTCTTCTTCCACCAAGTCATCAAAGAAGCGGTCGATAATGTCAATGTCGTCATCGTTAGGATTTTCTACATCGATTATCGTAAGAAGTACGTTATAGACGCTATCCACGTAGTGCTTGTCTTCTGGAGTTAAGCCCAATACGATGTCGATACTGTCGCTCAACGTGGACAAAACCTCCTCGTCCGGCGTTTCTTTGCCGGTCTCTTCGTCGAAGGCCGTCAAGAGTTCCGCCATCTTGTCGTTTGTGGCTTTTTCCGCTTCTAAGGTTGCGGCTATTTCCTTTTGGATGTCTTTTATCAGCGTACTGTCGACTTCGGACTCAGCCTTGTTCAGGAAAGTGACATTGACGTTTGTGGGGGCAGAAATGAACCGCGATGAAGCCACCCATACGTCTTTCCTCCCGTCGTACATCGGGAACAGCCGCGTGACTCCTCCGTCCATCGTGTTCACGTATAACCGTACATCATCTACGTATGTGCTATCGTTGTTCGTGAAATTGATCAGGAACGTGAAGTCGTTGGAGGTGAAAGTATAGGTCTGCTTACTTACCTCTCCGTTGATGAAATCGAACTTAATTTCTTCGCCAGAACTCATCATGGTGACGTCAGACAGGACGATGGCAGACTTGTCGTAGAAGCAATCCTTTGTCTCCGTTTCCAGCAGTAACCCGTCAGGAGTGATAAACTTGGCGCTTATTTTATGCGTAGTTAATGTGTAGGGGAAGTCAAGGTCACAAACAGTGGCCCATACACCGTTGGCAATGGCCTTGGTTTTGCCGATAAGTACATTGCCGTCGTATATTTCGACATCGGAATTTCCTACCGCAACTCCTGAGATGAAGGCTTTCGGCAAACAAACAACTTCCGGCACCGTCAACGCCATCTCTTCCACTGAGAACGGGGCGTTGCCGATGGGTTGTTGTACCCTGTCGCCGTTCAGCTCAAATTGTGCAGCACCGCTGATATAGTAATCCCCACTTGAACGCGGAATGACACAGAATTTCACATCATCCGCAATATCCTCAACGGGGATGGTGAGGCGTTGCCCGTCAATGGTGTAGCCCGACACCTTGGCGCCGACCATGACGGAGTTCTCCACGAATGAGCACGACTCGGGCAGGTCGACCACCATGTTGACGCCGCTCACGGCGGAGGCGTATTCGGGTTTGAAGTCGATGCGGCCTTTGAGCGTGAGGTAGTTGCCGGCCACGATGGAGGTCTTGTTGACGGTGAACGAGGTGCGGTCGCCCGTGTAGTAGAGCTTCGTCTCGTCGAGGGCGGGGATCATGTCGTTCGTCACCAATGCGATGGAACCGCTCTTCACCGTGACGGCGTTCTGCACGTAGTCCGTGCCCTCGGCGAGGCCAGAAGCGGCAAACTCCGAAAGGTTGAGGATGGAGTTGAACAGTTCGTTGTCGGCCATGCTGACGAGCGTATAGGTGCCGTCGGCCAGATTGTCAATGGTGAGCTGGGCCTCGCTGTAACGGTACTTCTTGACCAGCTGCCCGTTGCTGCCGTAGAGCAGGCCGACTACTGCGGCATTGTCCGTCGAAGTGAACGAGGCGCGGATGCCGCCCAGCCCGATGATGGCAAACGTGGCTTCGGCGCGGTTGTCCTCACCCACAGTAGTTACGGCTTCTACCGGCACGAATGCCGATGTCTTGCTCGACGCTGTCAGGCGCAGGCGGTCGCCCACGGCTGCGTCTTCGAGCAGTACGATCTGCGGATACTGTACGTTAAACTGCGTCACGGCGCGTCCCTGCGTCTCGTTGTAGATGGCGTAGGCCACATTGGCGTAGTCCGGATACCAAGCGGTGGTGTCTGCTGTCTCTCCGTCGGCCACGCTTTCCGTGTAGGTGAGGTTCGTGGTGATGGTCACGCCTGTGACGGGTTTCAGCGCCAGTTGTCCAATGGAACCGTCGGCGCCGAACGCCACGCTGTCCACGGTGAGCGATACATAATCGGAGGCCGACGCGGTGACTGATGTCGGGGCGTCGAACACCGTTTGGGCAAAGACACCCCGGGCGTCGGTTTTCAGCGTGAAAGCTTTTGAATACTTGCCGTTGAGCACTTGCGAGACGGATACGGTGGCTCCGTTCAGGGGCTGCCCCGACGTGGCGTCTACCAGCGTCCCGTTGAGGGGACGCTGACCGATGGCCGCAAGCGTGCAGGCAACGTGGTTGTCCCCCTCCGTAACGGCATAATCCGTCTGATCGGGTTCTGTATATTGCATGGCGAGCGTCTGAGGCAGGGCGATGCGGTAGGCCAGTTGTGTGCCGCTCAATTGCCCGGCGAGCGTGGCGCCCTGTTTCAGGTAAGTGCCATCGGCGGCGAGCCACGTCACGGTGGCCTGTCCGGTCACGTCCGTGCCGTCAGGCAGCAGGACGCTCAGCGTCACGTCGTGCGGCTGCAAAAGGCTGGCGAAAGCCACTTTCACGTCCTCCTCGGCGAGGACTACGTTCTCTATCTTGCCGAGTTCAACCCCGCCGGCGTTGCGCACATAGACGTTGAACGTCGAGTTCTTCATCAGGCTGTTGAACGTGTAGACCACACGGTCGGAGATGACGTAGCGCTGGCGCTGTCCGGTTTCGGCGTTCACGAGTTCGAGGGTCATGTCCTTGTAGCGTCCGTCGGCGGCATCGGCTGGGAGCGACACCTCAATGCTGCGCACTTCGTCCTGCAAAGGGAGGATAGTGAAGTCTTTCCAGCCCTCAGCCTCTGCATAGAGCGGGATGGCGGTCGCTGGCACGTGGAGCACAGCTCCTTCGGCAATCCCGTCGAGCGCGGAGTATTCGAGCGTGGGCGGCACCATGGCATAGCAGGTCACGTCGGCCAGAGCCGGGCAATCATAGAAAGCATAGCTCTCAATGACTTCTACGCTGGGTGGGAGCGTGACGGAAGCCAGATTGCTGCTGTATGAGAAACCGTAGCTGGGAATGGCCGTATAGCCGTAAGTGCGGCTGAGGTCGACCAACGTGCAGTTTTCATAGTTGCTGAAACCGAAGTCGTTGGGCGACATTTCGCCCGACACGGTGATCTGCGTGATTTGCGACGCGTTGTCGCGGCCCAGCGCTTCGCTGATGGCCGAAGAGATGCGCTCCGGCGTGAAGTCGTCGATGATCAGTTCCCCCGTTGTGGCGTTCCAGAAGTTGCGTCCCGGATTGGCCGGATTGGTAGGCGCGTACTCAAAGCGGGCTGTGATATGGACGTCCTCCGTGCCCATGCGGTAGGTGTAAGGCGACGTCGTGCTAAGCAGGGAGTCTCCCGCCACCCATCCGCGGAACACGAAACCGGCTTCCGGGTAGGCATAAAGGCGGATTTCCTCGCCCTCGCCCACTTTCTGGCCGTCCCTGATGTTGAACGTACCGCTACCGGCGGGCGTGGCCGTCAGTGTAATGTCGTGTTTGAGCACGGGCACTTGCGGATCGCCGGGATTGGCGGGGTCAAAGTCCCCGCCCGTCCCGAGCGCCTGCCCAAGGAGGGCAAGCTGGCACGACCACAGCAAAGCGATGCATATGATGTGTTTAGCGTTCATGTTTGTGTGAAGTTTATTTGTTAACGTTTACTTTGTAGCTGTGGCCACCTACGGTCACAATGTAAAGGCCCGGAGCTACATCGAACGTGGCCGTCGAGGCGTGTGCGGATGCCACTTTCTGGCCGCCGACGTTGAAGACAGCGATATCAGTTGCCCTGTCGGTTTCGACCTTGATGAGGCCATTGGCGGCGGTTACGGCTTTCCCCGTGGCGTCGGCCACGCCGTCGATGCCGGTGGCCGTCCGGCTGAGCCGGATTTCAAAGCGGTTTTCGTCCGTACCCGCCTCGGCAGTGAAAGTGTATGCTCCTTTGCGGAGGTCTGTGGCTTTGCCTGTGAGGCGGTCAATGAGCAGCACGTTCATGGTTGAGCGCGTGTCGAGCGTCAGCGTGTAACTGCCCGCTTGGCCGAAGTATGCGCCCAAGGCCACCCGGCTGTTGCCCATCGGGCGCTCGTTGATGGCCATGCGCACGCCGTTTTCGAGGGTGTAGAGTTGGGCTACGTCCTTGTCCGAGCTCTCAAACTTCCCGGCGTCGGTGGCCATGTCATAGGCGGCCGAGGCGGCGTCGTTGATCACGAAACGCGTGCGGTCCGTGCGCTTGCCGTCGGTGAGGCTGAGGTTGAACACCTCGCGTGCGGTCGTGGCTTTCCCGCCGAGGCGCGGCGCGTAGCTCATGGTGCGGGCGGTCATGTCGGTTTGCCGGCCTTCGGTCGGGAAGCTGATGGCGTCCATGTCGACGGGACGCTGCACGAAGAACGCCTCGCCCGGGCGCAGGATGTAGCTGTCGTCCACAGGGGAGTAAGCCTCATAGGTCTGCTCGTTGGCGTTCCACACCGTGAAAGGCGCACCGAAAGCCATGCAGCGCGTGTCGTAGAAGCAGGGGAAAGGATTGCCCACCAAGTTCCAGCTGCGGTTGTGGCTGAACTCGGCCGGATGTTCGGCGAGGGCTATGCTCCTTGTGTCGTTGGCAAAGACAAGGTTCTTGTTCACCCCGTTTTCCGCCGGCACGGTGAAAGCGCTGTAATTGCCCGACGGGCTGTATGCCTGCCAGATGTAGCCCACTCCGGCGTGCAGCACGCTGTCGACGGTCATGTCTTTCCACGTCGACCCGCTTTCTGCGGCAGCGCGGGCTGCGCCGTCGTAGCGGCGGATCACCCAGCTTGTTTGCGCATCAGACGGCAGGATGTCCGACACTTTCACGTCGTAGGGGAACGTGAGGAACTCCCATTGGTTGTTCTGCATGAAGAGCGTGGTCACTACGCTGTCGGCCCGCATGGGGGCGTTGCTCACAAGGCGGTTGTAATAACGGTAGGCGTCGGAGTTGAAGTTGTTGTTCTGGTAGCTCCGGGGGTCGAGCGTCATCTGGAACAGGCCCATTGAGAGCGTCGACGTGCCGTTCACCGTCAGGGAGGCGCGTTGCCCGTTCTGGTTGTTGCTGATGATGACGTTGGGCTTATAAGGGATGAGCTGGCTGTCTGCGTCGAAAGTCATCAACGTGGTATCGGGCAGGTTGAGCACGTAGTCCGAGTGTACGGTGATGTCTGCGGGGAGACTGTTGATGCCTTTGATGTCCAGCACGTCCCAGCCTTCGGTCAGCTTGTAGTCTACGAGCGAGAGGTTGGGCACGTAGAGCGTGTAGCCCTCGTAGCTGCCCGACGAGCTGATCGGGCAGCGGTTGCTCTGCAAGGCCGGCGGAATGACGGCGAGGCAAGTCATCGTCTTTACGGTCGGCGGGAAAGCGAAGTTGCCGCAATAGGTCACGTCGCCGGGCAGCGTCACCTCGGTCAGGGAGGTGCACCCGCTGAATGCGTAGTCCTCAATCGTTTGCAGCGTCGAGGGCAGTTTGACCTCTTTGAGGTTCTCCTCCGTCGAGAACGCGCTTGAACCGATCGACTGCAAACCCTCGGCAAGGTTGAGCGTCTGCAACGCGCGTGCTCCCGAGAAAGCGTTGCGGGGGATAGCCGTGAGCGTAGAAGGCAGGGTGACGGCTTTCAAAGAGTCGCAACCGCTAAAAGCGCTCTCCCCAAGCGATGTGACGCCCTCGGGAATGGTGATGGATTCGAGGAGCGGGCAGTACGCAAAGGCGTTGCTGCCGATCGTGGTGAGCGACTCCGGCAGGTCAATCGCTCTCAGGCTGCGGCATTCAGTCATGGCGTCCCCGCCGATGGTTTGCAGTCCGGCTGGCAGGACGATTTTCTGCAAGGCGCGGCGCCCCTCGAACATCGAGGCGGGCATCTCGGTCATGTCCGTTCCGGCCATGTCAATTTCCAGCAAGCTCGTTAGGCGGTTCTGGATGTCATAGATGTCGTCGTCGTTGAGCGAGCCGGAAAGGGTGATGATGTTCACGTCCTCCAAGTTCTCCGCCTCGGCCAGCACCTTGCGGCCCAGCGTGCCCGGTACGTCGACGTGGATGTCCAAAGCCAGGAGCTCGCCCTCAACAATGATGTAATCTTCCCAGATGTCGGCCGCGCGGTAGCTGTCGCCTGCACCGTCGGGCACAAAGACGGTGTACAAGTCGTTGAACGACGAACTGAGCGTGGGCGGCACGGTGGCCAGCGACGTGAGCTTGTCCAGCGAGACACCACTGAACGCGGCGCTTCCCACCTCGGTGAGTTTTTCGGGCAGGGTCAGTTCTTTCAACGCGCTGCATCCTTGGAATGCATAGTTGCCGATAGAAGTCAGCGAGTCGGAGAGAACAACCTCGCGCAGGTTCGCACAGCCGTCGAATGCGTTGTTGCCGATCGTTCGCACGCTGTCGGGCAGGGCGATGCTCTCCATACCGCAGTCGCGGAAAGCGTTTTGGCCGATGGTCGTAAGGGCTGTGGGAAGCGTGATTTCGCGCAGCTGCGTGCATCCGTTAAATGTGTTTGTGCCCAAAGTCCTTACTTTGTCGGGAATGGCGATGCTGCACAGCACTGTGCAGCCAGAGAATGCGCCAACCCCGATGCTGTCCACGCTGGCGGGCAAATTGATGCTTTCAAGCAGGGTGCAACCGTTGAATGCATAGGCGTTGATGCGCTTCACCGTGGCGGGTAGGCTGACCGAACGGGGTGATGAGGAGAACACCTGGTAGGATGAGATGCCTATGCCTATGACAATGTAGTCTTCTCCCTCGTATTCAACGGCATCGGGGATGGTGAGGTCGGGCGTTTCGCTGTTGCCATCTTGCAGGATGGCCATCTTGTGCGTCTCGTCGAACTGGTATCTCATGCCGCCGATCGATGCCTGGCGGCTGAACGTGAAGTCCTCATACCGGAATGCGCTCGCGATGTAGACGTTCTTGGCCGTGCGCAGCGTGGCGTAGGCGGAGGCGATGGTCTCGATGGAGGCGGATGCCAGGTTGGCCTGGACGTCTTGGGCGGCGGCGATGGCAGCGCTCAAGTCGTCGGACGGCCGTTCGGCCACCAGCGCCTCACATTCGGCCACGAGGGCGCCGAGGTTGGCGTGTGTGTCGAGGGCATTGGCCGAGAGGGTGAGTCCCTCGTTCACGGCGTCGAGTGCCGTGCGCAGGGCGTCGGCCGATTCGCGGTCGGCCCCGGCGGCTTGGTCGGCCACCAGTTGCAACTCGGTGGCGGCCTGCGTCATACCGGACTCTTGCAGCTGCGCGATGGCCGCAGCGAGGGCAGCCGTCTGGGTGTCGAGTTCAACTGCGAGGTCGCTGACGTCGTTCATGTCGAGCACGGTGATGGAGTAGAGATAAAGCATGTCCGTGTTGCCGTCAGGGGCGAACGATACGGTCTGCACCTCGTCGGCATTGCCCGAGACGACAAACTTAGACACTGTTCCCGTCTCGGTCTCTTCGCTGCTTACGAGGGTGGCGTTATCGCTGGTGCACACGACGCCGGTCGTGGTTCCCGTGGCCCTTGTCGACGCTTTGGCGTTCTGCGTACTTGTGACGATGGTGATCATCGCTCCTGCGGGAACCGACGGGATATTCACTTCTGCGTAAGAATCGTAAAAGCAAAGGCAGGGCGTGCCCAAGCCGTTCCCGATGTAGACGTAGTTCGGTGCGTTGAACAGCAGGCCTTGGGTTTCGGCGATAGCTACCTTGGCCACAGAGTCTGCGCTGACTTCTCTGTAATAGCATAACGAGTCGATCGCTGACGACGACCAGTCGTTGAGCAAGTTGCCAAACGTGCCGTCTCCGTTGTCGTACCACGTGCCATGCGCGTCGTTGCGCAGGGCTTCGATGGTTTCCGCGCTAAACCCTTGGGTGAAGTCCCAGACGCGTTTAGCCTCTGCATTAACGCCTGCTCCCATGGCGGCAGCAAGGGTCAATGAGAAAAGTAAATGATTCTTTCCCATAAAATAATAAGTTTATATAAGTAAGATAATGTTTCTTAGGGGTCGGCTCACCTCGTGTCCGTTCCGGCGGATTGAGACCGCAAAACTATACGTTGTCCACCTTGCGCGAGAGATGGAATCGTAATAATTGCTTAGTAAAGAGCCGATGAATAAACCTTTGTTTCTGGCTTACAAATGTATAATAAGTGTGTTAATAAAATGTTTCACGGGGGGGGTAAATTGCAAATCTGTATTAAATTATGCTCAAGCAGCAGAAATTACGTCTATGAGGTGTTTGGTTCTTTCGTTCAAGGTGGAAGAAATCGCTACATTTGAAAAAACAGGCGCAGTGATAGCTACATTATCACTGCGCCTGTTCCCTTTGATTAATTAAGTAATTAGGAATGCTGACTTTGACGGATACGGCGATGGGGACTTGTCAACGAGAGAGCCGTGTGGTTTAGAGAACTATTAGTTCGACTTCCGCCTCCTACTTCCGCAGGAAGCTGTCGGGACAGGTGGCGCGGTTCAGGACTTGCCCGTCGGCCAGACGCACCCATGTGTCGAACCGCTGCCCGTCTTCGTGCAGTTCAATGAGGCGGGCGCCGTTCGGCAGGTCGTTATAGACCGTGTTGCCGCCCGAGTATCGGCCGTAAGCCAGCAGGATGCCGTGCCAGAGGACGGCGTAGTCGTTGCTGTGGTCGTGGCCGACGAAAGTGGCGCGCACGTCGCCGCATTCCTTCATGGCCGCGAAGAGGCCGGAGTTGAGTGCCGGGGCGCATACGCGCTCCTTGCGCGTTCCGATGAACGGAGCCTCGTCGTCGGCCACGGCTTCGCTGTATTCGGGCAGGGGGATGTGGAAGAACGCATAAGCGGGCCGTGGGGTGCCGCCATTGGCTGCCGTGAGCGAGCGGCTTATCCGGCGGTACCATTCCACTTGGTCGCTTCGGACGTAGTCGTATCCCTTGACACCTTCGATTTGTGAGTAGGCGTTCGAGTCTATGGCGTAGATGACTGCAGCCGTGTCTGTGCCGTCGTGGCGCGCAAGGGTGAGGACGTAGTTCGAACTGCCGTGAATGCCCGGTTCGGTGCGGGTGACGTTCGTCGGATAGGTCTGCGCGATGCGCAGGAGGGCTGCGCGGTCGAGCCCCTGCTCGTCGTCGTGGTTGCCGAACACTATGCCGAAGGGCACGTTGAAAGCCGCGACAGCGTCGAGCACGTCGCGCAGGCTTTGCTCGGCCGGTTTCCCGTAGATAACGTCGCCCGTGAGCATGACGAGGTCGGGGCGTTCGGTTTCCATCACGTGGCGGATGTTTTTGATGACGGTGTCAGCACGGGCGTCGCCATGGATGTAGTGCGTGTCGGTGAATTGTGCGATTTTGAATGTGCCGTCGGGGCGGAAACGCAGTCCTTGTGCAAGGCTGGGGAAGACCGTCGCGAGGACGAGAAGTGCGGTGAGGATGGTTCTTGTTGTCATGATGGATGAAGAAATGGTTTAGGCGATGTCGGATGACGCCCCGGACGCAGGGGCGTCGGTGGGAGTGAGGCGCGCCAGATAGTCATAGTGCG
>DVNY01000180.1 GCA_018714085.1 Candidatus Caccomonas pullistercoris
ATAACAAGAAAAAGCAAGATGAAGAAAATTCTTCTTATCGCTGCGGCAGCCTGCCTCCTTGCTGCGCCCGCCGCTGCGCAAGAAAAGAAAGCAACGACGAAAAACGACACCGTGAAGTTCACGGTAATCAAAGAAAATCCGATCACTTCGATCAAGGACCAGAACCAGAGCGGTACGTGCTGGGCCTTCTCCTCCTTGGCTTTCTTCGAGAGTGAGCTGCTCCGCTTGGGTAAAGGCACGCACGACTTGTGCGAGTCCTTTGTGGTCTATCACACCATGATTGACCGCGCAAAGGCTTCCGTGCGCCTCCATGGCGACATCTCGTTCTCGCAGGGCGGCAGTTTCTATGACGTGGTGTACTGTATGAAAAACTACGGTATGGTGCCGCAGGAAGCCATGGCCGCCCCGGGTAGCCTCTATGGCGACACGCTCTTCAACCACAACGAGCTCGACGCCGTGGCCGGCGCTTACGTGCGCGCCATCGCCAAGGGGAATTTCCGCAAGCTCTCTCCCTGCTGGATCAACGGCCTTTACGGCATCTATGACAGTTATGTCGGCGAACTGCCCAAGGAGTTCAAGAAAGACGGGAAGACCTACACGCCGAAGAGCTACATGGAGAGCCTTGGCCTGAACCCTGACGATTACGTCTCGCTCACCTCCTTCACGCACCATCCGTTCTACACGCAGTTCGTCATCGAAGTCCAGGACAACTGGCGTTGGGCCCAAAGCTACAACCTGCCCCTCGATGAATTCATGGAGGTGATGGACAACGCCGTGCGTAACGGTTACACGTTCGCCTGGGGGGCTGACGTCAGCGAGGCCGGCTTTGGCCGCGACGGCATCGCCCGCGTGCCCGACACGAAGGCTGCCCGCGACAAAACGGGTTCGGACGCTGCACGCTGGACCGGTACGAACGCCACGAACGACGCTGCTGTGAAGAAAGCGCCTACCGGCGAGCTGACAATCACGCAGGAGATGCGTCAGGAAGGGTTCGACAACTGGACAACCACGGACGACCACGGTATGCAGATCTACGGTCTTGCGAAAGACAGCCTCGGCAACGAGTATTTCATGGTCAAGAACTCGTGGGGCAAGTACGGCAAGTATGACGGCATCTTCTACGCCTCGAAGCCCTATGTGGCCTACAAGACGATGAACATCCTCATCCACAAAGACGCCATCCCCGCAAAAATCGCCAAGAAGTTAGGTTTGAAGTGACACCTCCTTGGGTGTACATACGGAGCGCCGCTGTCCCTCGGGACGGCGGCGCTTTTGTGTTGCCTTTCGGGCGAAGCCGTGTCCTGGATGCCCGGGGGCGTGCTCCGGGTTCCGCGTGATGCTGTCCGGGATGCCACGGCGGCGCCACTGTCGCCCTTGTGCCCGGAACGGGACGGCTGGCAGGAAATCCTGTCCGGCTGACAGAAAATCCTAAACGGCTGACCGGATTTGCGGGACGGCTGGCTGGAAGGACAGGCCGGCAGGTCGGGTTCCTTGCCCGAACAAGAAAGTCCGCTTCATGGCGCGAAATCCGTGTTCGCGCCGTGAAGCGGATTATTGTGGCCGGGATAGGCTCCCCCGCGTGGCGGTCGGTTGTTGTGCAAGCCCAGGGCGGGTGATGCCGGGCGGTGGCGGTTTCGCCGTGCCGGCTGTCAGAAGTGCACCTTCACGTCGATGCCGAAATGGCGGGGGCTGCCGCGTTGGGCGAAGCGGTGATCCATGTTGTCGAACCGGAAGGTGTCGAACTGCGTCGCCGTGAGGTTACGTCCCCAAAGGCTGAGGCGGATGCCGTGTGCCACGTCGATGTCGACGTGCGCCCCGAGCGTGGCGTAGAAAGGCTGGCTCATCGAGTTCGCCTCGTTCCAATAGATGCGGCCTGCTCCGGCGACGTCGGCACCCGCTGTGAGCGAGCGCACGAATCCCGTCCCGCCGAAACTGAACGTCCAGTCCGCCGCGATGCTCGCCGTGTGGGCCGGCACGAACGGGACACGGTTGCCCGTGTAGTCGACATGTACGCCGTCCGAGCCCTGCCCCATGTCGTAGTTGCGGAACGCCGCGTGCGTGTAGCCGTAGTTTGCTGTCAGGCTGAGGCGGTCGTCGGCGGCCGAGGCGCGCAGGCTGAACTCCACGCCATAGCTGCGGCTCTTCCCGGCGTTGACCACGGTGCGCCCCATGCTGCTTCCGGCGAAGCGGGCAATCTGCTGGTTGCGCGTGTCCATCAGGAAGACGGCCGCGTCGGCCTGCACCGCGCTGCCAAGGTTCAGGTGGACGCCTGCCTCGTAGTTCCACGACGTCTCGGCCTTATAGTCGAGCGTGGCAAGGTCAGGGACAATCTCGTCGGGCATGCTGCTGACGACGGCCAGTCCCTGACGGATGGACGCTTGTTGCTCCGGTGTGAACATCCCGAAGGCCGGGCTGGCCACCAAGGCCTCCAACACGGGCTGGCAATAGCCTTTCACGCTGCCCATCATCTGTCCGGTGAGGCGCGTGCGGGCCAGGTCGGAATACGCCTGTATGTTATAGCCGCCCGAGCGGTAGCCTTTCGAGGCTGTGACGTAGACATTGCCGCGCCGGCGGGGCAGTTCGTAATGCACGGCTACCTTCGGGAGCAGCTGCCAGCTGTCGCTTTGCAGGCGGCCGGCCATGTCGGGGTTCGAGGCAAAGTCCTTCTCCACGCGCATGGGCATCCCGTCCATGGCGAGGCCGAAGCGGTAGTTCACGTCGGCCTGGGTGGCGGCGTCGAGTGTGAGCGAGCGGTGGTCGTAGTCCAGCCGCAGGCCTGCCGTGACCGACAGCCCTTCGACGAGGACGTCGTCGAGGGTCGACTGGTGGAAGAGGGCGACGTTCGTGCCCGGTGTGCGGAACGCGCCGTCGAACGTCAGGCCCGCGTCGGTCAGTGCCAGTTCCATCCCCATGGGCAGGTGGGCCATCTGGCTGTTGAGGTAGTCGATGCCGTCGCCGTAGAAGGCCACCGGGCAGGTCGTCTGCAAGCGCTGGTGCAGGAAGAAGGCTCCCGTGGTCCACTGCCAGCGCTGTGCGGCGGGGCTTTTGAGGGTCAGTTCTTCGCTGACGGTGTGCAGGCGCTGGCTTTGTGCCAGGCTGAACACGTCGTCCGCGAGGAAGTCCTGGTCCATGAAGAGACGGTCGGACAGGTGCTGGTAGGCCGTGACCGACGACAGGGTGAACGCCTCCTGCTGCCATTCGGCGCTCAGCCCCGTGCCGAGCAGGCTGCGGCGGTAGCGGCTTTGCCGGTTCTGCGAAATGAGGCCGAGCAGGCCTGCGTGTTCCTCCTCGCCGGCCACCGTGCCTTCGTAGACATAGGGGCAGGCTGCCTCGTCGCTGTATTCATAGTTCACCTGGAAGTCGAGCTTCAGCGCGCGGGAGGGCCGGACCACCGTCCTCAGCCGTCCGCCCGCCGCGTCGCCGTCGTCGGCTGGCCGCCCCGTCGTCGCGTTGCGGAAGAAGCCCTCCTGCCCGTTATAGAAGCCCCCGACCGAAAGGGCCACATGCTCCGAGGGGTGGACGTAGGTGGTGAACGAGGCGCGCCGGGCGTCGGACTTCGTGGTGAAGCCGAGGCTCACGTCGGTGCCGTGGCTACGGAGGGGGTCGCGGGTGTAGACCCTGACGAGCCCGCCCATCGAGTTGCGCCCGTAGAGGGTGCCCTGCGGGCCACGGAGCACGTCGAGGCGTTCCACGTCGAGGAAGTCGAAGTCGTAGGCGCTCTTGTCGGCATAGGGCACGTTGTCCACATAAAGGCTGACAGCCGGCGTGTTGATGCGCGATCCGATGCCGCGGATGTAGACAGCCGACGTGATGCGTGAGCCGTAGTCGGGCATGAAAAAGTTGGGCACGTAGGCCGATGCGCCTTTTACGTCGGCGATGCCCCGGCGGCTGAGCGTTTCACTGCCCAGCAGGGTCGAGGCCAGGGGTTGACGGCGCAGGCGGACGTGTTCTTTGGGCGTGGCTGCGACGACTACTTCTTCGATGTCGATGACGCGTGAGGAGTCGGCCGGCAGGCCGGGCAGGCGGTCGGTGGCTGCGGCCGCGACGGCCGTCAGGCTGCACACGGCCAGCAGCGTGAGTGGGCGTTTCATCAGGAATAGCGGTTCTTTCATTTATCCGGGTGCAAAATTACGCCCGTCGTCCCGGCTGTGCAATCCTTATTTATGATGAAATCTCCGGTGGCGGGACTTGTCCGGGCGCGACGGCTGGCAGAAAATCCCTGACGGCTGACAGAAAATCCCGGACGGCTGACAGAATTTCCCAGACGGCTGACAGGATTTACGGGCCGGCTGACTGCGGGAACGGTCAGCCGGCCTGGTGCCCGCGGCCGCCGGCTGGAAAAAACGGGCCGGTGCGACGGGAATGGTTGTCGCACCGGCCGTGTCGTGTGGTGGCCTCGCCGGGACGACGCCCCGGCAGCGGGCGGTCAGCGGATGGCCTGCGTGATGTCTGCGGGCAGGGCCGGCGTGGCGCCGTGCTGTGTGCAGACGTAGGCCGACGTGCGCACGGCGAGCCGGTGTGCCTTGGTCACGTCTGCCCCGCTGAGGAGGGCGGCGGTGAATGCGGCGGTGAACGAATCGCCTGCGCCCACCGTGTCGGCCACGTCGACGTGGGGCGTGGCCAGGTGGCTTTCGGCGTCGGGCGTGAACACGTGGCTGCCTCTCGCGCCGCACGTCAGGATGAGCGCCCGCAGGCCACAGTCGGCCCGAAGGCGCCGGGCGGTTTCTTCGGGAGGCAGGTCGGGGGGAAGCCCTACAGCGACCGCCACGCGGGGCAGTTCTTCATCGTTGAGTTTGAGCACGTTGCATCGTGCCAGTGCGTCGATGACCGTGTCGTCGGACGGGAGTGGCGGGCGCAGGTTGACGTCGAGCACGCGGAGACGCCCGCCGCCGCGCGGCATGGCGTCGAGGAAGCGCGTGAGGGTCTGCCGGCTGACGGGCGAACGCAGCGCCAGCGTGCCGAAGCAGACGGCCTGCACCCCGGCGGCCAGCTCCGCGAGCGCGTCGGTCCATGGGATGAAGTCCCAGGCGACGCCGCGGTGGATTTCGTAAGCCGGGATGCCTGCCGCGTCGAACTGCACGCCGACCGTGCCCGTCGGACGGTCCGGCACGACGGCGATGTAGCGGTCGAGGCCACGGCGGCCGAGTTCGCTGAGGGCGGCGTGGCCCGGTTCGTCGTCGCCGACGGCGCTCACCAGGCAGGCGTCGAGCCCGAACTGTGCGACGTGGCAGGCGAAGTTGGCCGGTGCGCCGCCGAGGCGTCGCCCTTCGGGGAGCATGTCCCAAAGCACTTCGCCCAAGGCGGCGACTTTCTGTGTGTGCGTTTGCATGGTTCTGTTTTTTGAGGGAGGCTTTCGTGTTCAGTATTCGCAGCGGTCGGCTTTCTCCGTCCACCGTTCGAAAGGTTCGCGGCCCTCGCCGGCCAGGCCGCGGGCCGAGGGCAGGCTGCGGCAGGTGGGGTCGAGCGCCAGTTCGCGGTAGATGAAAGCATCGTCGAAGCCCGCGCGGGCAGCGTCGTCCTTCGAGGCGGCGTAGACGAGGCGGCTGATGCGTGCCCAGTAGATGGCGCCGAGGCACATGGGGCAGGGCTCGCACGAGGCGTAGAGCGTGGCGCCCGTGAGGTCGTGCGAGGCGAGGCGGTCGCACGCCAGGCGGATGGCGCGGACTTCTGCGTGCGCGGTGGGGTCGTGGTCGAGGGTGACGCGGTTGGCTGCACGGGCCAGGACTTCACCGTCGCGGACGATGACGGCGCCGAACGGGCCGCCGCCCGCGGCAACACTCTCGCTGGCCAGGCGGATGGCTTCGCGCAGAAAGCGGGTGTCGGTGTCTGTGAGGCTCATAGGCTAATTGTTTACGGCTCAAAGTTCGTGCTTCCCGGCCGATTGTGGGGCTTTTTACCCCTTATTTTGTGTTAAAGTCTTTGACCGTGTTTCCGTTCAGTGAGGCAGGATGGATGTTCAGCGGCCGACGGTGAGTTCGACGCCCATCCCGCAGCAGTCGGCGCCGGCGGGGGGATTGTCTTTCAGGACGGTGACGTGGACGGCCAGTATGGCCGGAAAGTCCGCCAGCAGACTGCGCGCGATGCGGGCGGCCGCGTGTTCGACAAGGCGGGAGGGCTGCGCCATCTGGCGGCGCACGTGGGCATAGACGTCGGCGTAGTTGACCGTGCCGTCGAGCTGGTCGTCGGCGAGGGCGCGGCTGTCGGGGACGACGTCGAGGCGCAGGCTGACGGTGAAGTCCTGCCCGACGCGGCGCTCCTGCTCACTGACGCCGTGGCAGGCGTGGAAGCGGAGGCCGTCGAGGCGGATGGTGAGTCTTTCCACACCACAGGTGCCGGCCGAAGGGGCGTTGCTTGCGGTGTGGACCGGGTTGGGGGTGTTTGTCGTGGGTTTCATGTTTTGTGGGGTTGAGGGTGTCTGAACGGGACGGCTGACTGTTTTTACGGGACGGCTGCCAGGATTTTCTGGACGGCTGACAGAAATCGCGGGACGGCTGGCCGTTTTTTCCCGCCCAGCCCATGGACTTCGCAGGCAGGGCGAAAAAAGAGGGGGCAGCCGTCGGCTGTCCCCTTCATGTCTGATTGTCCGAGCCGTCCGGGTGTGGGCCGTCCGGGCCGGCGGTTTATCCACAACGCGAGGCGCCGCAGTTCTTGCAGATGAGGCAGCCCTCTTGGTAGACGAGGGTCTCCTGCCCGCAGTTGGGGCACTTCTGTCCCTTGGCGGCGGTGCCGTCGGTGACGTAGCGCTTCAAGGCACGCGTGACGCCGTTTTTCCACGTGTTGATGGTCTCGCTCTCGAGTTGGAGGCTGTCGACGAGGCGAATGACGTGGTCGATGGGCATACGGTAGCGCAGGACGCTCGAAATAAGTTTGGCGTAGTTCCAATACTCAGGGTTGAACTTCTCCGAAAGTCCCTCGACGGTAGTCTTGTAGCCGCGCTTGTTCTCGAACTGGAAGTCATAGCGTTTCGTGCCGTCGGGGTTGACTTTCTTGATGATACGTCCCGACGTGACGGTCTTGGGAAGGACGATGCCCTCGTCGTCGTCTTGGAGACCCGTGAATATCTCATAGGGATGCCCTTCGAGCAGGCCGACGAACGCCACCCACTTCTCCTTGTTGTTCTGGAAGCGGACGACGTCGCATTCCAGTACTTCCGGACGGCGCTCCACTACCTTCGGGGGCAGGCATTCGGGCAGCTGGGGCTTCTCGTCCTTCTTCTTGACGCTGATCATGACGCCCGCGCGCGACCCGTCGCGGTAGATGGTGCAGCCCTTGCAGCCCGAGCGCCACGCCTCGACGTAGAGGCGGTTGACGAGTTCCTCGTCGACGTCGGCGGGCAGGTTGACCGTGACGCTGATGCTGTGGTCCACCCATTTCTGGATGGCTCCCTGCATTTTCACTTTCATGAGCCAGTCGACGTCGTTGGCCGTGGCCTTGTAATAGGGTGAGCGTTCGACGAGGCGGTCTATCTCGTCTTGTGTGTACCGTCGCTCTGTGTCGATTCCCTGGGCCTGCATCCAGGCGAGGAACTTGTGGTGATAGACGATGTACTCCTCGAAGGCGTCGCCCGTCTCGTCGACGAAGTCCACGTGGACGGCGGGATCGCCCGGATTGACCTTGCGGCGGCGTTTGTAGACAGGCATGAAGACCGGCTCGATGCCTGAGGTGGTCTGTGTCATGAGGCTGGTGGTGCCGGTCGGGGCTATGGTCAGGCAGGCGATGTTGCGTCGGCCGTAGCGCGCCATGTCGTTATAGAGTTCCGGGTCGGCCTCCATGAGGCGCAGGATGAAGGGATTGTTTTTCTCGCGTTCGGTGTCGTACACTTCAAAAGCCCCGCGCTCGCGCGCCATTGTTACGGACGAACGATAGGCAGAGAGTGCCAGCGTGCGTTGCACTTCGACCGCAAAGGCCGTGGCTTCTTCCGTGCCGTAGCGCAGGCCCATGGCGGCGAGCATGTCGCCTTCGGCGGTGATGCCCACGCCGGTGCGGCGGCCTTGGCCGGTCTTTTTGTAAATCTTCTCCCAAAGGTGGCGTTCGGTCTGCTTGATCTCGTCGCTCTGCGGGTCTGAATCGATTTTCTGTTGGATAAGGTCGATTTTTTCGAGTTCGAGGTCGATGATGTCGTCCATGATGCGTTGCGCCAGCTCGACGTGGCGGCGGAAGAGGTCGAAGTCGAACGACGCCTCGGCAGTGAAGGGGTTCTTCACGTAGGAGTAGAGGTTGAGCGAGAGCAGGCGACAGCTGTCGTAGGGACAGAGGGGGATTTCGCCGCATGGGTTTGTCGAGACGGTCCGGAAGCCGAGGTCGGCGTAGCAGTCGGGGATGCTTTCGCGCAGGATGGTGTCCCAGAAAAGCACGCCCGGTTCGGCGGATTTCCAGGCGTTATGTACGATTTTCCGCCACAGGGCGCGGGCGTCGATTTCCTTGCTCACCATGGGGTCGTTGCCTGTGATGGGGAATTGCTGCACGTAGGGGCGGTTGTCGATGGCTGCTTGCATGAATTCGTCGTCAATCTTCACGCTGACGTTGGCGCCGGTCACTTTTCCTTCGGCCATTTTGGCGTCGATGAATGCTTCGGCGTCGGGGTGCTTGATGCTGACAGAAAGCATCAGTGCCCCGCGGCGGCCGTCTTGTGCTACTTCGCGGGTGGAGTTGCTGTACCGCTCCATGAACGGGACAAGGCCTGTGGACGTCAGGGCGGAGTTCTTGACGGGCGAACCCTTGGGGCGCACTTGCGAGAGGTCGTGGCCCACGCCGCCGCGGCGCTTCATGAGCTGCACTTGCTCCTCATCGATTTTCATGATGGCGCCATAGGAGTCGGCGTCGCCGGCAAGGCCGATGACAAAGCAGTTCGAGAGCGAAGCGATCTGCTGGTCGTTGCCGATGCCGGTCATGGGGCTGCCCGCGGGAATGATGTAGCGGAAATGGTCGAAGAGGTTGAAAATCTCTTCAGCCGGCACCGGATTCTTGTACTTCTTCTCGATGCGGGCCACCTCACGTGCCAGACGCCAGTGCATGTCTGTCGGTGTCAGCTCGAAGATGTGACCGAACGAATCCTTCATTGCGTACTTGTTCACCCAGACCCGGGCGGCAAGTTCGTCGCCCTTGAAGTAGGCAAGGGTCGCTTCGAACGCTTCGTCGTAAGTATAGGTTTTCTGTTCCACTATAATATATAGGTTAGAGGGTTAGTGTCCTTCGTAGCCGGGGCGCACTGCGGCGCCACGTTGTCGCGGAAGCGATTTGTGTCGGGATGGGGACGGGATTTTCACCGACAGCCCTGCAAAGCTACGGATAACTTTTGGATTACACGTATTGGCCAACTGAAAAGTTTTACAGCGTCTGAAAGTTTTCCGTTGCTATGTCGTAAATATCTGAAAGACAATTAAATAAAATTTTTACGGTGTTCGAAAGTCTCCTAAAAGCATTTTTCTCACTGAACGATACGTGGAAGAATGCGGAAAGTCTGCGCGCTTTCGCGGTCGCCCTTACGCGCCCGGTCATGCCGCCGGTGGCCGACTGGGCTGGCTGCGCAGGGGGCTTTCGCGGCCGGGAGGAAGGACGTCGCGGAGCGTCGATTGCTCTGGTAGCCGCGTTGGTTTTTTCTGTCGCAGTGACAGGATTTCCTATCGCAGTGACAGAAATTTCTGTCAGCCGACCTGTAATTCCTGTCACAGCTTCCGTTCCGGTCGTCAGGCGGACGGTTGTCCGCGATGTCTTTCCCGCTCGTCCGGTCGGGTGAAAAAGCAGGCTTTCTCTTGCTTTGGTGCTCGCCTTTCACTATCTTTGCTTCGCGAAGACAGGCTGCGGCTCGGCCAATCCAAGAAGAAAGCGTGCTTTCTCCGGTCTTGTCTCTCGCCTTTTACTATCTTTGACGAGCGTAAGACAACTGTAAGACATTTATGAACTTCCGTGAGATACTGAAAAAGTGCGCCGCCGCGTGCGGGCTCACCTTGGCTTTCACCCTGTTGTGGGTGGCGACCATCGTGGCGGTGTCGCTGTGCTACGGCGTGGCGACTTCCGAGTGGGCCACGCTCGTGGTGATGGCGTTCAGCGGGGCGGGCGTCCTGCTCGTGACTCCTCTGTTGTGGCGGTTCGCCGAGCGGCGTCCGGTGCGCGAACTGTTTGCCGCCGGCGCGTCGCCGTGGCGCGCGTTCCTCGTCTGGGGGCTGGCTGGCGTAGGGCTGATGGCGGCGACCATCGTGCTCCTCATGGGGCTCGACGGCGCGAGCATCGTCGGCCTCTCGGCGCGCCCTGATTTGGGCATTGCTTTTGTCGCGGCTTGCCTGCCGATGGCTTTTTTCGAGGAAGTGGGCTTCCGCGGTTTCCTGCTGGGCGTCTGGCGCCGGGCGGCGGGCACACACACGGCCGTAGCGGTGACGGCGCTCGTCTTTGCGCTCTTCCATTGCGGCAACGACGGCATGACGTCTGTCGCTTTTGTCAATGTTTTCCTGGCCGGTGTCCTTTTGGCCATCCTGCGCATCCGTGCGGGCCTGGCCGCCGCCACGGCTTTCCACTTCGGGTGGAATGCCGCGCAAAGTGTGGCCGGTTTCAACGTGAGCGGCACGGGCAATCCCTGCCTGCTCCTCATGGAACCCTCGGGGAAGTGGTGGCTCAACGGGGGCGGCTTCGGCGTCGAAGGGTCGGTCTGTGCGTTCATCACGCTCGGGCTGGCTGCGGCGTGGATTTCTCTGCGCACGCGCCACGACTGTGCGCTCATCCCCACGGACGAAGCATGACGGGCCTCTACCTGCACATTCCTTTCTGCCAGCGCCGTTGCGTGTATTGCGACTTCTACTCCACCATCCTCGGGGCGGCCGAGCGGGGACGTTATGTCGACGCCCTCTGCCGCGAGTTGGCCGGTCGGGCCGACGAGGCCGCCGGCCGGCGGCTGGCGTCGGTCTACATGGGCGGCGGGACGCCCTCGCAGCTCGCCCCGGCGGAGTTGGAACGCCTGCTGCATACGGTCTGGGCGGTTTATGAAGTGGCGCCCGACGCCGAAGTGACGCTCGAAGCCAACCCTGACGACCTGACGCCCGACTATGTGGCGGCCCTCGCGGCGCTGCCGGTGAACCGCGTGAGCCTGGGGGTGCAGACCTTTGACGACGACGCCCTGCGCCTCCTGCGCCGCCGCCATACCGGACGCCAGGCCGTGGCGGCCGTCGAAAGCCTTGCTCGTGCGGGAGTCGACAACCTGAGCGTCGATTTGATTTACGGCCTGCCCGGGCAGACGCTGGCGCAGTGGGAGGCCGACCTCGACCGGGCGCTGGCCCTGCCCGTGGCCCACCTGTCGGCCTATGCCCTTATCTACGAAGAAGGCACGGAGCTTTGGCAGATGCGCAGCCGGGGCGAGGTGGACGAGGCCAGCGATGAGCTGAGCCTCGCTCTCTTTGAGCGGCTGATGGATCGCACTGCCCGTGCGGGCTTCGAGCACTATGAGATTTCGAACTTCGCCCTCCCGGGGCGCCGCGCCCGTCACAACACGGCCTACTGGACCGGTGCGCCATACATAGGCTGCGGCCCGGGCGCCCATTCCTATGACGGCGGAGCCTGTCGCCGGCGCAACCTGCCCGACCTCCGCGCCTATCTCGACGCCTCGCCGAGTGTGCCTCACGAGGTGGAGCATCTGACGCCCGACGAGCAGTTCAACGACCTCATCCTCACTTCGCTGCGCATGGCCGACGGCCTTCGGCTCGACCGGGTCGAAGCCCGCTTCGGGACCGACGCCCTCGGCGAGGTGATGCGGACGGCCAGGCCGCATCTCGGCGCCGGACGGATGGCGATGAAGGACGGCGTGCTGCGCCTGACACGCCGTGGACTTTTTGTCTCGGACGACGTGATGAGCGACTTCATGCGCATCAGCGATTGAGCGGCAGCCCCCGGAGAACCTCTGCCACGGCGTGGGAAATCATCACTGTTTCGTCACACGAAAGCAATGCTTTTGTCATAGAACCTGGCCACCTTTGCGTAGGCATTCAAAAAACTGACAGACATGGAAGACTACCCTTTGAACAATCTCACCGTTGAGCCTACGGAAGACGGACTCTTTATCGCTTATGTCGTGGGCGACTACCGTAACTGCGCTTTCGGCGAGACGCCCGACGAGGCGCTCGACAACCTGCGCGAAAAGGCGGCGTATTACACGGCCAGTTTCTCCGATTCCGACTACTACGACGCCTGGGCATGAGCCTCGGCGGCTGGGAAAAACGAAAGCAGTTCCCGTTCAAACTGTCAGCCGGACAGTTTGAACGGGAACTGCTCTTGTCAGGGGCGTCGTTGCGGGGCGCTGGCCGGACGGCCGGCTGCGGCCCCGCAGCAGCCGGGGAGGAGGACTGGCGTCAGGCCCGGCGCACGTAGTCGGCGATCCAGGCGCCGACCTCACGGGTGCCGTAGTGCGCGCCGCCGGGCACTTGGATCTCAGGTGTGCGGACGCCTTCGTCGAGCGAAGCGTTCACCGCGCGGCGGACAAGTGCCGCTTCGTCTTTCAGGTCGAAATAATCGAAGAGCATAGCGACCGACAGAATCTGAGCCAAGGGATTGGCGATGTTCAGCCCTTTGGCCTGTGGCCACGAACCGTGGATGGGCTCGAACACCGGAGTCCCCTCGCCTGTCGAAGCGGAAGGAAGCAGGCCCATGGAGCCCGTGATGCAGGATCCTTCGTCCGTAAGGATGTCTCCAAAGGTGTTTTCGGTCACCATGACGTCGAAGAACGTCGGCTCCTGGATCATGCGCATCGCGGCGTTGTCCACGTACATGTAGTCCGTCGTCACGTCGGGATACTCAGGCGCCATCTCTTGCGCCACGCGGCGCCAGAGGCGCGAGGAAGCCAGGACGTTGGCCTTGTCCACGACGGTGAGGTGGCGCCGACGTCGGCGGGCATAATCGTAGGCTACACGCAGGATGCGCTCGACCTCCGGGCGTGTGTACTTGTTCGTATCGAAGGCCATGTCGTCGCCTTCGTGTTTTTCGCCGAAGTACATGCCGCCCGTCAGTTCGCGGATGCAGATGAAGTCGGCGCCGCGCACGAGCTCGTCTTTAAGCGGCGATTTGTGCACGAGGCAGTCGAAGGTTTCGACGGGCCGGATGTTGGCGAACAGGCCGAGCTTCTTGCGCATGGCAAGCAGGCCCTGTTCGGGGCGGACGGTGGCTGCGGGGTCGTTGTCGTACTTCGGGTCGCCCACGGCAGAGAAGAGCACGGCGTTGGCCGTGCGGCAGGTTTCGTAGGTGGCCTCGGGGAAGGGGTCGCCCACGGCGTCGATGGCGGCAGCTCCGACGAGGGCGTCGTTGAACGTAAATTCGTGGCCGAAGCGTTGGCCGACGGCTTGCATGACTGCTACGCCCTGCACGGAGATCTCAGGGCCGATGCCGTCGCCGGCAAGTACTGCAATGTTCAGTTCCATTCTTGGTTTAATTGGGGTTATCGTTTGGTTCGTCTGTGGCTGCTCCGCTGCCTTTCGGCGCAGTGCAGAGCAGGTTGAGCATACGGATGGTGGCCTGTATGGCGGCGTCGGTCTGGTCGGCGTCAAGTCCGCGCGTGCGGAACTCCCTGCCGTCGCGTTCCCACGTGATGACCGTCTGGACGAAAGCGTCGGTGCGGCCGCCGGGCGGTATGGTGACGGCGTAGTTGGTCAGTTTCGGGAGTTTGCGTTGCAGCCTCCGTTCATAGATCTTGTGCAGGCCGCGCATGAAAGCGTCATACTGTCCGTCGCCGGCGGCACTGGCTTCGTACTCGGTGCCGTCTATGCTGATGCGCAAGGAGGCGCAGGGACGCAGGCCGTTGGCCGTGGTGACGACGTAGCTGACGAGTTTCACGCGGTCGTCGGGGGCGTTGTGCTTGAGGACGTCGGCGACGATGTAGGGCAGGTCTTCTTGCGTCACGAGTTCCTTGCGGTCGCCCAGTTCGATGATGCGGCGCGTCACGCGGCGGGCTTCGTCGGGCGTGAGTTCGAGCCCGAGTTCTTCAAGGTTGCGCAGGATGTTCGCGCGGCCGCTGTTTTTGCCCAGGGCGTATTCGCGGCGTCGCCCGAAGCGTTCGGGCAGGAGCGCGTTGCAGTAGAGCCCGCTCTTGTTGTCGCCGTCGGCGTGCACGCCGGCCACTTGGGTGAACACGCTCTCGCCCGTGATGGGCGCGTTGCTCGGGATGGGGATGCCGGAGTAGCCCGCCACGATGCGGCTCAGGCTGAAGAGGCGGCTCTCGTCGATGCCGGTCTGCGCGCCGAAGTGGTCTTTCAGGATGGCTTGGACGCTGGCCAGTGCGGCGTTGCCCGCGCGTTCGCCGAGGCCGTTGACGGCGGTGTGGATGCCGTGGCAGCCGGCCTTGACGGCGGCGAAGACGTTGGCGATGGCCATGTCGTAGTCGTTATGGGCGTGGAAGTCGAAACGCAGGTCGGGGTAGCGGCGCACCATGCGGCGCATGAAATCATGGGTCGTCAGGGGGTTGAGCACGCCCAGCGTGTCGGGCAGGAGGAAGCGCCCGACGCCTTCGCCGCGCAGGGCATCGACGAGGCGGAAGACGTAGTCGGGCGAGTCTTTCATGCCGTTCGACCAGTCTTCGAGGTAGACGTTGGTCGCCACGCCCTGACGGCGGGCGTAGTCGAGGGTGCGCCGGATGTCGTCGATGTGTTCCTGCGGGGTCTTGCGCAATTGCAGGGTGCAGTGGCGCTCCGAGCCTTTGGTCAGGAGGTTGATGACGCGGCCGCCGCACGACGTGATCCAGTCGACCGACTGTGTCCCGTCGACGAAGCCGAGCACCTCGACGCGGTCGAGCAGTCCCGCGCCTTCCGCCCACCGGCAGATGAGCGACACGGCGCGTCGTTCACCGTCCGAGACGCGGGCCGAGGCCACTTCGATGCGGTCGGCGCGGACCTCGTCGAGCAGCCGTCGGGCCACGTCGAGCTTTTCGTGCGGCATGAAGGAGACGCCGCTCGTCTGCTCGCCGTCGCGCAAGGTGGTGTCCATGATTTCGATGCGCACAGGCCGGCTTCCCGTGATTTCTGTCCGGCTGACAGGATTTCCTATCCGGCTGGTAGAATTTACGGGACGGCTGCCAGGATTTTCTGTCGCTGCGTTCGTTTTTCCGGTCACGGCGTCAGTCTTTTTCTGCACGGTTTTCGTAGGCCTCGATCTTGTCGCGGTTTTGCAGGAGGAAGTCGATGTCGTCCAGCCCGTTCATGAGGCAATACTTCTTGTAGCCGTTGATGTCGAAGTGTTCACTGCTGCCCGTGGCGGTGTTCGTGATGGTCTGTGCGGGCAGGTCGACGACGATTTCGGTCTTGGGATCCGCCTTGATGGAAGCAAAGAGCTCGGCGAGGAACGCTTCGCTCACCACGACGGGCAGGACGAAATTGTTCAGCTCATTATTCTTGTGAATGTCGGCAAAGAAACTGCTCACGACGACTCGGAAGCCGTAACCGGCTATCGCCCATGCCGCGTGTTCGCGGCTTGACCCGCAACCGAAGTTCTTGCCTGCCACGAGGATCTCGCCGCCGTAGGTGGGGTCGTTGAGCACGAAGTCCTTTTTCGTGCCGTCGGGGTTGTATCGCCAGTCGCGGAAGAGGTTGTCGCCGAAGCCCTCCTTGTCGGTCGCTTTCAGGAAGCGGGCGGGAATGATCTGGTCGGTGTCGACATTTTCAAGCGGCAAGGGGACGCAGGTGCTGCGTATGATGTTGAATTTCGCTTTCATCGTTTTTCAAAGTAGGGTTCTTGGATCTGTGATGACGCCGGTGACGGCGGCTGCGGCTGCGACGAGCGGGCTGGCCAGTACGGTGCGCGCGCCGGGGCCTTGGCGGCCTTCGAAGTTCCGGTTGCTTGTCGAGACGGCCAGTTTGCCGGCGGGAATTTTGTCGTCGTTCATCGCGAGGCAAGCCGAGCAGCCCGGTTGGCGGATAGCGAAGCCGGCTTCTTCCAGTACGCGGTCGAGGCCTTCCTGGCGGATCTGTTCCATGACGTGCCACGAGCCGGGCACGAGCCAGGCCGTCACGCCTTCGGCCTTGTGCCGGCCGCGCGCGATGGAGGCAAAGGCACGGAAATCCTCGATGCGCCCGTTGGTGCAGGCGCCGAGGAAGACGTAGTCGACGGGCTGCCCGATCATTGGGTCGCCGGCCCGGAACTGCATGTAGGCCAAGGCTTTCGCGTCGGAGGCGTTCTGCGGTTCAGGGATGCGCTGCGTGATGCCGATTCCCATACCGGGATTCGTGCCGTAAGTAACCATCGGCTCGATGTCGGCGGCGTCGAAGCGCACCTCCTTGTCGAACGTGGCGCCGGGTTCGCTTTTCAGCTGCTTCCAGCGCTCCACCGCGCGGTCCCAGTCGGCGCCCTGCGGTGCGTAGGGACGGCCTTTGAGGTAGGCGAACGTCGTCTCGTCGGGAGCGATGAAGCCACCGCGGGCGCCCATCTCTATGGAGAGGTTGCAGAGCGTCAGTCTGCCCTCCATGCTCAGGGCGCGGATGGCCTCGCCTGCATATTCCACGAAGTAGCCCGTAGCTCCGCTCGTCGTGATCTTACTCATTATATATAGGGCCACGTCTTTGGCTGTCACGCCCGCGGCGAGCTGTCCGTCGACCGTTATGCGCATTGATTTCGGCTTGGCTTGCAGGATGCACTGTGAGGCGAGCACCATTTCGACCTCCGACGTCCCGATGCCGAAAGCCACTGCGCCGACAGCGCCGTGGGTCGACGTGTGCGAATCGCCGCAGACAATGGTCATCCCAGGGAGCGAGAGGCCCGTTTCGGGGCCGACTACGTGAATGATGCCGTTGTTCGGCGACATCATGCCGAAGTGAGTGAGGCCGAAGTCGGCGGCATTCTTGGCCAGGGTGTCGACCTGCTTGCGCGAGACGGGGTCTTCGATGGGCTTGTCTTGGTCATGGGTCGGCGTGTTGTGGTCCGGCATGCAATAGATGCGCTCCGGGCGGAAACACTTCAAGCCGCGGGCGCGCAGGCCGGCGAAAGCCTGCGGACTGGTGACCTCGTGGCAATACAGGCGGTCGATGTAGAGTTGCGTGGGGCCGTCGTCGACGATCTGGACGACGTGGCTGTCCCATATTTTGTCAAAGAGAGTTTTTGCCATGTCTATGTCTGTTTGTTGGGTGATTGTCAGCCGAAGACCCAGAAGCCCATCGCGACGGTGAGCAGCAGGCTCACGACGGCCAGCACGACGCCCCAGCGTTCCCAGCCGCGGCGGAAGAGTTCGAGGCTGGCGAAAAAGGCGAGCGTGGGGACGATCCAGAGCATCTGGGTCAGGATGTAGAGGCCGCCCTCGACCCAGGCGGACTCGCTGGCGCCGAACGGGTGGAGCCCGCCGAAGAGGAAGAACGGACAGGCTACCGCAGGCCAAAGGTTGAGTCCTGCGAGGGCAAGCATCCACCAGGGGAACTGTTTCATTTGTGGAACTTGTTGATGCAGTCAATGTAGGCCTCGACCGACGCGGCGACGATGTCGGTGTTCGCGCCGAAGCCGTAGTACATGTTGCCGTCGTATTCCACCTGCATGTGCACCTTGCCGACGTCGTCGGAGCCGCGGTTGATGGCTTGGATGGTGAACTCGCGCAGGGTCATCTGGCGTTTGATGATGTCTTTGAGGGCGTTGATGGCGGCGTCGACCGGGCCGTTGCCTTCGGCGGCGGCGCGGAACTTTTCGCCCGCAATGTCGAGCACGATGGCTGCTACGGGGCGCACGCCGTGTCCGCTGGTCACTTGCAGGTAGTCCAGCTTGATGGTGTCTGTCGTCGTGCGGTCGGCTCCGGCCAGCACGAGGATGTCGTCGTCCGTCACTTCCTTCTTTTTGTCGGCCAGCCGCAGGAATGCCTCGTATATCTTGTCGAGTTTTTCGCCGTCGACTTCGATGCCAAGCACTTCGAGCCGGTGTTTCAGGGCGGCGTGTCCGCTGCGTGCGGTCAGGATGATGGCGTTGTCGTCGATGCCCACGTCTTTCGGGTCGATGATTTCGTAGGTCTGGACGTTCTTCAAGACGCCGTCCTGGTGTATGCCCGACGAGTGGGCAAAGGCGTTGCGCCCGACGATGGCTTTGTTCGGCTGCACGGGCATGTTCATCAGCGAACTTACCATACGGCTCGTGGCGTAGATACGTTCGGTGTTGATGTTTGTTGTTATACCCAGTTCTTTGTGGCACTTCAAGATCATCGCGATTTCCTCCTCGCTGGTGTTCCCGGCGCGTTCGCCGATGCCGTTGATGGTCACTTCGACCTGCCGGGCGCCGTGGATGACGCCTTCGAGGGTGCAGGCGGTGGCCATGCCGAGGTCGTTGTGGCAATGGGTGGAGAGGATGGCGCGGTCCACGCCGTCCACGTGTTCCATGAGATACTTGATCTTCGCGCCGTACTCACTGGGCAGGCAGTAGCCCGTCGTGTCGGGAATGTTCACCACCGTGGCGCCGGCTTTGATCACGGCTTCCACCACGCGCGCCAGGTATTCGTTGTCGGTGCGGCCGGCGTCTTCGGCATAGAACTCGACGTCCTCGACGTAGCGTTTGGCATACTTGACGGCTGCCACGGCGCGTTCAAGGATTTCCTCGCGGTTCGAGTTGAACTTGTATTTAATGTGCGGGTCGCTCGTCCCTATGCCCGTGTGGATGCGCTTGTGTTTGGCGAATTTCAGCGCTTCGGCGGCGCAGTCGATATCCTTGGCCACGGCGCGGGTCAGGGCGCAGATGGTCGGCCAGGTAACTGCCTTTGAAATTTCAATTACTGAGTTGAAGTCGCCGGGGCTCGAAATCGGGAAGCCCGCTTCGATGACGTCCACGCCCAAGGCTTCCAGTTGTTTGGCCACTTGGATTTTCTCCACCGTGTTCAGCTGGCAGCCGGGCACTTGCTCGCCATCGCGGAGCGTAGTGTCGAAGATGAAAAGTCTGTCGCTCATGTTCTATTCGTTTTCTCTTTGTTTGTGATTCGTGTCGTTATGCGCGCGAGGCCTTTCTCACCCGGAAGTGAAAAAGGCCTCGCCGTTATGCGTTGCGCCCGCCGGGGGCGTCGGTTCGGATCAGGCATGCGTCTCACTTCCCTGGCTATTGGAGGATAGCAGGATGCCGCACAGTCGGAATAGCGAAGTGAGTCGTGTCATCTTTCAGAGTAGGTTTGCAGGCAAAAGTAGCTTTTCTTTTGCATAAAAGCAAGTCGGCCGTGAATTTTAACAGTTAAAGGCACAGCCGGGGCGGGTTTTGTGCAGCGCCGTGCCGTCAGGCGGGTGCGCGCCGCGCCGGGGGACAAGGCGGTCGGCGAGGGCGTGTGCTGCGGTCAGCCGTCCCGTCGTTTCTGTCAGCCGTTCTGGATTTTCTGTCAGCCGACCCGTAACGGCGGTCAGCCGTCCCGCTGCGGCGTGGCCGCGTGGCGTCATTCGTCGTCGGCTGCCGAGCGGTCGCGCGGGTTGGCGATGCCGTGCTGTTCGCGCCAGCGGAAGCGCCAGAGCTGCCACGAGTTGAAGATGTTCTGCCACAGCACGTAGCTGCCCGGCCCGATGGCCGCCAGAGGGTTGAGGAAGGCGAAGGTCATCCAGATGGCGAAGCCCGTGTTCTTCTGCCCGAGCGCCTGGCCGCCGCTGATGCGGTCGCCAGAGAGGCCGCCGAGCGTCTTGCCGAGGACGAAGTGGACCGTGCACATGGCGAGCCCCGCCCCGGCCAGGGCTACTTCGAGCCAGGCATGGCTGCCCTCGCTGGCGATGGTGCGGGCTGTTTGGGCGGTCACGATGGCCAGCGTCACGCCCCAGAGATAGAACGAGACGCCGCGCAGCCGCAGACACTGGCGGTGGAGCCACGGCCAGAAGCGCCGCACCAGCAGGGCGGCCACGAAGGGCATGATGAGCAATTGGGCCACCTGTCCGAACATGCGCCCCATCATGGCGCCGAAACGCAAGTCGGGATGCGGCTCGACCAGCGGGCAGAGCAGGGCGATGAGCAGGGCTGACCAGAGGTTGGACGTAAGGGTGTATGACGAGATCGAGGCGGTCGAGCC
>DVNY01000181.1 GCA_018714085.1 Candidatus Caccomonas pullistercoris
GCCGCCGGACCGCCGATCGAACCGAGGTAGAAGCCGCCGTGCTTCTTGCAGGCGTCGGTCACTTGCTGCGTGCGGTTACCCTTGGCCAACATGATCATGCTGCCGCCGTGGCTTTGGAAGAGGTCGACATACGGATCCATGCGGTTGGCCGTCGTCGGGCCCATCGAGCCACAGGCCATGCCGGCGGGCGTCTTGGCGGGACCGGCGTAGTAGACGGGGTGGTCTTTGAGGTATTGCGGCATCGGTTCGCCCGCGTCGAGGCGCGCCTTGATCTTGGCGTGGGCGATGTCGCGCGCCACGATGATGGTGCCGTTCAGGCTGAGGCGCGTGGCTACGGGATATTGCGAGAGTATCTTGCACACTTCGCTCATCGGCTGGTTCAGGTCGATACGCACCACGTCGCCCTCGCCGGCTTCCCTCAGCTCGGCCGGGATGAGGCTGCCGGGATTGTCGTCCATCTTCTCGATCCAAATGCCGTCCTTGTTGATCTTGCACTTGATGTTGCGGTCGGCCGAGCAGCTGACGCCGAGCCCCACGGGGCAGGAGGCGCCGTGACGCGGCAGGCGGATGACGCGCACGTCGTGGGCAAAGTATTTTCCGCCGAACTGGGCGCCGAGACCGATGTTGTGGGCCTCTTCAAGGATGCGCTTTTCGAGTTCGACGTCGCGGAAGGCGCGGCCCGTCTCGTCGCCCGTGGTGGGCAGGTTGTCGTAGTAGTGGGTCGAGGCGAGCTTCACGGTGAGCAGGTTCTTCTCGGCCGATGTGCCGCCGATGACGAAGGCGATGTGGTAAGGCGGGCAAGCGGCCGTGCCGAGCGTCTTCATCTTTTCGACCATGAAGGGAATGAGCGTGTCGGGGTTGAGCAGGGCTTTTGTCTCCTGATAGAGATAGGTCTTGTTGGCCGACCCGCCGCCTTTCGTCACGCAAAGGAAACGGTACTCCATGCCTTCGGTGGCCTCGATGTCGATTTGGGCAGGCAGGTTGCACTTCGTGTTCACCTCGTCGTACATCGTGAGGGGAGCGTTCTGGGAGTAGCGCAGATTCTCTTCGGTGTAGGTTTTATAGACGCCTTTCGAGAGGGCCTCTTCGTCGCAGAAGCCGGTCCAGACCTGCTGTCCCTTTTCGCCGTGGATGATGGCGGTGCCTGTGTCTTGGCAGAGAGGGAGCTGGCCTTTGGCCGAGACCTCGGCGTTGCGCAGGAAGGTGAGCGCGACATACTTGTCGTTGGCCGAGGCTTCCGGGTCGGAAAGGATCTTGGCCACTTGCTCGTTGTGCGCACGGCGCAGGAGGAACGACACGTCGCGGAAAGCGGCGTTGGCCATTGCGGTGAGGCCTTCGGGAGCCACTTTCAGGATGGGCTTCCCCTCGAACTCGCCGACCGAGACGTAGTCCTTCGTCAACAGGTAATACTCCGTCTCGTCTTTGCCCAGCTGGAACATGGGCGCATACTTAAATTCAGGTGTTTGTGCCATAGCGATGGTATTTTTTCAAAATTGTTTTGTCCTCTTCGTGACAGGGCCGCGGCGTCTCCCGGCTGCGGGGTGCGGGCCAGGGTTCCTGCCTGTCTCTGCAAAGTTACTACTTTTTTATCCGCCGGAAGCAGTCCGCCGCGCGAAAAGTTTGACGGCGGCGACCATCAGCCGCGCAGGATGGCGGCGACGTCGTCGGGAGTGAGCGTGTCGAGGCCGTAGCGGCGCAACAGGCGGTCGTAGGCCCACGCCCAAAGGCAGTCGGCCTGCATGGCGCGCAAGTCGTCGAGGGCGGAAGCGGCTTCGACGAACGTGGCGTAGTAGCCCGTCGCGAGGTCTTCGTTCCAGGCGTCCCAAAGGCTGCGGGGCATGAGCCGTCCGCCGGGCGCCACCCATTCGCCGGGGCCGTCGGCACTGCGCGGAAGGAGGTCGCCCCTCATGCCGGCCGGCGTCAGCGTGTAGGCGTCGAGGAGTGAGCGCAGGTAACCGCCGCACGCCTCGTCGTCCGCCTCCCCGCCGGAAACCGCCGCGTCGTAGGCCATCGGCGTCATCCGCCTGAAAGCGGGCCGCTCAGGCGTCCAGCCGTCAGCGTCAAGCCGCTGTGCGGGTGCCTCAGGCGTGCCGTGGTCGGGCGGGGTCTCGGCGAAGAAGCACCGGCGTGAGGCCTGCACGCCCCGCATACGGATGTAGTCGCCGACGTAGCAGTTATAAAGGCGTGTCGCCCCATCGAGCGTCGAGCCGGCGCCAACCACGGTGTCTTCGGCTATGACGCCTGCCCCGACCCATACCGGAGCCTCGTCGGTGCTCAGCAGGGCGCACTCGGTGAGCGCCGACGCGCCGTTCACCTCGCAAGAGTCGCCCACGTAGGTGTTGACAAGGCGCACCGTGTTGGCCACGACGGCACCGCGCCCAATGACATTGCGCTCCTCCGAAGCCCAAGCCACAGCCCTGCGGGCAGCCAGGCGGCGCATGGCCACGGCGGCGGGCGAGCCTGTCAGCATCAGGGCGGCCATGGGAGCCTGCAACCCGTCGCAGGCGGCCACGCGGCGCGGAACCTCGTCGGAGGCTTCGGCCATCGCCCCGTCCATGCCGAACTCGGCGTCGGCGTCGGCCGAAAGCGTCCCGCAGTTCATCACCACAGCACCGTCGTCGAGGCGATAGCCATGAAGATAACAGCCCACGTCGCGGACCAGGCAGCCGTCGCCGACGGTGCAGTCGGACAGCACGGCGCGGGTCACGCCCGAAGGGACGCGGACACCAGGCGCCAGCTCGACGGGCCGCCCGAACTCGCCCAGGCGGACGTCGCCGCAAAAGCGCACCATGGCCACGGTCTCGGGGCGGAAAGCGTCGGCCACACGCACGGCCGCCCATTCGTCGGCGCGGCAGCCTTGGTGCTCGAGCTGCCGTATTTCAGCATCGGTAAGAGGTCTGTACATCGTCAGGCGGTTTTCTCGTTCCTTTTCTATGGGCAAAAATAGCACAAGACACTCAAATACGGGGTATGCGGAAAGAGTTTTCGCGCAGTCAGCGCCAGAAATCACGGGCAGGGCGACCGGAAAAACAAGCGCAGTGACAGAAATCACGGGCAGGGCGACAGAAAATCCGGACAGGGCGACAGACCGCACGGCCACTCCTGCCGTCTGACGGAAAATGACTACCTTTGCGCCCATGTTCACGCTTGACCATCTCTGCACCGGCTACCGCTCGCGCCACCGCACG
>DVNY01000003.1 GCA_018714085.1 Candidatus Caccomonas pullistercoris
TGGTGCCGAGGTGCCCGCCGGATACATCGCCTGCGGCGGCAGCCTGCGCTTTGAGGCCCTCCGTCCCTACGCCGAGAGCGCCACGGCCCGCATCCTCCGCCTGGTGGAGGACGCCGCTGCCCGCAAGGCGCCCACCGAACTGCTCATCCGCCGACTGGCACGGGTCTATACGCCCGTGGTCATGCTGCTGGCCGCGTTGGTGGCCCTTGTGCCCGCCGCGCTCAACTGGGCCGGTGTGCCGGGCATTGCGCCGGCCGAGTGGGTGGGGCGTGCCCTCGTGTTCCTCGTTGTGGCCTGTCCGTGCGCCCTCGTCGTCAGCATTCCGTTGAGCTATTTCGGCGGCATCGGGGCGGCCTCGCGGCGGGGCATCCTCTTCAAGGGCGGCCATGTGCTCGACGCCGTGACGCACCTTGGCGCCGTGGTGTTCGACAAGACAGGCACCCTCACGCGCGGCACGTTCGCCGTGGAGCGCGTGGAGGCCGCCGGGGGATTTACGCCCGACGGACTGCTCCGCCTGGCTGCCGCCGTCGAGGCCCGCAGCCTCCATCCCGTGGCCGTGGCCGTGACCCGCGCTGCCCTCGGGCAGGATGCAGCCCTGCCCGAAGCCTCAGACGTCGAGGAGGTGGCCGGGCGCGGCATGCGCGCCACGGTCGGGGGGCAGCGCGTCGTCTTGGGCAACGCCCGCTTTATGGAGGAAGAAGGCGTCGGAGTGCCTGCGGCCGAAACCGCAGGGACGGCCGTCTATTGCGCCGTCGACGGGCGTTACGCCGGTGTCGTCACCGTGGTCGACGAACCCCGTCCCGACGCGGCTGAGGCCGTGGCCGCCCTCCGCCGCTTGGGCGTGGCCGAAACCGTCGTCCTTTCCGGCGACCGCCGGCCTGCCGTCGAGGCGCTTGCCGCCCGCTTGGGGCTTGATAAGGCCGAGGCAGAATTGCTCCCCGAAGATAAAGTCGTATCTTTGCAACGCATCAAGGCCACCGGCCGGCCGACCGCCTTCGTGGGCGACGGCATCAACGACGCCCCCGTGCTGGCTGCGGCCGACGTCGGCGTGGCCGTGGGCGACAGCGGCAGCGACGTGGCCATCGAGACGGCCGACCTCGTCTTGCAAGACGGCCGCCTGACCGCCCTGCCCGAGGCCGTCGCCCTCGCGCGGCGCACCCACCGCATCGTGTGGCAGAACATCGTCCTGGCCCTCGGTGTGAAAGTGGTGGTCATGGCGCTTGGCGCCATGGGGATGGCTACACTCTGGATGGCCGTCTTTGCCGACACGGGCGTCGCCCTGCTCGCCGTGCTCAACGCGGTGCGCATTCTGAAACAACCGAAAAGCAAATAAGAAAGACTCATGCCCCACACCGACAGCGAGACACTGCTTCGCCACAAAGGCGTGCGCCCCACGGCGCTGCGCCTGCTCATCCTCGACGCCATTGCCGCCATGCAGTGTCCCGTCTCGCTGCTTGAACTCGAAGCGAAGTTAGGCACCGTCGACCGTTCCACTATCTTCCGCACCGTCACTCTCTTCCTTGCGCACGACGTGCTGCACGGCTTTGAAGACGGGAGCGGCTCGCTGAAATACGAACTCTGCGACGGTGACGACGCCCATACCGTCGACGACATGCACACGCACTTTTTCTGTGAAGCGTGTCACCGCACGTTTTGCATGAAAACGACGCACGTTCCGCAGGTCGCCCTGCCCGAGGGTTTTGTCCAGCACAGCGTCAATTACGTCGTCAAGGGGCTGTGTGCCGAGTGCCGCCGCCGGGCCGAGCGCCGGGGCGAGGATGTGGGCTGAACGGCTCACTCCGTCTTGCGGTAGCTCCCGACGGCCCACGCGCCGAGCCCTGCGGCCATCAGGGCCAGCGCCCCGAACTGCGGGAGCAGGTCGGCGAGCGTGCTGCCTTTCAAGTAGAGTGCCCGCATCGCCTCGCCGTAGTAACGCGTCGGCAGGGCATAAGTCACGGCCTGCGCCCAGCGCGGCATCGACGCTACGGGCGTGAAAAGGCCTCCCATGAGGATGAAAATCATCACGAAGAAATAAATCACGAACAGGGCTTGGCGCAAGGTCGTCGAATAGTTTGACACGACGAGGCCAAACCCCGAAACCACACTCGTAAAGAGCAGCGACGCCAGCAGGATGAGCCACAGGCTCCCCGCAGGCCAGACGCCGTAGACAAGGCCGCCCACCGCGATGCCCACGCCGACGGCCACGAGCCCGATGGCCCAGAACGGAATGAGCTTGCCCATCGTGAAGGCCAGGCGGCCGACTGGCGTCACGTTGATTTGTTCGATGGTCCCGATCTCCTTTTCGCTGACGATGTTCAGGGCGGGCAGCACGCCGCAAAGGATGAGCAGGAGCAGCGTCATGAGCGCCGGGATCATGTAGGCCCGGTAGTCGAGCGTCGGGTTGTAGCGGTATTGCACGGCAAGGCGTCTCCCGTCCGTCGGGGCGGACTGCGCGGCGGTGAGCTGGCTGAGGTAGCTGGCCCCGATCTGGGCCTTGGCGGCATTGACGGCGTTGGCCGTGATCTGGACACGGGGCGCGGCGCGGCCGCTGCCGAGGTCGCGCCCGTAGCCGGCGGGGATGGTGAGCACGATGTCTGCCCGCCCGTCCTCGATAAGACGGAGCACGCCGGCGTAGGCCGTGGGGCGCGCCACGAGGGTGAAGTAGGGCGAGGCGGCCACTTTGTCGGCCATGCGCCGCGAAGCCACCGTGCGGTCGTGGTCGACGACGGCCACGCGCACGTCCCTGACGTCCATCGTTGTCACCAAGGGCGCCACGAGCATCACCATGAGCGGCACCACCAGGGCAATGCGCGGCAGGATAGCGTTCCTCATGAATTGTTTGAACTCCTTTTCAAGCAGGTAGGGCAGTACGGACATGTCAGTCAATCCTTTGGTTATATTTTTTCAAGGCTGCGGCCAGCGCGACGGCCGTCATGCCCGTCAAGACGGCCAGTTCGAGCCACACGCGCGCCAGCGGAAGCCCCTCGATCATCACTTTGCGCACGGCGCTGATGTACCATCGCGCTGGCACTATGGCCGAGACCCATTGGAGCAACCGGGGAGCGTTCTCGACGGGGAATATCATGCCCGAAAGCAGGATAGTGGGCAGCATCATCGCGACTAACGCCGCAATCATGGCCGCCACTTGCGTGCGTACCAGCGTAGAGATGAGTAGGCCGACCGACAGGGCGAAGACGATGTAGACCAGCGAGAGCACCACCGTGGCCGCCACGTGGCCCGCCAGGGGGATGCCCAGCACGTAGCGGGCCAGGAGGAGAATTGTCGCGAGGTTGACGCACGAGACGGCGAAGTAGGGCGTGAGCTTCGCGGCGACGGTGGTGAGCGGACTGACCGGCGAGACGAGCAGCAACTCGATGCTCCCGGTCTCCTTCTCACGGACAATGGCTACCGAGGTGAGCACCGCGCAGATGATGACGAAGATGAGGCCCATCAGGCCGGGGACGAAGTTGTGCGCACTGAGCATCTGCGGGTTATAGAGCATACGGACGTCGGGCGTGCCGCTGCCGAGGGCGCCCGCCACGTAGCCTGCGGCCATCGTGGCCGTGTTCGGGTTCGACGCGTCGACGATGAGCTGCAACCGCCCCTGCCGCCCGTCGGCCACGAGCACGGCGTCGGCCTCGCCCCGCCGCAGGGCGCGGTCGATGGTCTCGTCCATGGCGTTGAGGCCGTCGTCCTGCGCGTTTTTCCTGCCAGCCGTCTGGAAATTCCTGTCAGCCGTCCCGTCGTTCCTGTCAGCCGACTTGTTGCCGCTGCCTGCCGGGGCGTCGATCGGGGCAATGCGCAGGTAGGGGCTGGCGTCGAGCCGTGCGGCCAGCCTTCCGACGTCGGTCAGCCGGCCGGTGGCTGCCACGCGGACGCGCAGGTCGTTGACCTCGGTCGAAACGGCGAAGCCGAAAAGGATGATTTGGACAATCGGGAGCAGCACGACGACGAGCAGCGTGCGCCAGTCGCGCAGAATGTGGAGTGCTTCTTTACGGACAAAGGCGAGGAACGTGGTCATGGCTGTGAGCGTTTTGCGGTTTGCGCCAAGCCGATGAAGACGTCCTCCATCGTCGTGGCGCCGAACTGTTGTTTGAGCCGTTCGGGCGTGTCGAGCGCCCGGATCTGCCCGTCGACCATGACCGACACGCGGTGGCAGTATTCGGCCTCGTCCATGTAGTGGGTGGTGACGAAGACCGTAGTGCCCGCGGCCGCCGCCTCGTCGATCATCTCCCAGAACGCCCTGCGCGTGACGGGGTCGACGCCGCCCGTCGGCTCGTCGAGGAAGACGAGGGGCGGCCGGTGGAGCATGGCTACGGAGAAGGCCAGCCTCTGTTTGAGCCCCAAGGGCAGGGCCGCCACGCGCTTGCGGCGTTCGGCCTCCATGCCGAGGCTGCCGGTGAGCTCGTCGGTGCGGCGCGCCAGCTCGGCGCGGCTCAGGCCGTAAATGCCTCCGAAGAGGCGGATGTTCTCAGCCACGGTGAGGTCGTCGTAGAGCGAGAAGCGCTGGCTCATGTAGCCGATGTGGCGCTTGACGGCCTCGGGCTGTCGCGTGATGTCGCAGCCCGCCACGCGCCCCCAGCCTTCTGTCGGGCGGCTCAGGCCGCAGAGCATGCGCATGGCCGTGGTCTTCCCGGCGCCGTTGGCTCCGAGGAAACCGAAGATTTCGCCCGGCATGACGCTCAGCGTGATGTGGTCGACGGCCGTAAAGCGGCCGAAGCGCTTGGTTAGTCCGCGCGTTTCTATGATAGGTTCAGTCATGGCGGTCGGTTAGTTTCATGAAACAGTCTTCGACCCCGGGGGCGATGGGGCGCAGCCGGGCGTCCGCAAATCCCTCGCGGGCAAGGTGGGCACGGAGCCCGTC
>DVNY01000024.1 GCA_018714085.1 Candidatus Caccomonas pullistercoris
AACATGGGTTCGGCAAAGGCTTCTATGCGCAGCACCGACACGCCGAGGTCGAGCACGTCTTTGTCGGGCGTCATGATGCCGATCATGAGAGGCGCACCGGCATACATCGCAATGCCCATCGCCGTCATGACAGCGATTCCGGAGCCTACGGTGATGTAGGCGAAGCGCCGGGCCAAGTCCCATCGTTTGGCGCCGATGCTCTGCCCGACAAGCGTGGTCGCAGCGTCCGATACGCCGTAACCGGGCATGTAACATAAGCTTTCTGCCGTGATGGCAAACGCATTGGCAGCTATGGCGTACGTGCCGAGTGGGGCGACGATTACGGTGGTCATGATTTGAGCGCCACACATCAGTATGCGTTCTGCGCCCATCGGTAGGCTAATGCGGAATGCTTTGCCGAGGCAGTCCATGGTCGGCCTGAAACTGCCACGTCGTCCGACAAGGCGGAGTTCCGCCGAGCGTACGCAGAGCGAATAAAGCATCATGGCCGATGTGACAACTACGGCGAGCGCTGTTCCGAGCGCAGCACCCGTTACGCCAAGTCCAGCACCCGGAATCATTATTGAACGATCGAAAATGTGGTAGGTCTGTGTCGGAAAAATCAGGAACATGTTGAACACAACATCGAGCAGGCACATCTGCATGTTCAACAGGCTAGGGACGTACATGTTTCCGCTGCTGCGCAGCATGGCACTGCCGAGTACGTTGAGCTGGAAGAACGGGAGTGAAAGTGAGAATACCAAGAAGTAGGCTGCTGCGTCGTGGCGGATTTCGTCGCCGCCACCCAGCCAGGTCGGGAGCCCTCCGCTGACCGCGCAGCCAATCGCCGCGAGCATCAGGCTGAAACACAGCGCCACGAGCAGTGACTGGCGTAGCACGGCGCGTGCCCCTCTGACATTTTTCGCTCCCAAACGGTGTGCCACCTGTACGGCAAATCCGGCCGACACGGCGGAACATAATCCCATGAACAACCAAGTTGTGGTCGAAACGAGCCCGATGGACGCCGAAGCACTGGCGCCGAGACTGCCTACCATAGCGGCGTCGATGTATTGCATGGTGATCGACGAAATCTGTGCCATGATGGAGGGCAGGCTCAACTGTGCCGTCAGGTAGAGTTGCTGCCTGGCTGTCATGGGCTGCCCGCTGCGGATGCGCAGTAGCAGGGCGTTTTCGGTGGCCGGGCGTTTCATCTTTCTTGTCTGGGAATTTGTGGGTGCTCGCGGTCGGGACGCCGTGCGGCAAGGCTGTTCCCGACTTGTAGGCGCAAAATTAGTTCTTTCGGTAGAATTCCACCGTAAACGGATTACGGAGGACATAACCCGAATTACGGATGTGGGGGTGTTGCCGTGGCTTCCTGTTCGTGCGCGGAGGCCGGCGCTGCTGTGTAGCGGCACCGGCCTCCGTGCGTTGACAGCCGGGAGTTCCGTCCCGATGTCTGTCAGCCGTGATGTATGCAGTTATTCAATGCTTGCACGGAGTTTGCACAGTGCGCTGATCCTCAATCGTTGATTGCTGTATCACTCCGTGCCATCAGCTGCAAGGCGAGGGTCAGAACCGCGCTGCTACTTGCACGTCGAATGTGCTGTAATTGCGTCCGATGGTCGCGCTACGGTCGTTCGTGAACGAGTAGTTGGCTTGGAAGATGAGGTGTTTGCCGAGATAGTAGTTGGCCGCGAGCGCGTAGATGGTTTTCAAGGAATTCCAATGTTTGTTTTCGCGATAGCAGTCGTAGCGGCCGAAGAGCTTGAAATCCTTGAATAAGGGAGCGCCGACCTGTACGTACCAGGCATCGCTCCGGTTGGCGCTGTGTATGTCGGCCGGGTTTTGTCCCTTCGAGGCGATGTATTCACCGCGGGTGCTCCAAGTTCCGTTGTCATACATATATCCGACGCCCCAACGCTTGCGTTCGACGCTTTTCAGGTCGGTTCCGTCGCCTTTGAAGTTGTCGTTAGTGTATTTGCCGTTCCATCCGAAACCTCCGACGGAGAGTCCTTTGACCGGCGATAGCCAGAGGCCGCCGATGACGTCCTTGAAGTTGTCCTTGTCGGTGTGGTTGATGCCTTGTCCGTTGAAGACGCCGACTTGGTAGTGCAGCCACTTGTGCCCGTCAGTAGCGGGGAAAAGGTCTCCTTGCAGTTGCACGCCCACGTCGCGGCCTGAGCATTTGTGTCCGTCGATGCGGTCGTTGATCGAAGCCAGCTTCAAGGTTGCTTGTGAGTAGTTGCCAAGTCCGACGTCGAGCGGACTCATCGGGTTCTCAAAGCCTATGGGGCGTTTGAACTGGCCCAGCTTCACACGCAAGAAGTCGAATTTCTGCCATTCGACGAAGGCGTCCATGATGCGGGGGCCGTTGTCTTTCGACGGCATACCGTTAATCTCAACTTGCAGGCGGTAATAGAAGTCCTTGAAGCAGTAGCCTGATGCGCTGAGCCGGACGAAGCGGAGGTCGAACGTGCTGTTTGAGGTTTTTCCGTCCTGATTGTCAATGCTGTACTTGCCAATGATATACCCGCTGAACTTGATGCTCGGGTCAAAGGCGTTCCAAATCTTTTTCGAGGTTTTCTCTGATTTTTCCGAAGCGGTTTGCGTCAGGCTGTCAGCCGGAATCTCGCGTGCGGCAAGCAGGGAGGCGCAGGTCGCAAAGAATGTGAAAAGCAGGGCTTTCTTATTCATTTTTTCTGCACTATTTGTAAATATCGTGCAAAAGTAATGAATAATTCTCGGTGGTAAGGCAGGAATGCCTAACTTTGCACGCATGATTTCCCACTTTTACCGTTCGGCTCTGAGGAATGTCTTGTGGATCGGGCTGGCGTTTTCTGTCGGTTTGCCGTTAAAGGCTCAGTCGTCGGAGACAGCGGGAATGCCCGTCCCCGACAGTGCGTCCGTGTCTGCTGATACGGTTGTCAAGAAACGCAGCCTTGTCAGCAAGGTCTTGGACTATTTTCGTCAGGACGACGAGGATAAGGACAAGAAGTTCAGTTTCGGTGTCCTTCCGGGCCCCCACTATTCGTCGACTGTCGGTTTTGGCCTTGGTGTGGTGGCCACGGGACTTTATTCCATGGACCGCGCCGATACGCTGCTTCCCAAGTCGAACGTGGCGCTCTATGGCGACGTTACGACGAAAGGCTTCCTCATGGTGGGCGTGAGGGGCAACAACATTTTTCCCAAAGAACGTTTCCGGCTCGACTATCGCTTGTATGTTTACACATTCCCGACGAAGTTTTACGGCATTGGCTACGAACAGGGCGATGACGACGCCAATCAAGCCGATTTCCGTCGTTTCAAATTCGACTGGATGGGGCGGTTCATGTTCCGTGTGGCCAGAAACCTATATGTCGGGCCGACACTGAATTTCCAGTTTATCCGGGCAACGGAGATGGATCCGCTGGGCGAGCAGTTCATAGCCGGACAGCGGCATACGGTGCATGCCCTTACGCCCGGCGTTTCGTTCACCTATGACTCGCGCGACTTCATCCTGAATGCCAAACATGGCTGGTTCGTGCAACTGGACCAGACTTTCACCCCCAAATGGCTGGGCAACACTTATGGTTTTTCGACGACGGATTTCACGACCAGCACGTATGCTCCCTTATGGAAAGGGTGTACGTTCGCCGTGGAACTCCACAGCCGTTTCAATTACGGCGATGTGCCATGGTGCATGATGGCTGAAATGGGCGGGACAAACCGCATGCGCGGCTATTACGAAGGGCGTTACCGCGATCGCAACATCATCGAGGGCCAAGTGGAGTTGCGCCAACACATAAAAGGGCGTCATGGTGCCGTAGCGTGGGTAGGCACGGCCCAAGTGTTCCCCGAGGCATCCGCTTTGCGGTGGACGCGTTTCCTCCCCAATTTCGGTATCGGCTACCGATGGGCATTCCGTCCTGGTATCAACATACGGCTGGATTACGGTTTCACCCGCAATGGCGGCGGTTTCCTCTTCAACATCAACGAGGCGTTCTGACCTGGAATAAGAAAGAACAAAACATAAAACAAAGAATAAGACCAATGAGAACAAGGCTATTCGCCACGACTTTTGCAGTTGCGGCATTTGTTTCCTTAGGTACGGCCTACGCAAGCAGGCCTGAGACAGAGCAGGTCGAAGAGACCGAGCAGGCTGACTTGACTGACGCCCGCGAAGAATACATCAAGTTCGGAAATTTCGACCAGTGGCTTGTCCGTAACATCAAGGAAAGCGGAATTATCGGTGGAAACACCAAGACGCTTTATGAGATTGCCCCGAACGGCACATGGAACAACAGCAATCCCTATCGCAACCAAGGGGGATCGCCGTGGGCCACTTCGAACGTGCTGGCCAAGGTGGCCGGCATCACGAAAACGAACACCTCGGTCTATCGGGAGGCACGCCCCGGACATGGGTTCTGTGCCAAACTTTCGACGCACGAGGAGAAATGCGTCGTTCTCGGCCTGGTGAACATCAAGGTGCTTGCCGCAGGTTCCATCTACTTGGGCCAGACGCAAGAACCCATCACAGGGACATCCAACCCAATGAGCAAGCTCGATGCAGGCATCCGCTTTAATCGCCGTCCCCAAGCCATCCGTTTCGACTACCGGGTGAAGTTGTCCGGTAAGCCCGACCGTGTCCGCCAGACAGGATTTGGGAAAGCAAAAAAGGTGGCAGGAATGGACATGGCCGACTGCATCCTTTACTTGCAGAAGCGTTGGGAGGACAAGAACGGTAATATCTACGCCCATCGTGTCGGCACGATGGTGGTTCGCTTCAACAAGTCGACGGGATGGATTAATAATGCTACTTACCGCATACATTACGGCGACATCACGAAGCAGAAGTTCTATCGCTCATATATGGGACTCACTACGGGTGACAACGTGAAATATGCCCGGAACAGCAAAGGGAAGATGGTTCCGGTGAAAGAAGTGGGATGGGGTGCCGCAAACGAGACTCCGACTCACCTCGTCCTGCAGTTCGATTCTTCGCATGGCGGAGCCTATGTCGGGAGTGTGGGCAACACGCTTTGGGTCGACAACGTGCGCCTTGTGTATTAAGAATAACGTGCTGAACGCTAAACTGCGGGCCTACGCATGTCAGCATGCGTAGGCCCGCAGTCGTGTTTTCGCCGCAGGCGTGAGGTTTGCATGAGCCTCAGACTGTTACGGCCGTGAGCACGAAAGCGTCGAGGAACGCATAGTGCAAGGAATAGGTTTGCCCGTCGGCCATGGCTTCCAGCCGTCCGCCGGACGGAGAGACTGTGAATGGTTTTACTCGTATTTCAGTGAGCGGGAAGCCTGGTGCGTCGAGTATTTTATAGATGCTTTCTTTGGCGCTCCAAACGATGGTGAAATCATCTGGCATCAGCTTCCCGTATTCTTCCAAGTCATCAGGATGAATGAAACCGTGCCTTAATTTGAATGGGCGGACCCTGTCCCGTTCCAAGTCGATGCCGACAGCCTGCTGGCCGGTAAGGGCGATGCAGACGCGTCCTTGGCTGTGCGAGATGCTGAACCCGCCCGTTGAGCCGTTGAGGTATGGCCGTCCGTTGCTGTGGTAGCGGATGACGGGGGCAATGCCTTCATTACGGAATGCGTGGCGCAGCAGGAGGCGTGCTGCCAGCCATTCGTCGCGTCGCTTCGTATTGCGAAACTGTCTATGACTCTCTTCGATGAGGCTGGCGGGCAGATGGGTGGCGAAAAGCGGACGGAGTTCGTCCGTGTCGCCCCAGAAAATGCGTGTCGCGCCCCATCCGAGTTCATGGAAGGGGCACGACGGCATATAGGGAGAATTCATGTCTTTTCAGTCTGTGCATGAAGACGTTGGACGACGCCGTGCATACCGGTCTGATCAGAACGGGAACGGGTCGTCGGAGGACGGCGTGTTCACAGGCTGGCTTCCAGTCGGAGCTGTCGCAGCGTTAGGATGAACTGTCGCAGGCTTGTACATGAGTTCGAGCCGTTCGGCCCAGATTTCGAGGGTCTCGCGTTGTTTCCCGCTCTTGTCCGTGTAGTTCCGTGTGCGTATTTGTCCCTCAATGAACACCTTGTCGCCTTTCTTGACGTAGCGTTCTACG
>DVNY01000025.1 GCA_018714085.1 Candidatus Caccomonas pullistercoris
TGCGCCTGATTGCCTGCTGGGCGAGCGACTACACGAGCTCTTACTACTGTCTGACGCAGGACATGCGCGACGAGTTCGAGCAAGACATGGAAGACCTCGGCCTGAAAGAAGTCAGCGACGAGATGATCGACGAAATCATCAACACGAAGATCCAGACGTTTGCCCGTCCGAATTTCTCGAACGAGCCAACCCCTCTGCCTGAGGACTGATCTGAAAGTTTGATATCCCCAACCCGAACGGGAGGGTTCGCCACCATGGCGAGCCCTCCCGTTCTTTTTGTGCCCAGCATGAGAGGGCGTGACAACGCCGGTGTTTGTGGCGGCGGTTGGCGGTTGCCCAAGTGGCATGGATGTCGCCCCAGCATTTTGACGGCGGTGTGGTACGCTCGGGTGGTCCTGCGGAACGGGGAAGCCCCGGGCAGTCGGTTGCGGCGACCTGCCCGGGGCTTCTTGATAGGGTGGTGTCCGGGATGGATCAGATGCGGTCCAAGACCGTGCGGATCAGTCCATCGATGGAGTTCTTGTAGTTCGGGTCGGCTTTTCCGGCCACGCGGTTGGCGATGACCATGCAGCAGGTCATCGCTTTGTGCCCCATCAGCTTGGCCAGTCCGGCGAGGGCGCTGCTTTCCATTTCGAAGTTGGTGATGCGCAGGCCGTTGTGTTCGAACGCCATTATCTTCTCATTTTGCTGCGGGTCGGCCAACGGGAGCCGCAGCACGCGACCCTGCGGCCCGAAGAAGCCGCCGCATGCTGCCGTGAGGCCGCGCACCATGTCGTCGCCTGCAATGCGGTCGAGGAGTTCCTTGTCGGCTGGCGCGACGTAGGGATGGGCAATGCAGGTGTTCCCTCGCCACCCCATGTGGCGGACGAAGGATTCTTCGAGTGCTGTGTCGCAAACCGCGTCGCGGCCTGCGTAGAAGTTTAGCAGGCCGTCGAAACCGATGCTCTCGGCGCTGGCAATGTAGGTCCCTTCGGGCGTGTAGGGTTGCAGGCCGCCACACGTGCCTATCCTGACGAGTTCCAGTCTTCTCAGTGAGGCTTTGACGCTTCTCGTGGCGAAGTCTATGTTAGCCAGTGCGTCGAGTTCGTTCATGACGATGTCAATGTTGTCGCAGCCAATGCCTGTCGACACCACAGTTATGCGCTTGCCGGCGTATTGTCCGGTGATGGTGTGGAATTCCCTGCTGCTCACTTCGCATTCAGTAGAGTCGAAATGGGCCGCTACGGTGGCCACGCGTCCCGGGTCGCCCACGAGGATGACCTTGTCTGCCAGTTGTTCTGGTTTCAGGTGGAGGTGGAAGATGCTCCCGTCGCTGTTGATGATCAGTTCGGAGGCTTCGATTGCAGTTCCCATGGTGGTGAGATTTAGTGGTTCTTTTTATTTTTGTTGCAGTTCTGCGGCTCTTATCCGTGCTTCTGCCTGTCGGTTGTCGGCCCTGAGCGCTTCCACCTCTTTTTCGAGTTGGAGGATGGTGGGCGCCATTTGCCGGCGCTGGGCTTCTTCGCTGCGGGCGTATGTGAGTCTGAGAGCATCGAGCTGCTTTTCCTGTTTGGTCATGTGCTTGTGCGTGATGATCCATTCAGCGCAGAGCTTGCGCGCTTGCGCGCTTCGGAATTGTTCCGCAGAGGTGTAGATGCGCCCGTCGCCCACGACGAAGTGGATGGCGTCTTCTTCCGTGGCCTGCTTGGGGGCGGTGCGTGCGCGTTGGAGGGCGTTTTTGGCGTCGGCCACTTCTGCCGCGTTCTTTTGCGTGGCGGCAATCGAGCTGATGCGGGCGAAGTCGCGGATCTCGTCGTCGTCGAACGCCAAGGGGGTGTACGTGTCGCGTGTGTCGGCCGGCACAAAGACGTAGATGCAAACCTTTCCTTCTGGTTGTGCCCTGTCCGTGACGAACCATCCGAGGTTGTTCGCTTCATCCACGGCGTAGAGATAGTCGTTGGCCGGTGAGTTGAACGGCATGCCGAGGTTTTCGGGTTTCAGGTAGGAACCTTCGTCGAGGCTGTAACGTGTCACATAGAGGTCGTAGCCGCCCAGGCCTTCCTCGCTTTGGCTGGCATAATACAGCGTGACGCCGTCAGTCAGGACAAAGGGGAAATCCTGTGCTCCGTCAAGTCCGGCCAGGCCTTCGAGCGGGGTGGGGGTGCGCCATGTGTCGCCCAGCATCTCGGTGTGGTGGAGTTTCAGCGTGCCTGCGCTGTCGGCAAGGGCGTAATAGGCCTTGTCGCCGAGTTCGTTGACGAACAAGCCCTGTCCATGCACAGCTTTCCCGGGCATTCCGGGAGCTGATTCGCCGCAGGGCATGAGCCGGCCTATGTCGGCGCTGAGGCTCATCCGTGTGAGGAACCGGGCCTTGTCGACCACCAGGCTGTCGACGAACGTGACTCTCGCTGTGGCGTTCAGCATGTTGAGCCCTGTCAGCGCTTTTGCTTTCAGTGCTTCGAGCGTCTCTGTCGGTTTCCGGCGCCGCTCGGCCGTGGCGATGTCCTTTTCCAGCAACTCAACGGCCTCTTCAAAGCGGTATTCCTCCATCAGCTTTTCGGCTTCGGATTTCGGCTTGATATCTTCGGTCGCAGCGGCTGGCTTTTGGGCGTAGGCGGCTGTCTGTCCCATCAGGCAGCACGCCAGCAAGAGGTGGGTATAGTTCATATCGACAAAGCTATTGGTGTGTCTTTTGAGTTCAAAAGTACGGAATTATCTTCAAATACTCCGTCAGGGAATATATTTTATGTATTTTTGCTCTGCTAAAAAGTGCGTTGAACCAATGAAAATGCGATTTTACTCTTTCATCTTAGCCTTTGCGCTGGCCTTTGGGGGCTTTGGCGTGTTCCACGGACAGGCCCAGGTGGCCACGCGGCAGCATGTCGTGCAACCGGGCGAAACCCTCTATCGGATTTCCAAGCAATACGGCGTGACGGTGGAAGAAATCCTCCGTCACAATACAGGTATCGAAGGCAGCACCGTCAAGGTCGGGCAGACGCTCCAAATCCCTACGCCGTTGCCCGCAGCGGCCGTGCGTCAGCTCGGCGCTACGACTGATTACAAAGTGAAGCGCAAGGAAACCATCTGGGGCATCGCGCACGCTCATGGCCTGACTGTCGAGGAGCTCGTGCTGGCCAATCCTGAGATGCGGGAACCCGGTTACGCACTCAAACGGGGCAGCGTCATTCGCATTCCAAGTGTGATTGGTCCCGCCCCGAAGGCCGGAACGGACGCAGTGACAGGAAAAACGGGAACTGCTTCCGGCGCGACGGCCAGTGCTCCCGTGACGACCGTTCAGCCGTCCGCTTCCAACGTCACGCCGACCGTGAAAGTGGCCGTCATGCTTCCGTTTGTCGGGAACTCTGGCGTCAAGGAGCGTTGCATTGAGTATTACCGTGGCTTCCTCATGGCGGTCGACAGCGTCAAGCGATTGGGACAATCGGTCGAGGTCTATGCGTTTGACACACCGGCAGGCGAATCGCTGGCTTCGGCTCTTTCACGGGCGAAGGCCGCAGGCGTGCAGGCCGTTGTGGGACCGTTCTACGGCGATCACATCACGCAGGTGGGCGCCTTCGCGGCGCAAAACGGGATCAAGGCTTTCGTGCCCTTCACATCCAAGGCCGTGGATGTGTACAGCAACACCAACCTTTGCCTTCTCAACGCCCCCGAGGCCGAGAAGTGGCAGGCGGTGCTCGACCTCTATTGCGACCTTTTCCCGAAAGACAGCCGCCTCGTGGTTTTGCGTACGACGAAAGGCAACGAAAAGGCTTTTACCGACTACATGTCGCAGCAGTTGCGGGCAAAAGGCCATTCCGTGGTCTCGTTGTGGGCGTCATCGACAGACGAACAGTATCTTTCCGCCCTTGCGGCCGACAAGCGCAACGTCCTCTTGCCCGACGCTTCTGATCCGTCGACGCTCGACGAGTTGGTCCCCACGCTGACCCGCCTGACGCAGGCGCATCCCGAGCGGCTCATGTCGCTGATGGGCTATCCGGACTGGCAGACTTACATTTCCGGGCATTTGAAAAGTTTTTTCGCCCTCAACACTTACATCTACACCAACTTCTACTATGACAGCTATTCGCCGGCCGTGAAGCGCTTCGAACGCGACTATCGGGCGTGGTTCCATGCCGAGCTGATGCCGATCTACCCGCGAATGGCGTTGCTCGGTTTCGACAACGGCCTGCACATCCTTCAAGGCCTTGCCCGCTACGGCGAGGCGTTTTCTACGCAGCGCCTGCCGGCAGTGCCTTACCAGAGCGCCATGCATTTCGTACGAGCCGGAGCGAAGGGAGGCATAATCAACAATCACATCTGGTTCGTACACTATCGTCCGGACGGCCATATTGAAAAAATAGAAGAGAAGTGAAGCTGACCAAAAGACTATTCTTGATGCTTGCCGCAGTGTGCGGCCTGCTGCCCGCTTCGGCGCAGGTGGGCGAACCGCGTAATGACATCGCCATCGGTGTGAACGTGGGATGGGCAATGAACAAAATCACGTTCGACCCTACGATCAAACAGAAGATGCATATGGCTCCGACTTTCGGCGTGACGTTCCGCTATACTTGCGAGCGCTATTACTCGGCCTATTGCGCCTTGCAGATTGAGGCCAACTACGTGCAGCTCGGCTGGCGCGAGGACATACAGGACGGTCATAACGAGCCGCTGCCCGACACCTACGAGCGCCATATCTCGTACATACAGGTGCCGATGTTCGCCCGCTTGGCTTGGGGCCGCGAGCACCGGGGCGCGATGTTCTACTTCATGGCGGGGCCGCAGATCGGCTATTGCCTCGGCGAATCGTCCGAACGGAGCGAAACGTGGACCACACTGCCCGACGGGACGCCGGACCGCCCCAATGGCCTCACGTCACAGTATTCAATGCCCGTCGAGCGGAAATTCGACTACGGCATTGCCGGCGGATTGGGCGTGGAACTGAACAGCCGGATCGGCCACTTCATGCTCGAGGGACGCTATTATTATGGCCTCAGCGACATTTACAACAATTCGAAAACCGACGTCTTCGCGCGCTCGAACAACGGGACGATAACCGTAAAGCTCACTTATCTTTTCGATGTAGTCAAGACGAAAAAACAATAAAGCGGTTTCGCACCGTGAACGGTGAAACCGCTTGTCGTTACAGTGGAGGCGTCCCGGCGGGATGCCTTTATTTTTTCAGTTGCTCGTCGAGCTTGGCGTTCTTCACCTTGCGGAAAAGGTCGGACGCAAAGATGAAATTGTTCAGCCGTTCGTTCTTTGAGTCGATAATGTCGTCTTTCGTCCCCTGCCACTCGTTCCGGCCGTCACAAATGAAGAGGATGTGCTCGCCGATTCCCATGACGGAATTCATGTCGTGTGTGTTGATGATTGTGGTGGTGTTGAATTCTTGCGTGATGCTGTGAATGAGGTCGTCGATGACGAGCGAGGTCTTCGGGTCGAGGCCCGAGTTGGGCTCATCGCAGAAGAGGTATTTCGGGTTCATGGAGATGGCGCGCGCGATCGCTACACGCTTTTGCATTCCTCCCGATATCTCGCCGGGATACTTGCTTTGGGCGTCGAGCAGGTTGACGCGATCGAGGCAGAAGAGAGCGCGACGGCATCGTTCCTTGTAAGAATCCGTTGAAAACATGTCCAAGGGAAACATCACGTTTTCGAGCACCGTCATCGAGTCAAAGAGCGCCGCACTTTGGAAGATCATTCCCATTTCGCGCCGCAGCAGGCTGCGTTCGCGCTTGGTCATCGTGACGAGGTTGCGGTTGTCGTAGAGCACTTCGCCACGTGTCGGGGTGAACAGGCCGACGATGCACTTGATGAGCACAGTCTTGCCCGAGCCGCTCTGACCGATGATGAGGTTCGTTTTTCCACTCTCGAAGACGGTGCTGATGTCTTCGAGGACGCTTTTGTCGTCGAACGATTTATATAGGTTTCTTACTTCAATCATTACGATAGTAGTTGTGTGAGGAACAGGTCGGAAAAGAGGATGAGCATGCTGCTGGCCACGACTGCGTTTGTGCTGGCTTTGCCCACCTCGATGGAGCCGCCTTCGACGTTATACCCGTAATAGGCCGACACGCTGGATATGATGAAGGCGAAGAAAAGCGACTTGATGATGCCCATCCATACGAACCATTGCGTGAACTCGTATTGCATGCCCGCTGTCAGGTCGGTGGCCGTGATGACGTTGCCGACGTAGGCTGTGGCGTAGGCACCCACCACGCCGCTCACGATGCTGAAAATGACAAGAAGGGGAATCATCGTCACCAGCCCGACGATTTTGGGCAGGATCAGGTAGTTGGCAGAGTTTACACCCATGATTTCGAGGGCGTCGATTTGTTGCGTGACGCGCATCGTACCGATTTCGGTCGCGATGTTCGAACCTACTTTTCCTGAAAGTATGAGACACATGATCGACGACGAGAATTCGAGCAACATGATCTCTCGCGTCGTGTAGCCCGACACCCAATGGGGCATCCAGGGGCTTTGAATGTTCAGTTTGATCTGGATGCAGATGACAGCGCCGATAAAGAACGAAATCAGCAGGACTATGCCGATTGAGTCCACTCCGAGCTGCGCCATTTCTTTTACGTATTGCCGCATGAACATCCGGAAGCGGTCGGGCCTTGTGAAAGTGCGTCCCATCAGCTGCAAGTAGCAGCCAAGGGTCGTCAGGTAGTTTTTGATAAGCATCTTCGTGCGTTTAGATGGGACAAAATTACGGAATTTTGCTGGAAGTCGGTCTCACGGAAACTGGAAAAAGTGTTCCGGTGTTCTCTTCTTTGTGCAGAAACGTCGAAACGGCTGGCCGGGTTTTACGGTCACTGCTTCCGTCAAGACGGGAGTACTGAGTGTTTAATCTGTCACTGCTCCCGTTTTTCTCGGCAGGGAGACCGGTGTTTTGGAACGTTTTTCTTACTTTTGCAGGGCATCTTTCAGCAAAGGCATGAACACTGACGCACAAACACAGACGCAGCCGGCCGACCACATGGTCCTGCGGACCGAGGGGCTCGTAAAGAAATACGGGAAACGGACGGTGGTGAACAACGTTTCTTTCGACGTGAAGCAGGGCGAAATCGTCGGCCTGCTGGGGCCGAACGGAGCGGGGAAAACAACGTCTTTCTACATGACGACGGGGCTCGTCGTGCCCAACAACGGACGCATATTCCTCAACAACAACGAGATAACGACCGATCCCGTCTACAAGCGGGCCAAGAAAGGCATCGGCTATTTGGCGCAGGAAGCCTCCGTGTTCCGCAAGATGAGCGTCGAAGACAACATCAGTTCCGTGCTTGAAATGACAGGACGGCCAAAGGACTATCAACGCGAGAAGCTCGAAAGCCTGCTCACGGAGTTCGGACTGCAAAAGGTGCGTAAGAACAAGGGCGACCAGTTGTCGGGTGGCGAACGCCGCCGGACGGAGATTGCGCGTTGTCTCGCCATTGACCCGAAGTTCATCATGCTCGATGAACCGTTTGCCGGCGTCGATCCCATTGCGGTCGAGGACATACAATATATTGTCTGGAAACTGAAAGACCGCAACATCGGCATCCTTATCACTGACCATAACGTGGAGGAAACCCTCTGTATCACGGATCGTGCCTACCTCCTTTTTGAAGGGCGCATCCTCTTCCAGGGAACCCCCGAAGAGCTTGCGGCCAATCAGGTCGTCCGTGACAAGTATTTGACAAACAGCTTCAAACTCCGGAAGAAAGACTTCCAATTGCTCGACCAGCAGAAGCGCCAGCAGGCGTGAGCCGGTTGGAAATCACTGTCGTTTGTAATCGTTGCGACTGAGCCATGCGTTCAGTTTGATGCCCAGCGTGGCCACTGGTTGCCACAGGTCGTCGAAGAAGAGGCGTGCGCTGACGGGGCGCTCGTCCACGGCCTGTGTGCTGCGCCGGAGTGCGTATGCCTCAGCGACGGGATAGGCAAGGAGGATGGCCGCCCAAGCGTCGAACGCAATCTCCTGTCCGCTGTACGCCTCAATGGGAGGGAAGCGGAGCGCCCGCAGGGCGACGGCGGCGAGCCACGTGGCTGTGTACGTGTAAGTCAGCAGGCTGGCAGTTCCCCAGCGCAGGCGAAGCAGCTTGCCACGCAGGCGGAGGTGGCGTCCCGCCACACGGTGGGCCACCCGTGCCTTGCGGCTTTCATGGCGTGAACTGAAAGACTGCCATACCGTAGTTTCAGGGTTGCATGCCACGGCGGTGTTCGTGCCGGTCGATAGCCGGTCGACGAGCAGGCCGTCTTCGCCGCATGTGAACGACAGTTGCGAAGCGTAGCCACCCTGCGTGAGGAAATAGCTTTTGCGCAGCGCCAGATTGCAGGCGTCGGCATCCACGGCTCTGCCGCCCAGTGCGGCCGCAAAGGCAAGCAGGGCGCGGCGCAGGCGGGGCACGACGACGCCCGTGGGAGCATAGGCGTCATAGTTGGCATAACCGACGATGATGTCTTTGTCCTCACTCATTTTGGCCGACAGCCCCATGAGCCATCGCGGGCTTGCTGGCGTGCAGTCCGGACGTGTCAGCACGACCCACTCGTGCTTGGCTGCCTTGATGCCCAGTGTGATGGCCAGTTTCTGCCGCCCGATGAACCGGACGCTTGGCGGCACAAACGTGTGGCGTAGCTGCGGGAACTTTGCCGTAAGCCGTTTCAGAGCATCCGCCGTGTCGCTCTCGGTCTGTTCGTCGACGACGACGACTTCAAAGAATGGGTATTCCTGAGCCATGATTGCCGGGAGGTTCGTTTCGAGCGCCTCGGCCTGTCCCCCGGAGGGTATGATGACACTGATGGCCGGCGCGCGTCCGGGACCGGAGAGGTCGTCTGTTTCATACCGGCGCCGGGCGCGCGCCAGCATGAGGCAGTCGCGCAGGCGTGTAGCCAGGAGCAGGATGACGGATGCTGAACACAGGGACAGCAGGAGAATGTATGAGGAATCGGTCATGCTGACAGAGGTTTTAAGCTTGTTTTCCAGAAGTGTGCGGGCTGTTTGTGTGTGGGTTGCCTGCGCGCCGGCGGAATTCGGCGCAGGTCACGGC
>DVNY01000026.1 GCA_018714085.1 Candidatus Caccomonas pullistercoris
TGGGGCACCGGCTTCGGTTCGTGGTCTTACTGGAACATCTATGAGATACCGGCAGACTTCCGTCTCGTCCCTGTGACGTACAACATCACGTTCTTCGACGGTTCGACCGACGTGACGCTTGAAGAGGCAGGCCTGTCCGACCTCATCCCGTCGGCTGTTGTCGAAGGCGAAGGCTCCGTCACGGCTGAGGCCATCGTGGGCGGCAAAGTCGCATTCCCGACTTTCAGCAACACCACGCTGCGCCGCGCTTTGAAGACAGACGGCACGGTGCTTAGCGAAGAAGAGACCTTCGTGCTCAGCGAAGACCTCCTCGAAGGCGACGCACTGACCCTGAACCTTGAATACTCTTCTGACCCGCGCATCCTCTTTGAGTGCTCGATCGATGCCTCCATGTTCGGTCCCGAGGACGACCCCTCGCTCTTCGTGTTCGACGAGACAGGCACGGCCGAGATGGAGAAATCCGTACGCGTAGCCGTGGGCGAAGCCATCACTGCTCCGGCCATCTCGCACTTCACCGCGCTGACTGCCATCGAAGAGGAAGCCACGCAGTCGAAGACCATCTCCGTGAGCTACCGTCCGTGGCGCCGCATCTACGTGGACGGCTATGTGCTGAATGCCGACGGCAGCCTGCCCGCAGAAGGCGAGGAGATCTTCTTGTTCTCGGGCGAGGAAATGTTTGTTGATATCGACTCAACGATCACGGCTCCCGACTTGGGTTCGCTCTATACGTTCAACGCCGAGCAGACCAACCTGTCGAGCTATAACGATCCCGATCGCAAACTGCCGCTCGTTGTGACGGGCGACAACATCGTCGACGGCGACTACTTCACCTTCTTCTACGACATGAACATGCCGTTCAAGTCGACCGACGTGGCCGCCGACGGCACAGTGCCCGAAGATGCTACGTGGTACATCATCCGCATCCGTAACAATAAGGTGCTGACCGGCAAGCTGACCGAGAACGAATGGAATACGGATTACGGCACCACGCAGTTGCTTGTCCTTGACGCAGCAGCCGTCATCGACGACTACGCCCTCTGGTGCATCCGCGACAACGGCGATGGCACGTTCAGCCTCTTCAACAAGAAGAACCCGGGCATGGTGCTCTACCATAACGGCTTCGGTCCGGCTCTTGTGGCAGCCACTGGCTCCGAGCCTGGCTTCACGCTGACCAGCGTGGGCGACGGTTACGGCTTCATCGGCACGTCGCCCGGCAACCAGCAGGTCTACCTGAACGACAATGGCGGCAACGGCATCCTCTATTATTGGACCGCAGCCGACGAGGGTTCGAAATTCACTTTCGAGGAATACGATCCGAAGCGTTACACCTTCCTCCTCGGCCGTAGCGCGCTGAATGCCATCAACTGCATCAACGGTTATACCGAAGATCAGGTTGAAGAAATCCGCGGCATCATCGAAGAGGGCAACGTTGAACTCGAACAGGATGTGGAAGACATGGTTCTCGATCTGATAGAAACACCGGCCGAAGAACTCATCCAGCACAACCCGTCCAACGGTTATGCTATCATCTCTGCCAATGAAATCTACCTCACGCGTGACAACGTGAAGTATGCTCTCTATCTCGAAGGTGACAGCATCTTGTCTTGGAAGGAATTCAACCAGCACGATCCGAACTTCTACTTCGAACTGGGCAACATGGAGACGCTGACCACCGAGGTGAGCGGCGAAGACTCTGTCGTATGCTCGATTAAGTCGATTACTTCTGGTAAGTATGTGGACGCTTCGGAGTGGGCCTTCCAGCAGCCGCTTGGCGCCAGCGAGGAGTACAACGCTGAGACGATGCGCTTCCACTTGGCTCCTGCCGTAGCTGAGTATAACCAAGAAAGCGGCGAAGAGACTGTAGCTGCCGTACCGGCCGGATTCTACATTGACCGTTGGTGGTACAGCGGTGGCAACACCGATGGCGCGAAAGTGAGATGCACGATGTGTATGCACGCCGGAACGGTTGATGCGTCTACCGAAGGCCATATCATCTCCTACAACACACATGGCCGGAGCTATGCCAATGTATTCCGCTTCTGGGACGGTGGTCCGATTGAGACCGTCGGCATCGGCAGCGTGACGAACGATGACAACGTGAACGATGGACAGAACGGCGCTATCTACGACCTGAGTGGCCGTCGCGTTGAGAAAGCTGTCAAAGGTATCTATATCCAGAACGGAAAGAAGGTTTACGTGAAGTGAGCCTCTGACGAAAACGACTGACACTTATGTGGCGATCCCTGGGACTTCGGTTCCGGGGATCGTTGTATATTGGCGGTCTGTTCTTCGAAGATGTACGCAGGAGCTCCGCTTGTGACGTCCGCGTCCGTAGGGCATAAGGCTCGCCGGATCGGGCGTATAATGCCACAAGGGCAGCCTTGCGCGTTTCAGTCACTGCTGTCGTCGTTGCAGGTGGAGGCTATATTGCAGGTCATCCGGCTTTCGGCCGGCTCCGTCTGTATTCGCGGGGGTGTGCGTGTCTTGTGAGAGACGCTTGCTTGGGCTTTGAGCGTGATGGTCAAAGCGGGCGGGGACCTCCACGGGGCGTCAGCGGGCGCCGAGGTCGTCGAAACTGGTTTGGAGGAAGGCTTTGGCGCGGTCGAGGCGCTGTGCGGATGGCTGGGGGCTGTCGGCCAAGGTCTGGCCGGAGTTGAGGTCGAAAACGGTGAAGCCCGAGCCGTCATAGAAGGCCATGCCGCTGCCCCAGACGCTGATGGCGCAGGGATAGCAGTAGGTTTGGCTCGTCACGTCGCGGCTGAAACCGAACTGTCCATGGGGCAGGCCCATCTGGCCAAGCAAGGTGGCGGGCAGATCGCTTTGGTTGCAGATCTTGTCGATGCGCCGGGGTGCCTTGACAGCGCCGCCCAGCCAAAGCATGGGGATGTGGTTGCGCAGGGGATGGACTTCGGTGAGCGAGTCGGGGTAGAGGATGCCATGGTCGGGCAGGCAGACAATCAGAAGGTTGCGCCACTGCGGGCTGCGGCGCAGACGGTCGACAAACCGCCCGAGGCAGTCGTCGAGATAGGCCATGGCGTTGGCTTTCTCGTCGTTCGGGATCCGGCTGTAAGGCACTTTCCAAGGCTCGTGGCTGGCCAAGGTGAGGAAAGCCGTGTGCCACGGCTGACCGTCGCGCCGGCTGGTGACCATCTCGTAGAGACGGTCGAACGTGATGCGGTCCGTCACACCCCAGTCGTGCGTCCGGCGAGTGTCGGCAGGAAAGTCCGTGTCGCCATAGACGCGCTGGTAACCCGTGGCGAGGAGATAGCTGTTCATGTTGGTGAAGTTGACGTCGCCGCCATAGAGGAAATCCGTCTGGTAGCCGGCAGCTGCGAGTGACGAGGCGATGGAGGGCAGCGTGCGCGACTTGTCGGGCAGCTTCATCACGCTGGTGGTGGTCAGGGCCGGGTATCCGCTCAGGGTGCTGACCACGCCGCGGTCCGTGCGGAACGAGTTGGCGTAGCAGTTCGTAAAGAACACGCCCTTGGTGAGGAGACGCTCGAAGTTCGGCGCTACGTCCGGATGGCCGCCCAGGCTTTTAACGAACATCCCTCCGAAACCCTCCATGATGATGACAAGGACGTTCGGCCGCGGTGTGCGGAGCAGCGTGTCGCAGGCAACGCTTGTGGTGTCGTATTGCATCGAGGCGAAAATCCGGGCGCGTTCCGGTTCGGGGAAGAAGTCGCATTGCGAGGCGAAATCCTCCATCTTCCCGGCTGAATAGAAAAGGCTGAAAGCCGGATTGACTGCCGCGTGGTTCAGGAACTGGTTGGAGCTGTAATAGACCTTGCCCACGTTGGCCGTCGACTTGCCTACGCCGCCGCGGATAGCAAGGAAGAGCAGACCGCCGGCAAGGATAAAGACAAGTGTAGCCGTGAGTTTCTTCATGAGAGTACTGCCCGTTCTTCCTGTCGCAGCGACAGGATTTTCTGTCACTGCGTTTGTTTTTCCTGTCGCACCGAGCGGTTTTCGGCCCACGGCAAGGCGTAGGAGCCAGAACGTCAGTCCTGCGAGCAGGGCTACGGCCGCAAGGCCGGCCAGCAGGTAGCCCACGCTGATGCTGGCTGCGATGTCACCGGGTGAGTCAAGATAGGTGAAGACCGTGGCGTCGAGTTTGAAGTTCCAAAAGGAGTAGAGGCACGTGTCGCCGATGAGGATGAGGGCCAGCAGGAGGGCTACGACGCCCGTGTAGACCGCGTAGAACAGCCGCGCCCACGGAATGCGCACCCACAGGCTGACGGTGAGCGCCAGCCACGGAAGGGCTGTCAGGTAGCCCGCTGTGGTGAGGTCGAGCGTCAGGCCGTGCGCAGGGACAGCAAACCAGTCCACCCATGTCAGGCCGTGGCCAGTCCCGTTATAGAGCATGAAGACGGGCTTCATCATGACAAAAACAGCCACAAAGGCGGCAAAGATGCGGAACAGTATGAGCAGGCGTTGGCGCATGGCAAGGCGGGATGTGGGTCAGAGTTGTTGCATGTCGTTGAGCCGGCGGTAGTATCCGTTTTTGGCGAGGAGTTCCTCATGGGTGCCGCGTTCGACAATCCGGCCGTCGTGGAGGACGCAGATTTCGTCGGCATTCTTGATGGTCGAAAGGCGGTGGGCAATGGCGATGGTGGTGCGCGTTTTCATCAGTCGTTCGAGGGCTTCCTGCACGAGGCGTTCGCTCTCGGTGTCGAGGGCTGACGTCGCCTCGTCGAGAATGAGGATGGCGGGGTTCTTTAAGATAGCTCGGGCGATTGATATACGCTGCCGCTGCCCTCCCGAGAGGCGGCAGCCGCGGTCGCCGACGTTGGTCTGGTAGCCTTGCTCCGAGGCCATGATGAAGTCGTGTGCGTTGGCGATCTTGGCGGCTTCGACAACCTGTTCCATCGTGGCGTTTTCAACGCCGAACGTGATGTTGTTGTAGAAAGTGTCATTGAACAGGATGGCTTCCTGGTTCACGTTGCCGATGAGTGCGCGGAGGTCGCGGATGGCCAAATCCTTGATGTTGATGCCGTCGATGAGGATTTCGCCACGGTCTATGTCGTGGTAGCGGGGGATGAGGTCGACGAGGGTCGACTTCCCCGAACCGCTCTGTCCTACGAGGGCGATGGTCCGGCCGCGCGGGACAGTGAGGTCCACGTGGCTCAGAACGTCGTGCTGGCCGTTGTAGCTGAACGAGACGTCGCGCAGCTCGATGCGTTCGGTCAGGGTCTCGATGTGTTTGGGACGTTCGGGTTCGCGGATGGGGTTTTCGGCGTTCAGGATCTTGTTGATTCGTTCAATGGAAGCCATGCCTTTGGGGATCGAGTAGGCAGCCTTCGAAAAGTCTTTGAGCGGCTGGATGATGCTGTAAAGGATGACCATGTAGAAGATGAACGTCGGTGCGTCGATGCCCGACGCATGATTGAAGATGAGCGTGCCTCCGTACCAAAGCACAAGCACGATGAGGCATGTGCCGAGGAACTCGCTCACAGGGTGAGCCGACGACTGGCGCACGTTGACGCGGCTTGATGCTTGGCGGAAGTCATTGGCCACACGGTCAAAGCGCTGGTTCATCTTGCGTTCGGCAGTGAAGGCTTTGACAATGCGCATCCCGCCGAGCGTCTCTTCCAGTTGTGAGAGCGTTTCGCTCCACTTGTTCTGCGCATCGAGTGACTGGCGTTTCAGCTTGCGGCCGATGCGGCCCATGATCCAGCCCATGAGCGGCAGCACGATGATGGTGAAAAGGGTGAGCTGCCAGCTGGTGTAAATCAGCACTCCGAAATAGCAGACGAGCAGGATGGGGTTTTTGATGATCATGTCGAGCGAACCCATGATGGAGTTTTCGACTTCGTTGACGTCGCCACTCATGCGCGCAATGATATCGCCCTTCCGCTCGGCAGAGAAGAACGAAAGCGGAAGCGACGTAATCTTATGGTAGATGGCCGTGCGGATGTCGCGTACGATGCCTGTGCGGATGGGCACCATGATGCCCACCGAGGCGAAGTAGCAGCTCGTTTTCAGCAGGGTGGCCACGATGAGCGTCAGGCCGATGAGGAGCAGCGTGGTCGAGGCACCATAGTCGGCGATGAGCTGCGTCGTGTAATAGTAGAGGTTGTTGACGATGATGTCTTTGAGCGACGGTGACGCCGCATCCCAAGGGATGAACTCGTAGCGCGTCGTGTCGAGGCCGAAAAGCAGTTGCAGCATCGGGATGAGCGTTGCAAAAGAGAACACGTTGAGCACGGCGCTGAGCAGGTTGAACAGGAGAGAGCCGGCCAAGTAGCGCTTGTAGGGCCGGACGTATTGGAACATGACGCGGAAAAACTCTTTCATAGTCGGTAGAGGTTGAATGGTGAAACTGGTGATGCGGTGAGGTCAGTAAGCAAAGATGGTGTGGCAGATCTTGGCCATGAAGAGGTCATAGTCATTAAGGATGATGCCCCGTTCAAATCCCGTGTATTCATTGTGCGTCATTTCGAGTTCAGGATGGAGACGATAGAAGTCAAAGTAGTCTTGTTTGGTGGACAGGCCGGTGGCTTCGTGGCTACGGACGACGAAGATGAGAGTCTTGTCCGGTGTGTGCATGAATCGGTTTGGGTCATCCTGCGAAAGCGCCACATATTTGTCAAGGTTGTGTTGGTTCAGTTGCTCCCAACGTTTGAGCAGCCCGTTGTTCCTGTCGAAGTATGGCAGGCGGTCCAAGATGATGAGGATTTGAAAATAGGGGTGGCCGGCACAGCGGATGTTGGCAGTCTCGCCCAGCATATTCTCAAAATAATTGACAGAGTTCTGTTTGTAATTCTGCATGACGAATTTCACGGCAATTCCCGCAATGGGCGTTCCGTCGCGGAAGACGCTGACGTCGACGGCTTTACTCTGGTAGTGCCCCGGCAATTTCTTTTCGCGGTCATTTCCGTAGCCTTGTGAGAAAACGTCATAATCCGCTCCCAGCCTTTCGTGCAGGTCTTGCGCGATGAAACCGTGAAGGGGTTTCAGCTTGGCTGTACTGCGTGAGCTACCTATCTCTAAGTAGATCCGGAAGGAGTGTTCTATGGCACGAAGAAACGCTTTATTTTTCAGGTTGTCCATTTTGCCGGTTGAGTTGGTAGTTGATGTATTGTTCGAGAGCCTTAGATGAAAACGTGTAATATCCGCCGCTCTTATAGTTCCTCAAAAGGGCGACATAGTCGAGAAAATCGTCCGTTTCCAAAAGCCGACGGACTTGTGCGTAGTCGGATCCGAGAAGGTAGAGGCCGGAGTAGAGGCCGCAACCCGGGGCGACAGGATTGATTTTCAGGCTGCCTGCATCGCGGATCAGCGTGTTGACGGCCACTTTGTCCTTGCAGACATCGCGCAGAGCCTGTGTCCGGCCATATAGGTGCCACTCTTTGTCTTTCGGGTGGTGCTTTTGCAGTTCTTCCCGGTGCGCGGTGAAATACTCGCGGACAGTCGGCAGAGCCTGTATGTCGTTCCACGTGAGTGGGGTGCCTTGTGGGGTGTACGGGAATAACCCTTTTGTCCAGACACCCGTTGAGGCTTTAAGGATTGGAATGGTGAGAGGAGATGTGGGGACGGTGCCGATAAACACGTTGTCTGCTAACGTGGCAAATCCGTTTTTCACTTGGACAATGCGGGGGAAGCTTCCTTCGCGGATGTGGCGCATGTACGTGAGCCTGTCGGTCGTCCCGAGGTAAAAGTCGCCGTGGATGATGAAATCGCTGGGGGCAAGCCTGGTGATGAAGCGGGGAAGCACTTCACTCCCTTCATAAACATAATAATATAAAGTGTCGTCCTCTGGATGGTTCTCGAAGTATGAGATAAGCGTATATGTCGATACACCATCGAAAGCCTGTTGGTGGCCGAGGTCTATCACTTTTTTGAGTTTCCGCGAGTGTGCCAGGAATGTGCGTAAGGCTTCTCCGGCTTTGCTCGTCAGCCATGAACTGGGCGTGATGACGGCCATGCGTCCGTTTTCCCGCATCATTCGGAAACTGATTTCGTAGAATACGAGGTACAGGTCGGTCATGCCTTTATCTGCAAAGGCATATTGCTTGACGTCGGTGTAGTTGTCTTGCAGGTTATGCACTCGCACATAAGGCGGGTTGCCTACGACGAAATCCATCCGACCGTCATAAGTTTCAATGTGGAGTGAGTTGGCGCAAACGATGTCCCATCTGACATTCCTTAGTCCATACGTCAAGGCCGCATCGTCCAGCCGTTGGAGGCATCGGGCGTAGGTCTGTTCGTCAATCTCGATGCCGTGGATGTAAGTGGCCAACTCTTTCCTTAACCGGCTCTTGTTCTGGGAAATCCCTAGAAACAGCCTGCAATAACGGTGTACGGCCTCGACGAGAAAAGCTCCCTCGCCACAGCTGTTGTCAATGATGTGCTTCTGAAAGATGGAATTTCCCGTGTATCCCGCAAAGTCAAGGATAAGTTTAACGAGCGGGACAGGTGTGAACACCTGTCCCACGTTTTTTCTGCGATATGTGGCGGTTGCTTCCATTTAGTCGTTTGGACAAGGGAATACGGCGAGATATGCTTGCTTGGGCGTACGCCTTACTTCCGCCCGAAGTCGGCAGGAATTTCGCCCCAGCAGTCGGTCTCCCACTTGATGAGGGGCGTATCCCACGAGTTGTCTTTCAGCCACTGTTCGGCGCGTTCGATGAGTTGGAAGAGGGCTTCGGTGCGCGGGGTGCGGGCGAGCGTGGTCTTGCATTTCTTCTTACGTACCCACAGGAGGGCGTTGCGGCTGTCGGAGTAGAGCGTCATGTCGGTCAGGCCTTGTTGCTTGATGAGCGCGAGGCCATGCACGATGGCAAGGAATTCCCCGATGTTGTTCGTGCCATAAACAGGGCCGTAGCGGAACACCTCTTGTCCGGTCGTGAGGCAGACACCGCGGTATTCCATCGCCCCAGGATTGCCGCTACACGCCGCGTCGACAGCTAGCGCCCGGGCCTTGACCTCGGCGGGCAGGGGAAGCACAGTGTCGTGCCGGTCGGCGGGTGGGTTGGGGGGCAGGGACGATGTGCTTCGGGGCGAATGGCGTTTGGCTGGCGCTTTGCGGGGCACCGGTGGGGCAGCCGCAAAGGCAGCGGAGGCTTCTTGCTCTGTGCCGAAAGCCTTGAATCGTGCGCCTTCTGCTCCGTGCACCTGGGCCTTACAGGCTTCCCACGAGGTGTAAATGCCTGGCTGGCGGCCGCTCCATACGACATAGAATTTCTGTTTCTTCCCCACGGTTTACATGCGTTCCGGCATTTCGATACCGAGCAGACCCATGCCCAAACGGACCACTTTGGCCACGTTGGCCGAGAGCACGAGGCGGAATGCCTGTTTCTGCCTGTCTCCTTCGCGCAGGATGCTGAAGTCGTGGTAGAACTGGTTGTATTCCTTGACGAGGTCGTAGCAATAGTTCGCCACGGCGCTGGGCGAGTAGTCCGTGCCGGCCTGACGTACGACAGCGGGGAAGTCGGCGATGTGTTGTACGATCTCTTCTTCCTTTGTGCTCAGCGAGATGCCTGCAGGCAGCGTTTCAGGCAGATTGATGCCGTTTTCTTGCGCTTTGCGCAGCACGGAGCGGATGCGGGCGTAGGTGTATTGGATGAAAGGACCAGTGTTGCCGTTGAAGTCGATGCTTTCGGCGGGATTGAAGAGCATGTTCTTTCGGGCGTCCACTTTGAGCAGGAAGTATTTGAGGGCACCCATGCCGACGATGCGGGCCACTTCGTTTTTCTCGGTTTCGTCCATGTCGTCGAACTTGCCGAGCTCGTCGATAGTCTGGTGGGCCTGGCGCACCATTTCGGCAATGAGGTCGTCGGCGTCGACCACGGTTCCTTCGCGACTTTTCATCTTGCCGTTCGGCAGTTCGACCATGCCGTAGGAGAAGTGTACCAGGCTTTTGCCCCATTCGAAACCGAGTTCGTCAAGCAGGATGGAGAGCACTTGGAAATGGTAGTTCTGTTCGTTGCCGACGACGTAGATCATCTTGTCAATAGGGTAGTCTTGGAACCGCAGTTTGGCCGTGCCGATGTCCTGGGTCATATAGACACTCGTGCCGTCGGCACGCAGCAGGAGCTTCTCGTCGAGGCCTTTGTCCGTCAGGTCTGCCCACACGGAACCGTCGTCGCGGCGGTAGAAGATGCCTTTTTCCAATCCTTCGAGTACCTTTTCCTTGCCTTCGAGGTAGGTGTCGCTCTCATAGTATATTTTGTCGAAATTTACGCCGAGCGCTTTGTAGGTCTCGTCGAAGCCGGCATAAACCCAGCTGTTCATTTTCTTCCACAACGCGCGGACTTCGGGGTCGTTTTGCTCCCACTTGACGAGCATGGCGCGGGCTTCTTTCATCAAGGGAGCCTCTTTCTCTGCCTTGGCCTTGGCCTCGTCGGGTGTCATGCCTTCGCTTTCGTATTTTTTGCAAAGCTCGGCCATTTCAGCGCGGTAGTGCTTGTCAAAAGCGACGTAGTAGTCGCCGATGAGGTGGTCGCCTTTCTTTCCGGACGTTTCGGGTGTTTCGCCGTTGCCGTATTTCAGCCATGCCAGCATCGACTTGCAGATGTGGATGCCGCGGTCGTTGACGATGTTTGTTTTCACAACGCGGTTGCCGTTGGCTTCAACGATGTTGGCCAAAGCAAATCCCAGCAGGTTGTTGCGTACGTGGCCAAGGTGCAGGGGCTTGTTCGTGTTGGGTGAGGAGTATTCGATCATCACCAAGGGGGACTCTGCGGTCGGTTCTGTGAGACCATAGTGGTCGTCGGCGTGGATGTCGTTGAGCAGGCCTGTCCATGTGTCTGGGGCTATGGTGAGGTTTAGAAAACCTTTGACCACGTTGAAGTGCGCTACTGCCTCACAGTTTGCAGAGAGCCATTCGCCGATTTCTTGTGCGGTCTCTTCTGGTTTTTTGCGAGATATGCGTAACAGCGGGAAAACGACGAGTGTCAGGTGGCCGTCGAACTCCTTTTTTGTTTTCTGAATTTGCAGTTGCTCTTGCGGTATGTCTTGATTGTACAAGGCTTTGACGGCAGCGGCGGCTGCGGACGTGAGGATTTCTTCTATTTTCATGTTTATTATTGTTTCTGTCTGTGAGTTGATTCGCGTAACAACGGGCAAAGGTACATAATTTTTGCATAATCATGAGCCCAATGTGCGGAACTCTTCCTCACTGTCGCGGATTGCAGGCGTAGAGAGTATGAAGAGTAAGCCTTATATATTAATGTGTATGCTGCTTTCTTTGCGAGGAAACGTATATTTAATATAGCGGTGTTTTTGACTGGCGTCTTGGGGTAGGGCTTGTAGTGGAACTGTGATAATTCAGGTGGCCGTATAGCCTGCTGGTTTAGATGAAGTAGCCGTTTTCAGTCTCCGCACTATCATTTCAGCCCCCCCGAGAGGGTCGTTCCCGTGTTTTTTGCAGTGTTATCCCAGTGCGCCGTCCTCTATTTCCGTCTTTTTGTGTAATTTTTTTCTGTCCGTCCAACATGCTGAGTGTTAGTGTGTTGCGTGTTTCTTTGGTGTCTTGTCTGTGCTTTTTCTTGAAAAAAACTTGCTGTTATATTTGGTCATTACGTATGAAGTGCGTACTTTTGCACTCGCTTTCCGGGACGAACGGTTAAGCGAGAAGTTCTTTGAAAAGATTCCATAAGACGAGGAAAGAGACGCAGTATCCCTTGCGGCCGCCGTTTTTTGTGGTTTGGCCGCACGGATTTCCGGGAAGCGCGCCGCGGGATTGCCTGCGGCGTCGTGAAGGAAGAACAAGAAAAGAAAAGATAAATAGGATGAAGAGTTTGATCTTGGCTCAGGATGAACGCTAGCTACAGGCTTAACACATGCAAGTCGAGGGGCAGCATGTAGGCGGGCTTGCTCGCCTATGATGGCGACCGGCGCACGGGTGAGTAACGCGTATCCGACCTGCCGCACACTCCGGGATAGCCTTGCGAAAGCAAGTTTAATACCGGATGCCGTCGAGATGCCGCATGGTGTCATGACGAAAGGTTGATTCCGGTGTGCGATGGGGATGCGTCCCATTAGCTGGTTGGCGGGGTAACGGCCCACCAAGGCGACGATGGGTAGGGGTTCTGAGAGGAAGGTCCCCCACATTGGAACTGAGACACGGTCCAAACTCCTACGGGAGGCAGCAGTGAGGAATATTGGTCAATGGGCGTAAGCCTGAACCAGCCAAGTAGCGTGCAGGATGACGGCCCTATGGGTTGTAAACTGCTTTTAAGCGGGGATAAAGTCAGGGACG
>DVNY01000027.1 GCA_018714085.1 Candidatus Caccomonas pullistercoris
CCGTCGTGACGGAGGTAGACAAGGTGGATGCCTTTCCCCTCGTGCCGAAGTTTGACCGCGCGAGCGGAAAGGTCGTCCTGCCAGACATGGAAGGCAACGTGGTAGTGACCTTTTGCGGCGTCGACGGCCGGCAACTATATCGCCGGTCGGGCCGTTGTCCTGCGGCCGTCACGGTCGAACCGGAGTGGCCGCATTTGCTCTTGGTAGGCGTGGAAAGCGCGCCCGGAGCACAGTGGTTCAAAGTAGTCGTGAAGTGAAAGCCTCGGTGGCGGCGTGCGTATGCTAGGTATCCTCGCCGCCCCGTCTAGGGGCTACGAGCACAAATTCATTCCTTTCTATGGAAAAATTTTGGGCGGCTTGCAAAAGTATTTCGCGAGCCGCCCAAAATTTCGTGGACCAGCCAGGGCTTGAACCTGGGACCTCCAGATTACGAGTCTGTTGCTCTAACCAACTGAGCTACAAGTCCGGTTCCGGCTGTGTCGGCCGGAATTGTTTGCAAAAATACGATATTCCCGCGATACGGGCAAATCTTGGCGTCAAAAATTGCGTCCGTCAGCCTTGTGGCAGCCTGCTGCTCTGAGCCTTTTCCGTCGGCATGTTTATGCCAGCAGTTGCTTGACGAGGGCCGAGATAGCCTTGCCGTCGGCACGGCCGGCCAGTTCTTTTGAGGCGGTACCCATCACTTTCCCCATGTCTTTGGGCGATGTGGCTCCGACGCGGGCGATGATTTCGCGCAGGGCTGCTTCGAGTTCTTCGGGCGTGAGGGGCTTAGGCAGGTAGGCTTCGATGGCGTGAACCTGTGCCAGTTCTTCTTCGGCCAAGTCTGCGCGGCCTTGGTTGGTGAAGATGTCGGCGGCGTCCTTGCCTTGTTTCACCATTTTGGCCATGATTTTGATGGCGTCGGCGTCAGTGAGTGTGTCGTTGGCTCCCGGTGCGGTCTTTGCCTCGATGAAAAGTTTTTTGACGTTGCGCAGGGCTTCGAGTCTCACTTTGTCTTTGGCCTTCATGGCTTCGACGATGTCTTTGCTGATTTGTTCAAAAAGTGCCATATCGTTGTGTGCTTTGTCTGTGGCTGTTATCCGAAGATGATAGCCTTCATGTCGTTGGGGTTGTTGTCTTCCGGATCGCGCGGTTCTTCTTCGCCACGTGCTTTAAGGTCGATGTTTTTTACCACGTCGGCTGTGCGTTTGTAGGTCGGGTTAGTCTCGACCATGGCGATAATGTCGTCATTGTCTATGCTTTCGGGCGTGAACCGGTAGACGTTGTGTGAATGGCGCGGCCGTTTCTTTGCGTTTTCCGAGTCGTAGAAGCGGCTGCGGCGTTCAGCTTTTCGGCGTTCGTCTTCGGCTTTGACGCGCTCTTCTTCTTCGTTGCGCTGTTCGATTTTGCTTTCCATTCCGGGCAGGTTCTCGATGCCGAATCCGGACGCAAGGATTGTGACTTTCACCTTGTTGCCCAGTGAGGGATCTGCGGCGAGGCCGAATTTCGAGCGGTAGCCTTTCTTGATTTTTCCCATGAAGTCGTGTACTTCTGTCATCTCTCCCATTTGCAGGGTGCCCTTTTCGTCGTTATTGCTGCACGTGATGCAGAGCAGGAGGCGTTTGGCGTCGTAGATGTCGTTGTTGTTGAGCAACGGAGAATGGAGGGCATTTTCAATGGCTTTGGTGACGCGGTTTTCGCCTTCTCCGTAGCCTGTTGAGATGATAGCGACGCCTCCGTCTTTCAGGGTGGTGAGCACGTCTTGGAAGTCGACGTTGATGATGCCGTTCGTGGTGATCAGTTCTGAGATGCTGCGTGCTGCCACGGCCAAGGTGTCGTCGGCTTTGGCAAAGGCGTTCATGATGGTCAGGTCGGAGTAGATTTCGCGGAGTCGTTCGTTGTTGACAACGAGCAGGGCGTCGACCTCTTTCGAGATGTTTTCTACGCCGTCCAGCGCAAGGTCTATTTTCCATTGTCCTTCGAACGCGAATGGTATAGTGACGATACCAACGGTCAGGATGCCCATCTTTCGGGCTTCGCGGGCGATGATGGGAGCGGCACCGGTTCCGGTTCCTCCACCCATACCGGCCGTGATGAACACCATTTGAGTGCCGTCGTCGAGCAGTTCATGGATGGCGCCGAGTGAGGCTTCTGCGTATTCGCTCGCTTTTTCAGGCTCGCCCCCAGCACCGAGGCCGGGACCCATCTGTAAGCGGGTTGGGATGGGGGAGTCGTCGAGGACTTGTTTGTCGGTGTTACAGAGGGCGAAACTTACGTCGTGGATACCTTCTTTATACATGTGGTTGACGGCGTTGCCGCCACCGCCGCCCACACCGATGACTTTGATGATCGAGGTGGATGGGTTACGTGGAACGTCGAACTCCACCGCTTTATTATGGTTGTTGTCAGACATGGCCAAAAGGGTTTTGAAGATGTTGCTGGTTACTGGTTCTTGTCTTTGTCGAGGAGATTGGGATCCGAGTCGTCGGTGACGATGCGCGAGATGCTTTGCCAGAATTTAGAGCAGCGTTCCTTGAATGTCGGACCGTCGTGCGTCTTTTTTTGTTTCTTCTTCCGGGGCTTCTCGTCGATGATGTCTTCTTCGTCCTCGTCGCTTTCTTTTCCGTGCGGCTTGGTTGTGGCGTCTGCTTTCTGTCCGTGATGCGGGTGCGCGTCGGCGGTGGTGTCTTTGCTTGCACTTTCATGTCCGCTGAACAGGTCTGCGGGGATTGTGGCCGTGGCGGGCGTGCCGCAGCAGTTTTCGATGCCTTTGTCGACAAGGGCGATGACGGTGTTGACATTGCCGAGCTTGACGCTTTCCTGGCCTTGCGGGAGCCGTATTGTTATCGGTAGGTTTTTCGCAAAGCGGAACTGTTCGAAGTCGGTATGTTCGCGGAAAGCACGTTCGAGGTTCTTTGTGGCTGCTACGCCGCCAGTGATGATGATGCCGGCCAGCAGCTTGTCTTTGGCATAGCCGGAGCGTTTGATCTGGCTGGCGACGTTGACGACGATCTCTTCGATGCGGGCCTCGGTCAGTTCGAGGAAAGTGAGTTCGTCGACGGTACGTCCGTCAGACAGGGTGATGGTTGAAGGTTCTTCGTCGTCGGCGAATTCGGCGTAGGCCGTTCCGTGTTTCAGTTTGAGTTGTTCTGCTTCGTCCCGTTCCAATTGCAGGGTCATGATGTCCTTTGTGACATTGCTGCCGCCCAAGGGGATCACGGAGAGTTGGCGCAGGATGTTGTTCTTGTATATGGCCACGGTCGTGGTGTCGGCTCCCATGTCGACGAGGGCGCATCCTGAGCGGCGCTCCGACTCTGAGAGTATGCTGTCGCCAAGCGCCAGTGCCGATATGGTGTGGTTCGCGATTTTCAGGCCGACCTGTTCGAAACATTTGTCGATGTTTTCACGCAGCGTGGGGACGGCCGTAACGTTCAGGAAACGGCCTTCGATGCTGTCGGTCAGGACGCCGATAGGGTCTACCTGCGTTTGCGTGCCTACCTTGTACTCCTGTGGGATGACTTCGAGTATCTCGCGGTTTCCCATAGGAGTGTTGAGGTTGTTGTCAAGCAGGGAGTCTACGATTTCTGCCGTTATGCCAGTCTGTGTGCCCAGTTGGCGCTGAACGGTGTGGAGTGAGGTCATCAGGCCTTGTCCGCCGATGCCGACGTAGGCTTGGCTGATCGGCTTGTTCAGGTCTTTGCTTAGCTTTTCGCGGATGTTGGTCAGGCATTGTTTGGTCTTTTCTATGTTGAAGACACGACCTTTCCTTATGAACGTGGACGACGGCTCTTGCGCCACAGCCAAGACCTGGATTCCTCCGTCGGGCTGTTTGCGCCCGGCTATTCCCGTGATCTTGGATGAGCCAAGTTCAATAGCTACAATGATGTTTTCGTCTGTTGCCATATACGTAGTGTTATTTTTTTGTGCATACTATTTGGTTGTTGAACTCCGCACTGATTCGTGCATATTTGTTCCAGCCAACGGTGTTCATTGCTTTTTCGTAGAAAGCCCTCAGGTTTTCCAGCTTTTTCTGTAAGTCGGTGGGTTTCCCCAGGCTGAGGATTTGGTCGCCCACGCGGGGCACGATTTCGATGTTGCCCTGCGGGTCAACGTGGATTTGCTCCGTCTGATCGTTCCAGAAGGGGTCACTCTGGATGTGCCGGCCCAGCCGGAAAAGGTGCCGGCGGGCGTAGTCGCGCGAGATGTGCCCGGTGGCGATGACGACGTCAGCCGCGTATTTCACCCGGGGCATCACGCTCCCCTTGTTGTCGATGAAGTAGTCTTCGCCGTTGTCTGCCATTATCCTGACTACCGGCAGGCGTTGTCTGATGCTGATGTTCACTTCTCCGCCCGGAGCTTTGAAGCAGACAGCTTCGGCGATGAGCGGGTTTTTCAGCAAGAACTGCTGGATGGCTTTCCCGTTGATGTCGACCATCGCCCGGCCCAAGGGGTAGAGTCGGCTGTCTTTCAGCAGGCGCGCCACCTCGTCGGCGTCGATGAAACTGGCCTGCGCGCTGTCCGTAATGACGATGTTCACAGCCTGGCAGGTGTCTTTTTCATTCGGCTTGTTGAAACGGGTGAACGCAAACACGAGGTAGACGATCACGCCGAGTAGCAAAATGAGCTTGATGAGGTTTTTCATGGGCGCGGTTCTTTGGCTTCGATGATGGCTTTCAGCTGGTCCATGTAGTTGTCCGCATCGCCTGCGCCGAGCACGACGAGCACGTCGAAGTCTTCACCATCGACCAATGCCGGGAGGTCTTCTTTGTGGCAGAGACGTTTGGGCATCCCGGGGCGCAGGTTGTCATAGATGAGGCGGCTTGTGACGCCTTCGATGGGCTGTTCGCGTGCCGGATAGATGTCGAGGAGGATCACGTCGTCGAGCAGCGAGAGGCTGTCGGCGAATTCGTGATAGAAGTCGCGGGTGCGGGTGTAGAGGTGCGGCTGGAAGACGCCTGTCAGCCGCCGCCCGTTGAACACCTCACGCAGGGAGAGGATGCTTTGGCGGATTTCTTCCGGATGATGGGCGTAGTCGCTCAGCAGGACGTGGCGGCGGTTTTTGATTTTGAAGTCGAAGCGCCGGTCTACGCCGCTGTATGTCTGCATGCCGCGGCGTATCTCGTCGGCGTCGGCGCCGGCGATTTGTGCGAGTGCCATGGCGGCGATGCCGTTGTCGATGTTGATGCTCACGGGGACGCCCAGCTCAATGCCGTCGATGCGGCCGAGCGGCGAGACGAAGTCGAACGTGATGCGCCCGTCGCCGATGTGCAGGTTCTCGGCGTGGAAGTCGCCCTCGTTGCGGCTGTAGTCGTAACAGCGGACGCCGGGCTGCGGGTCGGGGTGCAGTTCAAGACCCCGGTGGCAGATCAAGACGCCGTCGGGACGGACGAGCGACGTATAGTGGCGGAAGCTCTCCAAATAAGCCTCCTTGGTGCCGTAGATGTCGAGGTGGTCGGCGTCCGTGGCCGTGATGACGGTGGCATAGGGCGTCAGGTGGTGGAACGAGCGGTCGAACTCGTCGGCCTCAATGACGACATAGGGGCTCGTGTGGTCGACGAGGTAGTTCGTGCCGTAGTTCTTCGTGATGCCGCCGAGGAAGGCGTTGCAACCCACGTGGCTCTCGTGCAGGATGTGGGCCGCCATGGCCGTGGTGGTCGTCTTGCCGTGCGTGCCGGCCACGCAGAGTCCTTTCATCGAGCGGGTGAGCGTTCCGAGCACTTGGGCGCGTTTCTGTACCTCAAAGCCGTTTGTGCGGAACCACGCCAGTTCTTTGTGGTCGGAGGGTATGGCCGGCGTGTAGACAACAAGTGTGTGCGCACGGTCACGGCAGGCTTCGGGGATGGCATCGGGGGCGTCGTCGTAATGGATGAGGGCTCCCTCTTCGCGGAGCTTCTCGGTGAGGGGGCAGGCTGTGCGGTCGTAGCCGCCCACGGTGATGCCTTTCGAGAGGAAATAGCGTTCGAGGGCGCTCATGCCGATGCCGCCGGCTCCGATGAAGTATACTGATTTTATGTCTTCGGGTTTCATGCTGTTCAGCGTTGTGACTGTTCTTGGTATTGGCGGGCCAGGGCGATGACTTCGTCGGCGATGTCGTCGGCGGCGTTCGGGCGGGCCAGTTGTTTGATGTGACGGCTCAGGCGTTCAAGGCGTTCGGTGTCGGTGACGGTGTTGATGGCCATCGGAAGGAGCGTCCGGCGGGCATCGGCGTCGGCCACGTAGAGCGCAGCGTCCTTTTGGACGAGTGCAAGGGCGTTTTTCGTCTGGTGGTCTTCGGCCACGTTGGGCGAGGGGACAAGGATGGAGGGCTTGCCGAGCAAGCAGAGTTCGGAGATGCTGCCTGCGCCGGCCCGCGAGATGACCACGTCGGCAGCGGCGTAGGCCGTGCCCATATCGGCGAGGAAGTCGGTCACGAAGAGGTTGTC
>DVNY01000028.1 GCA_018714085.1 Candidatus Caccomonas pullistercoris
CCTGCCTCTTCAAGCGTCACGTCGGTCGAACCGTCGAAGAACGTGATGTTGTACGTCACAGGGACGAGACGGAAGTCTGCCGGTATCTCATAGATGTTCCAGTAAGACCACGAACCGAAGCCGGTGCCCCAGTGAACGATCGTCCCGGCGCTGTTACAGTTCAGGAACGTCTGCGTCGAGGCGTCGAATTGGAGCGTCACACGCGTGGAGTACTCTTCGCTGAACTCGCCTTCGAGTTTGGCGTTGTCCGCATGCTCATGCTCGTTGTAGGGGTTGAACGTGATTTCGGCGGCGGTCTCCCTGGCACCCATCGTCACGTCGCTGTTGTTTGCGGCCGGCATCTGCAAGTAGGCCACGCTCTCCTCGGCGGATTTCTGGCGCAGCACATAGAGGGCCTTGCCGTCTGCGGCGGTCTCGCCGGTGGCTTCGGCCACGAAGATCACGCTTTCGCCGAAGTCGCCGGCCGCTACTGCCCCTTGGAACCAGTTGAGGGGGTTAGTGGTCGAAACGCTCTGGAAAGCCAACTGCATACCGTCAGTGATCTCAGTCGATTTGAGCAGCTTGAGCCCCAAGTCCTTTCCGGAATCCTGTGCCCAGCCAACCATCGCACTGAACAGTACGAACAAGCTAAGTAGTAAGGTTTTTCTCATAGCTGTAAGGTTGATGAGTGAATAATTAAGTGTGTCTTTTAAGTTGAACGTTGCAAATATAATGTTTTTCACCATGAAAAGTTTAATCATAGCCGCACAAAAAAATTATTTTTAACTTTTAGACACAATCGTCGGATGGGTGGATCTCTTTCACGCATCGGGCGGATGAATGGACAATCCGCCCGAAACGGCGCTTCGTTTGGCGGTCTGCAAGGATTGGGCGGGTGGAAAAACGCATTGGGCCGCAGGGCTCACGGACGCAGCGACAGGAAATTCTGACAGGGCGTCTGTTTTTTCTGTCGCTGCGCCAAGTTGCCCCGGCGGTGCGCCTGTCCCCGTCCCTGCCACCACACGAAAAAACAGCCCCCGAGGCCGAAGCTCCGGGGGCTGCGTACGGAAGCCCTCACAAGGCGTGAGAGAGGCTTACTTGACGTAGACTTTCTCGCCGCCCTGGATGTAGATGCCTTTCACGGCTTTCTCGACGCGGCGTCCGCTCAGGTCGTAGATGGCGCCGGACTTGGAGCCGGTGGCGGTCTCGTCGTTCGTCACGCTGCCGATGCCGACGGTCGGGATCGGGCCGCCGTCCCAGAAGCGGAATACGTTGGCGTAAGGCTTCCCATGCGCGTTGTTCGAAAGGACACGGCCGGACGTAGCGTCGGTGATTGCGCCGGAGTGCATGCTCATCGTGAACTGCGTCAGGGCTGCTTCGGGATTGCCGCCGTCGTGGGCTTTGCGCTCTACGTAGAAAGCGGCCGGGACGGCACTTACCGTCACGTCGCCTTCGGCGTCGTATTCAGCCACAGCCGGAGCCAGGTGGAAGCGCATGGCCTCGGCGTTGTATTCAGCGCTCGAACCGAGCGGCTGCGACGCCGTCCATGCCGAAGCGTCAACATAGGCGCCCGTGGCGATCGACTTGAACGCGCTGACAATCGAGTCGGCGCCCGTGGCTTCGTTGGCCAAGGTCTCGTAGTTGCTCAGCTCGAAGTAGAAGTTCTTGTCGTGCTGGTTGAATTCTTTCCACGACAGGATGCCTTCGCCATCAAGGTAGAGGGCATACTTCACATTGCCGCGCGAGATGTATGGCGTAGCGGCCGAGATGATGGCATAACCGTTGGCCGGATTGTGCTGGATGAGTTCGTCTGCGGGAGCTTCGACCAGATCGAGCACCATATCCGTGATATCTTGTTCAAGGCTGAGGTCTCCGGCTTCAATATAGCCGCGCATTTCAGCTACTTGATCCTCCGTGTATCCATTGATACAATTCACGCCGTTCAGTGCGCTGCGGCCGTCGAGAAACGTGTAGTTTTCGGCTACATATTCTTCGAACGTGAACTGCGAACTGGGATCGACTACGGGATTGGCGTAATAGAGAATGCCTTGGCCTCCGTTGTCGTTCAGCAACCACTGCGGCGTGGCTGTGTCATAGAAGCCGTAGGCATCGCCCAAGCTGATCAGCTGATAGCCTGCTTCGGCTCCGGTGGCGGTCACGAACGCCGGACCGACGCCGTCAAAGGCCATGACTTTTCCGGGGTTGGCTTTGTTGAAGATGCTGTACGTCCCGTCGCCATTGTCGCGGAAGCACCAGAGCGTGTTGTCGACAATGTCGGCAAAGGCTTGGAGCCAGAAGAGCGCACCGGTGGTTCCGTCGCCGAAGTTCACGCTGACCATGTCGCCAGTCACTACCTTGTTGCCGTTGATATACATGATGTACCACGCTGCGTCGTCGGGGAAGTTGCCGTCGGCCGTGACTTCGGTCGTCTTGAACGGCAGTTTCAAGTCGTAGAAGAGCGTCACGTACATGCCGTCGTATATGTTGTCAGCCGTAACCACCGAGGGAACATCCACTTGGTCCAACCCTTCGGCCGCAATCTTCGTCTGCTCGGCATTGTAGGTATAGAGCGGTTCCATGTTCGGTGCTTCAAGCAGCGAGTCGATGTCGACGAAGACTTCTTGCTGGTTATACAGGTACGTGGCATCGTTGAGATCGGGGATGCTGCCGTCGGCATTGAGGGCCACACCCTCCAAGTAGAGGCGGCGCCAGGGGCGATAGGAAGCCTCCTTGGTGGTCGAAACCGTAGCGGTCTCGTCGTACGTGGTCAGCGCAGTAGCGTTGGCAAGCGTGGGCGCTACGATCTGCTGCCCCGCAGGTATACGCACGGTCACTTCCTTCTCCGACGAGCCGGTATCTTCAAAGATGAAGTTTTCCGGGATGTCGTTCGGACCGAACATCGAGGCGTCGAGCGTGCAGTGGAACAGGATGGCCGGATCGGCGGTATAGTCGACCGTCAGGTTGAGTTCACCGTTCGTCAGGAGCGATTCCTCGAACCAGAATTTGCCGTTCTCCAACGGGAATTCCTCGCCGTTGAGCGTCACGCTGCGCACGCTGCTGTGGTCGAACGCGGGAGGCGCCACCGAATCGTTGATGCCCACACTGAGGCTCACGACATTGCTTTCAGCCACTGCGTCGGGGAGGAGCTCCGGAGCGGCGGGCTCGTCGCTCGTTCCGTCGAAGAAGTTGCACGTGTAGTTAATGGTGTAGAGCGTGGTCACCAGCGGCTTGCAGGGGATGAACGTCAGCGGCGCGAGGGCGCTCTGCTTCGTCGGGTCGGCCAGCTCGGCCAGCGTTTCCGCCGAGAGGTTGCCCACGCCCCAGCCACTGATGTTGGCGTAGCTGTACTGGTCGTTCGGGGCGTTCACGTGGAGGTACTTCGTCGTCCCGCTGGCGTCGTTGTCCTGCCCGTCAGCGTTGCGGATGAGAAACGCATTCTCAATGGGCGGAATGGCTACCTGATCGAACGTGAAGACGCCCTTTTCGTTCGAACCTCTCGAACCGCCGGATTCGGTCCAAAGGTATATGTTGCCGTTGTAGAGCTTCTCCCAGTAAAGCTCGGGGTGTGCGGCAGAACGGATGGTGAACGTCTTGTCTTCACCGACTTCTACATACCAAACGAAGTTGGCCATTTTCGCGTCGACCTCACCCGACGCTACGGGAACGCCGACCTTTGTGTCGCCCGACCCGGACTCCTCAGTGCCGCAGCGCAAGGGGCGATCCGTCGCGCGGGCTTCGTAACAGATATAACCACCGCGCTGGTAGTTGGCACACTGGTTGGCATTGAACAGGATGTAATAACCTGTGGTCAGTCCGTCGAGGGAGGTGATAGGATTTTCCTCGTCGAACGACTCGATACCAACGACGGCCTCAGTCCCGGGCGGGACTTGCGCCGAACTCGGGGTCGCCACTCCGAAAAACGCCAGGAGCAACGACGCCAAACATGAGTACGATTTCTTCATAGATCTAAGGATTTAGATAAAACAATCACTTGGGGAAAATATCCCAAATTCGGCGGCAATATCCCGTGAAAAGAGAAAAAATGTCCGAAAAAAAATCACAGGCCGGCCTAAAATTTAACATACGGTGCCTATCCGTGGGCCATCCGAGCCGCCGGAAAACGCCTGAGAGGCACTATGCCCATGCCCTGGCTTGCCGCGCGGTTTCACTATGGCTGGCCACAAAAGCAAGTCGGCTGACAGGCAGGACGGGACGGCTGACAGGATTTTCTGTCAGCCGTCCCGTCCTTCCTGTCGCCCTGACCGCCT
>DVNY01000029.1 GCA_018714085.1 Candidatus Caccomonas pullistercoris
TGCCGGGGGTGGGGCGGGTCTGGTAGTCGTCGGTGCCGATGACCACGCACTCGCGGATAAGCACGGGGACGTCGAAGCCGTCCTCGTCGCGCACAAGCACCGTGTTCTTGTCCTGAAAACCGGCGACGGTGCCGCCGCCCACTTCGTTGAGAAATCTTACTTTATCGCCTATTTTCATCGTCAGTGCGTTTGGATAGATGTCTTGTTATGCAAAGATAGTGCAAACGAGCGGAAAGCGCGCGAAAAGCCGCAGGATTTTCGCGGGAGCTTGCCCGAGTGCCGCCTGTCTTGGCGAAGCAAAGTGTGCAAACGAGCGGGCGTGCGCCGAAAAGCCGTAGGATTTTCGCGGGAGCAACTCCGGGAAGAGAGGCTTGGCACATTGTTTGCAACTGGGAGCGGCGCGCTTTTTGCGGTCAGCCGTGACCGCGAAAACGGTCGCAGTGACAGGAATTCCAGAAGCAGTGACAGAAAAAACGGGAGCACTGACCGTTTCGCCCGTCCGGCTGAGGGAGACGAGGCCCGCTGGGAGGCCGGTGCCCGTTTGTGGCGTCGGCGGTTTGCGGAACTGCCCCGTAACGGCGCTGCGGCGTGATAGAAGTTCTTAAAAGTGTGAAATAAGTTAAACAAAGGGGCGGAAACGATACGGCCAAAGCGAAAAAACCGTACCTTTGTACCTCAAATTGGATAGGTGTACTTATGCGTCAATTAAAGATTAATAAAAGTATTACGAACCGTTCGAGTGCGGCGTTAGACAAGTACTTAGTTGAAATAGGCAGAGAAGAACTGATTTCTACCGATGAGGAGGTAGAGCTGGCTCAACGCATCCATCATGGTGACGATGCGGCGCTTGAAAAGCTGACGCGGGCCAACTTGCGCTTCGTAGTCTCTGTGGCGAAGCAATACCAGAACCAAGGATTGGCGCTCAACGACCTGATCGACGAAGGCAACTTGGGGCTCATCAAGGCCGCCAAGAAGTTTGACGAGACCCGTGGTTTCAAGTTCATCAGCTACGCCGTGTGGTGGATTCGCCAAAGTATTTTGCAGGCCATCTCCGAGCAGAGCCGCATTGTGCGCATGCCGTTGAATCAAGTGGGGTTCCAGAGCAAGCTGACGAAAGCCATCGTCAATTTTGAGCAGGAGTACGAACGGCGCCCGTCGGTACAGGAACTGGCCGACTTGCTCGACGTCGAGCCGAGCAAGGTGCAGGAAGCGCTGGGGACGAACGGGAAAAAGGTGTCGGTGGACGCCCCGTTCCAAGACGACGATTCGAACTGCCTGGTCGACATCATGACCGACGAGTCGGCACCCTCGACCGACAATGAGATGGAGCGCGAGTCGCTCTCGGCCGACCTTGACGCGGCGCTCAGCATCCTTTCGGAGCGCGAACAGCTTGTGCTGAAAATGCTCTTCGGCATCGGGCGTAACGAGATGACCGCTGAGGAAGTGGCCAACACGCTCAACCTGACCCGAGAGCGCGTCCGCCAGATCAAGGAGCGCGCCCTGCGCCGCCTGCGCGAGGACGACAACATCCGCATCCTGACTAAGTATTTGGGCTAAGCCGGACTCAGAATCCGGTTGAAGTGAACGGGGCTTCCGGGAGTGATTTCCGGCGGCTCCGTCTGTTTTTGTGCGGCCCGCTCCGTGCGGCAGTCCGGTTGCGGGGGCGGCCGGGAGGGCTGCGGGAGCGCTTTGACCGGCCGTTCCGCTGTCTTGAGAAAGGCCGCCGCGGCTGCGGATGAAAAAGCGAGAGGGGAAGCCGTTAAAGCTTCCCCTCTCGCTGTGTATGGTCGGGACGGCGGGTTTACTCGGCGTCCTCTACGGCCGGAACCTCCTGACGATAGTCGGCCAGTTGCTCGGGCGTCATCTTCATGATGAAGTTGTTGTGCTTCTCAACCTCGCTCTCGGCGAAGTTGGCATAGACGCGGGCGCTCTTGGCGAAGAGCTCGGGCGCCTGGCTGGCGTTGTAGATGAGCAGGTGGAGCATGATGCAGTCAGCGGCCATCTCGACGAGGTGACGGGCGCAGATGTCGTGCATCTCCTGGTCCTTGGCGTCTTTGACGTGAGCCGTGCAGGCCTCGAACTTGTCAGCCATGGCCTTGACGCGGGCTTTGAGCGGTTCCATCTCAGCCGAGCAGGGCTGGGCTTCGAGGTCGCGCATCTGGGCCAGGTAGCTGCCGTTGGTGACGTAGCGGATGGCTGCGACGACCTGGAGCTGCGTCGTGCCTTCGTAGATGCTCGTGATGCGGGCGTCGCGGTAGTAGCGCTGGATGGGGTAGTCCATCATGAAGCCCGAACCGCCGAGAATCTGGATGCCGTCGTAGGTGTTCTGGTTGGCATACTCGGAGTTCATTCCCTTGGCCAGCGGTGTGAGGCTGTCGGCCAGCTTGGCGTAGGTTTTCTGCTCCTTGCGCTCGTCGGCGTCGAGCTTGCGCTCGCGGGCGATATCGTCGAGGGCTTTGTAGATGTCGACGTAGCGGGCGCATTGGTAGAGCAGGGCGCGGCCGGCGTCGAGCTTGGCCTTCATCAGGGCGAGCATGTCGTAGACAGCGGGGAAGTTGATGATGGCCTTGCCGAACTGCTCGCGGTCTTTGGCGTAGGCGAGGCCTTCGTTGTAGGCGCCTTGGCTGATGCCGACGCTCTGTGCGGCGATGCCGAGGCGGGCGCCGTTCATCAGGGCCATCACATACTTGATCAGGCCGAGCTTGCGCTCGCCGCAGAGTTCGGCTTTGGCGTTCTTGTAGACGAGCTCGCATGTCGGTGAGCCGTGAATGCCGAGCTTGTTCTCGATACGGCGCACGTTGACGCCGCCCTGGCGTTTGTCGTAGATGAACATCGAGAGGCCGCGGCCGTCGGTCGTGCCTTCCTCGGAACGGGCGAGGACAAGGTGGATGTCGGCGTCGCCGTTGGTGATGAAGCGCTTCACGCCGTTGAGCAGCCAGCAGCCTTCTTCCTCGCTGTACGTGGCTTTGAGCATGACGCTCTGCAAGTCGGAACCGGCGTCAGGCTCGGTCAGGTCCATCGACATGGTCTCTCCGGCGCAGACGCGGGGGATGAAGCGGCTGTGCTGGTCTTCGTTGCCGAACTCATAGAGCGTCTCAATGCAGTCTTGCAGGCTCCAGATGTTGCCGAAGCCGGCGTCGGTGGCGGCGACGATTTCGGCGCACATGGTGTAGGGCGTGATGGGGAAGTTGAGGCCGTCGTACTTGCGGGGCATCGTCATGCCGTTCATGCCGGCCTGCACCATGGCTTCGAGGTTGCGCTTCGTGCCGGAAGCGTATTCCACGCGGTCGCCTATGTGGTGGGGGCCTTCAAGGTCGACTCCTTCGGCGTTGTCAGCGATGGTGGTGGCGCCGATTTCGCCGACGATGTCGAGCACACGGTCATACGAGTCCATGGCGTCGTCGAAGTCGACGGGCGCGTAGTCGAAGCTGTCTTTGTCGCGGAAGTTGCGTTCTTTCAGTTCGACGATCCGCTTCATCAGGGGGTGGTTCAGCTCGAACCGGAGTTCAGGATGGTCTGTATAATTGTTAGCCATTTTTCTTAGATTGATTGGGCGTTTGTTTACTTACTGTTCTCCTTGTAATACTTGATAAGCTTCGGCACGACGTCCTCGACGGCACCGGTGATGACATAGTCGGCGATGTCGTTGATAGGGGCGTTGGGGTCGGTGTTGATGGAGATGACGATGCCGCTCTCCTTCATGCCGGCCACGTGCTGTATGGCGCCGCTGATGCCGCAGGCGATGTAGACTTTCGGGCGCACCGTGACGCCAGTCTGGCCGATTTGCAGGTCGTGCTCGCAGAATCCCGCGTCGACGGCGGCGCGGCTGGCGCCGACTTCGCCGTGCAGTTCTTCGGCCAGCTTGCGGAGCAGGTCGAAGTTTTCCTTGCTTCCGACGCCGTAGCCGCCGGCCACGATGATGGGGGCGCCTTTAAGGTTGTTCTTGGCTTTTTCCACGTGGCGCTCGATGACCTTGACGACGTAGTCGGTCGAGGGGACGAAGTCGTCGACGTTGTGCGCGATGACTTGGCCTTTATAGTTCGGGTCGAGCACTTCGGCTTTCATCACGCCGCTGCGTACGGTGGCCATCTGCGGGCGGTGGTCCGGGTTGACAATGGTGGCGACGATGTTGCCGCCGAAGGCCGGACGGATCTGGAAGAGCAGGTTGTCATAGTGCTTGCCGGCTTTCTTGTCGTCATATGAGCCGATTTCGAGGGCGGTGCAGTCGGCCGTGAGGCCGCTGGTGCACGATGAGGAGACACGCGGGCCGAGGTCGCGGCCGATGACGGTGGCTCCCATCAGGCAGATCTGGGGCTTCTCTTGCTTGAAGAGGTTCACCATGATCGAGGTGTGCGGTTTCGAGGTGTAGGGGAAGAGGCGGGCGTCGTCGAAGAGGTGAAGCGTATCCACACCGTAGGGGAGGACTTGTTGTTCCACTTTGCCCGTAATGCCGGAGCCGATGCAGACGGCTTCGAGCTGGACGCCGAGTTCAGTGGCGAGTTTGCGGCCTTTTGTGAGGAGTTCGAGGCTGACTTCCTCGACGGTCGTTCCTTCTATTTCGCAGTATACAAAAACGTTGTTCATAGTGTCCTTTTTTCGCCGGTCGGCCGTGCCGCGGTGCGGGGTGGCCGTGCCGGCTTGTTTATGTATGGTTTTATCCGATGGTGTGGCTGGCGAGGAGTTCTTGAACGAGGCCTTCGACTTCGCTGTCGCTGCTGCCGAGGCGTTTGCTCTCTTTGGCTTTGAACACAATGTTCTGCACGGCTTTCACCTTGGTGGGCGAGCCGGCCAGTCCGCACTGGTTGAGGTCGGCGTCGACGTCGGCGGCGCCCCACTGGGTCACCGTGAGGTAGGGCTTCTTCTTGTATTCGTCAGCGTAGGGCAGCACTTCGGGCATCTCCATGGGAGCCATGGCGCGCTTGTACTTCATGACGAGTTTGGCGTTGCGCGGACGGCAGGGGTCGGCGCTGCCGTTGACGGTCAGCACGATGGGCAGCGGAGCCTCGACCGTCTCGATACCGCCGTCGATGTGGCGGCGCACGGTGATCTTGCCGTCGGCGCAGCTGAGCACTTCTTCGACGTAGGTCACTTGGTTAAGGTCGAGTTTCTGTGCCACTTGGGGACCCACTTGCGCCGTGTCGCCGTCGATGGCTTGGCGGCCGCCGATGACGATGTCCACTTTCCCGATTTTCTTGATGGCCATCGACAGGGCGTATGACGTGGCGAGCGTGTCGGCACCGGCAAAGGCGCGGTCCGTCAGCAGGTAGCCGCAGTCGGCTCCACGGTAGAGGCCTTCGCGGATGACTTCGGTGGCACGGGGAGGCCCCATGGTGAGGATGGAGACCGTCGAGCCCGGGTTCTGTTCTTTCAGGCGGAGAGCCTGTTCCAGTGCGTTGAGGTCTTCTGGGTTGAAGATCGCGGGCAGCGCGGCGCGGTTGACGGTTCCTTCCGGCGTCATGGCGTCTTTTCCCACGTTGCGAGTGTCGGGTACCTGCTTGGCAAGCACAACAATGTTCAAACTCATATTTCTTTCGGTTAATGATGTTCGTTTTAGCGCGGCATGGGTCCTCTCTGAGAGTGAGGACGGACTACATGCGACGGCGGCAAAATTACTCATTTATATTATTACAGCAAAAGAAAGCGCCCGTTTTCTGCACAGTTGCGCCTGTGGTGAGCAAGCGTGGGGCGATGCCTTGTGCGGGGAGGCGAAAGGAAGGATGTGATGCCGTGATGAAAAAAACGGTCGCAGTGACAGGGTTTTCTGTCGCTGCGACCGGAAAAACGCTCACTGCGGCCGTTCCGCCGCGCAGGCGTACAAAAAAAACTCCGGACTGCACCCGTTTGCAGGATGCGGCCCGGAGCCAATCTATTTACTCTTTGGGTTATGTCGGTGATTACATCATGCCGCCCATGCCACCCATGCCGGGAGCGCCCATCGGCATTTCAGGCTTTTCTTCCTTCTTGTCGCAGATGACGCATTCCGTGGTGAGGAACATGCCGGCTACGCTGGCTGCGTTTTCGAGGGCCACGCGGGTCACTTTGGCGGGGTCTACGACGCCTGCCTCGCGCAGGTCGCAGAACGTTTCGTTCTTGGCGTTGTAACCGAAGTTGCCTTTGCCTTCACGCACCTTATTGACGATGACTGCGCCTTCGACACCTGCGTTGCTGCAAATCTGGCGGAGCGGTTCTTCGATAGCACGGCGGATGATGGCGATGCCGGTTGTCTCGTCGGCGTTGTCGCCCGTCATGCCTTCGAGGGCTTCCTGGGCGCGGATGTAGGCCACGCCACCGCCCGTCACGATACCTTCTTCAACTGCGGCGCGGGTTGCGCAGAGCGCGTCGTCGCAACGGTCTTTCTTCTCTTTCTGCTCGGTCTCGCTGGCGGCGCCCACTTCGAGCACGCATACGCCACCCGACAGCTTGGCAAGGCGTTCTTGCAGTTTCTCCTTGTCGTAGGACGACGTCGTGTTGGCGATCTCGTTCTTGATTTGGGCGATACGTTCCTGGATGTTGGCTTTGTCGCCGGCGCCGTTGACGATGGTTGTGTTCTCCTTCGTCACTGTGATCTTCTCGGCCGTTCCGAGCATGTCCACGGTGGCCTGCTCGAGTTTCAGGCCTTTCTCTTCGCTGATCACGACGCCACCCGTCAGCACGGCGATGTCTTCGAGCATGGCCTTGCGGCGGTCGCCGAAGCCCGGAGCCTTGACTGCGCAGATCTTCAACTGCGTGCGCAGACGGTTGACAACGAGGGTGGTGAGCGCCTCGCTATCTACGTCCTCGGCGATGACGAGGAGCGGACGGCCGGTCTGTACGGCGGGATCGAGGATGGGCAGGAAGTCTTTGAGGTTCGATATCTTCTTGTCGTAGATCAGGATGAGCGGTTTTTCCATCACGCACTGCATCTTCTCCGTGTCGGTGACGAAGTAGGGCGACAGGTAGCCGCGGTCAAACTGCATACCTTCAACCGTTTTCAGCACGGTGTCGCGGCCTTTGGCATCTTCGATCGTGATGACGCCATTTACGCTCACGGCGCGCATACCGTCGGCGATGAGTTTGCCTATTTCTGCGTCGTTGTTGGCCGATATGGTAGCGACTTGTTCAATTTTGTCGTAACTTTCTTCTACTTGTTCAGCTTGGGCTTTGATGTTTTCAACCACTTTGGCCACTGCTTTGTCGATGCCGCGCTTAACGTCGAGCGGGTTGGCTCCTGCGGCCACGTTCTTCATCCCTTCGGTCAGGATGGCTTGAGCCAGGACCGTAGCGGTCGTCGTACCGTCGCCGGCGTCGTCGCCAGTTTTGCTGGCTACGCTCTTGACGAGCTGAGCGCCTGCGTTTTGGAACGCGTTGTCAAGTTCTATTTCCTTTGCCACCGAAACGCCGTCTTTCGTGATGCGCGGAGCGCCGAATTTTTTGTCGATAACGACGTTGCGGCCTTTCGGGCCGAGGGTTACTTTCACTGCGTTGGCCAGCATGTCGGCGCCTTCTTTGAGGAGCTCGCGGGCTTCTACGTCATATTTCAGTTCTTTTGCCATGGTTTCTATGTCTGTTTGTGCCGGTCGTTGCCGGCCGGGCGTTTTTTAGGATTTACTTATTAATTAATGTGTGGCAGTGCGTGTCAGGCCAAGACGGCGAGCACATCGCTCTGGCGCATGATGAGGTATTTTTCGCCGTCGAGTTCGACTTCCGTGCCGGAGTATTTGCCGTAGAGGACGGTGTCGCCTGCTTTGAGGACCATCTCTTCGTCTTTCGTGCCGTTGCCGACAGCGATGACGCTGCCTTGCAGCGGTTTTTCTTTCGCTGTGTCGGGAATGATGATTCCGCCTACTGTTTTTTCCTCAGCCGGTGCCGGTTTGATCAGCACTCTGTCTGCCAATGGTTTGATAGTCATGATGTTTTTTATTTATAGTGTTTGTATGTCTCAGGGTGGCTGCCCGTTTTCTGGGCGCGGCCACCCAACATACAGCCAAAAGCGTGCCAAAAAATGAAGACAGACGAAAGGCTGACAGGTGTGGCAGTCTCAACTGTCAGACCTGTCAGCCTTTCGCGCGGCAGTGATGCCGGGTTTAACGGATGCTGTCGTAGCGCATCGGATGGCCTTCGGGCAGCGAGCCGTCGGCCAAATCGAGCGCCATGATGTAGTCGTTCATGTAGTAGCCGCTTCCGATGGGCGTGTCGAGGCAGCGGTCGCGGCGCATGCCCAAGTGTTCGTAGAAATGGAGGGCCGGGTTGTCGCGGTTCACGTTGAGTTCGATGCGGCAGGGGCCGTCCGTGAGGGCGGTGGCGTAGTCGGCGGCCTGCATGAACAGGCGCTGGCCGTAGCCGCGTTTCTGACGCGAGGGGTGGACGTAGAGTTTCTGCAAATGAAAGAGGCCCTCGGCTTGCTGCTCGATGGAGACGTAGCCGCAGGGGCCGTCTTCGTCCTCAGCCAGGTAGAAAGCGTGTCCGCTGGCCATCTGCTGGTGGAGGCTGTCGGCCGAGTACATCCACTCCATCATGTAGTCCAGCTGTTCCGGCGTCAGGATGGGGCGGTAGGTCGGCACGAACGTCGCTTCGGCCAGCCGGCGCAGGGTGGGGATGTCGGCTTCCGTGGCGCGGCGGATGTCGAGCGGGAATAGGCGGGCGTACTCCGAGGCGAAGTTGGGCGTCAGGCTGTGGGCGTCTGCGGCGCGGCGGATGTGTCCGGCCGACATGAACCGTCCCCCGTCGAGCTCTGCCGTGGGGTGGGGGCAGCCGGCATAGGTGCAGCGGTAGACGTAGACCAGCTCGCGTTCGACGGCGCTTTCATGGACGTACGTGTCGAGGTGGCGGAACCGGAAGTCGGTCAGCCCGAGCTCCTCAGCGGCTTCGCGGGCGAGGGCTTCGTGCGGCGTTTCGCCCATGCTGATGTGTCCGCCGACGGCCGTGTCCCACTTGCCCGGCTGGATGTCTTTCCACATAGGGCGCCGTTGCAGGTAGAGCTTGCCGTCGAGGTCAAAGACGTGCAGGTGGACCACAGGGTGGAGCAGGCCGCTGCCGTCGTGGCAGTGCCCGCGCGAAGCCTGTCCGATGACGTTTCCTGCGGGGTCCACCAAGGGGAGCATCTCGGTGTTGTCGTCGTGTGGCGTGTCGTTGCCCGGGCGGCCGTCACGTGCGGCGCGTCGCGGATTCGGGGTGCGGCGTTTCCTGATTGCCGCGACCGTGGCCACTGTCGCTGCGGTCGTCGTCCCTATCGCAGCGATTGTTTTCAAGAGGTATAGCGTTTGTCGTTTCATGGGTCAGGGGATGAGCAGCGAGCTGTCGCCATAGCTAAGGAAGCGGTAGCCTCCGTCGAGCGCGTGGCGGTAGATGCGGCGCCAGTCGCCGTGGACAAAGGCCGAGACGAGCAGCAGCAGTGTGCTGTGGGGCTGGTGGAAGTTCGTCACCATGCGCCGCACGTGGTGGAACGTATATCCCGGCGCGATGATGATTTGCGTGGAGGCGTGCAGGGTGTCTGTCCCGCTGCGCTCCATCCATTCCAGGATTTCCGTCAGGGCTTGTGCTGGTGTAAGGGGGTGTGGCTCGTTGGCCGCGTAGTCGTAAGGCATCCATTGTTCGACGTGGAAGGCCTCTTCGGGAGCATGGCGCTGCCGGCTGAGTTGTACACCTATATAATATAGGCTTTCGAGCGTGCGCACGGACGTAGTCCCGACCGCTGTGCAGGCAGCTCCGTGCGCCAGCAGGCGTTCGATGCTCCGGCGCCCGACGGCGATCCATTCGGCGTGCATTTCGTGGTCGGCGATTTCCTCGCTTTTCACGGGTTTGAACGTGCCGGCCCCGACGTGCAGGGTTATCTCGTCGCGATCGATGCCCCGGCGGTCGATGGCGTCGAGCACGGTCGGCGTGAAGTGCAGCCCGGCTGTCGGGGCGGCCACCGAGCCTTTGACTTTGGAGTAGACCGTCTGGTAGGTGGTCAGGTCCGACTGTTCGGTCTCGCGGTTGAGGTAGGGCGGGATGGGGAGCTCCCCGACGGCTTCGAGCACGTCGGCAAAGGTGGCCTCGTCGCTGTCCCAGCTGAACCGCACGGCGTGGGCTGTGCCCTGTGTGCCGAGGCGTTCCGCCGTCAGCCGGACAGGACGCCCTCCGATGTCGAGCGTGCGTTCGAGTGTGCCGCCCTTCCAGCGTTTTAAGTGTCCTACGAGGCAGAGCCACACCGCCGAGCGCCGCGCCTGGAACATCAGGGCGTAGTCCTTTGGCTCCTCGGGTT
>DVNY01000030.1 GCA_018714085.1 Candidatus Caccomonas pullistercoris
CAGCCGCCGATGGCAGGTGCCACCGAGCCGATGCGCGCCCCGCCGATGCCGAGCGCCTTCTTCTCGTTGCGCGTCAGGAACATGTCGCCGCCGGGGTTGTAGATGGCGACGCTTTCGGTATATCCGCCAGCTCCCTGTGACACGTTTGAGAATCCCGCATACGTGCCGCTTGAAAGCGACCGATGGACCACCGCGCATGTGACCGTCTCCAGCACGCCCCACCACGTGTCGTCGCGGCCGCACGTGGAGAACCCCGGCTGGCTCGCGATGATGTTGGTTGCGTCCTGAAGCAGGGCGGTCACGCGCGCCTCGTCCTCCACCTCGCCGTATCGGGCCTCGTAGTCGGCCACGGTTGCGAAGGGCGTCATGTGCTCTGCCCTACGCCATCTGGCCGGCCGTCTTGGCCTTGCTGATCATGTCGTTCACCTGGGCCTTGCACTCGTTGAGCAGCGTCACGACGGCGTCGAACTCGGCCTTGGTCGGCGTATCGCTCGCCGCTTCCGCCGCGTCGGCGGACGCCACGGCTCTGACGGCGCTCGACTTCTTGACGAGGCCGGCGGTCGTGGTCGTGGCGTTGCCGGGGGCCTTGCCGCCGCCGAAGTCGCTGCCGTCCTCATTGACGAGCGCTACGTGCTGGGGCAGCAGGCTGGACGCCTCATCCCCGGGATGCACGACGTACTTCTGCACGAGGTTCGTTCCATATGCCATTGGTGAGCCCCCTTACGCGGACTTGAGGACCGAGAAGCCCTTGGTGTCGAGGACCGCGTAGGCGTAGACGGCCTCGGTGCGGTACGCGACCTGGTTGGAGCCCTTGAGGTCGGCGCCGGTGTTGTCGGGGTCGCCGTACTCGATGAGCTCAGAGTAGATGTCGCGCACCATGCCCCACTTGATGAGCGAGAAGTCGCCCATGATGGCGAGCACATTGGTGGGCGTGGTCGCGAGCTTGCCGTTGACGGTGTTGGAGGTCGCGGCGGGGATGCCGTCGAGGTTGCCCACCTGGAGGTTCAGCGGAATCTCCGGGTAGAGGCGCGTGCCAGTGGAGGGGACGCGCAGCTTGCGCAGGGAGGAGGCGAAGGACTTGGAGAGGGCGAAGCCCGTGATGTCGTAGTCCATGAGCTGGTCGCTCATGGAGTCGATGTCCGCCACGGCGTCGCTCGTCGCGGTCACGGTCTTGGCGCCCGCGGTGAGGGCGTTGTAGCCGCCGAGCGCGCCGCCGGTCTTGGGGTTGACGGCGTGGTAGACCACGTAGTCGAGGGCGCGGCCCATGGCGGCGGACTGGTCGGCGATGATGTTGCTCACGATCTCCAGGCGGTTGTCCTCGTCGGCCCAGCGCAGCTCGTCGGTGACGCGGGTCGTGGTCACGACCTTGAAGCGCTTGCCGGTGACGGGCGTGAACGTCTGCTCATAGGCGCTCTTCTTGGCGCCCTCCTCCACGACCTCGGCCTCGGCGGACTGGTTGAAGACCAGGTAGTCGGTGTTGGTGAAGGTATGCGGGATGGACGGAGAGAGCGCCGCGATGGTCGAGTTGTTGCCGACCTGCTTGAAGATGGTCGGGACGACGCTCGTGGGAAGCTTGATCTTGGTGGTGTCGGTTGCCATTTGCACTCCTTAGTGGATTAGGTTCTTCACGTACTCGCGCATGTCATCGGGGGTCTGCCTGGTGGGCCTCTTGCCGTCGCCCTTGAAGACCTGTGCGCTCGGCTGGCCGGACGCGTACGCCTTGATGGCCTCGGCCTGCCTCTCCATGGCGTCGCGGTCGCGCTCGGTGAGCAGCGACGCGGGGACGCCCGTCTTCTCGGATACCTCGGCGGCGTCCTTGGCGCGCTTGGCCTCGGCCTGGTAGTCGGCGAGCTTCTTCTCGGCGTCCTCGGCGCGCTTGACTGCCGCCTCCGCCTTCTCGGCGTCGGTCATGGACTGAGCCGCCAGCTCGTCGTACTTCTTGGCCTTGTCAGCAAGCCGCTTTGCCTTGTCCTCCCACGTTCGGGAGTGCTTAAGCAGCTTCTCGTATTCGGCCTTCCAGTCTTTCTCCTCGGGTTCGGTCCCGTTCGGGGCTCCGCCCTCGTTCTCGACGTGCTCAGCGCCCTGCTCCTCGGCCATGTGGCCCCCTTTCCGCCCGTTCGGGCGTCTGCGTGCGCCCATTCGGGCGCGTGGCATGAAAAAGGCCGCTTTGACGCGGCCATATATGAAACAAGCCCCGTTCGGGGCTGATTTCGCGATGGGATGCGGGCGGGGTTGCGTGTCTCCCGCCCTGCACGGTCTTTGCGGCGACCGTCGGCCACGCCTGCCCACGGGCTGCATGGGCTAGGCTGACTTGCGGCCGGCGCGCTTTGCGTTCTTTGCGGCGCGTCCGTATGCGGCCATGATCGCGGCGCGCTCCTCGGAGGCGGTCGTGCCGTTCCGCTCGGCCCGCTCCTTGGCCTTGGCGTCTATGGCGTCCTGCCAGCGGTCGTAGATGCTTCGCGGGTCGTAGTCCTCGACCTCCATGCCATCCCACCCGGGCGTCACGCGGCAATCACAATGCGAATGAACATGAGATGCACTGGCGGTGGACTCGCTCTGGTACACGAAGCCACGGCTTGCGAGCATCAGGCAGAAGTCGCACGTCTCCGCTCCCGTTGGAACGCGGGCGTACCGGACGCTCTTGGGGTCGCGCCGCCCGTTCTCGACCACCGACATGTTGGCCGAGCGCTTCATTTCGTAGTCAATGCGCTGCAAGACTTGGTCGTTGAAGGTATCCACGCGCCCGTCGAGCACGAAGCGAACGAAACCGCGCACCGCTCCCTCGGTCTTGCGCATGTCGAAGTCGCTGATTGCCTGTGCGCCAAGGCGCTCTCCTACGGCAAGCTCGCGGGCGGCGTCGTAGAAGTCGGCGGACGCCTGCGCGGCCATGGTCGTGTAGGTCGGCATGACGGCGGCGAGGGCCTGTATGACCAAATCGCGGCACTGCGCGACGTTCTCGGGCGTCCACTGGATGCCCCGCAGCACCTCCAGCACGCGGGCTTGCGCGTCCGCGGAGATGCCGTTGATTTCCTCGGTGAGGAAGTCCACCGCGGCGCGCGGGATGGTGACGGCCACCTAGCCCACCGCCTGCGTCCCGCCGCCCATGAGCGACAGGATGGCGCGCTGGTTTGCGTTGCTCCCCATCTGCTGCACGACCTTCTGGCGCATGTCCTCGCCGAAGCCGAGCTGCTCCCAGAAGACCTCGGTCGC
>DVNY01000031.1 GCA_018714085.1 Candidatus Caccomonas pullistercoris
TTCATCAATGAAAGCGCCGCGCCGCCCAGCCGGTTCATGTCGTGACAGATATAGACAACTTCGTACTTCTTTTCCATTCCTTTATCAATTACGCAGTTCGCACGGAGCAAAGATAGTGAAAGGCGAGAGCCGGAACAAGAGAAAGCCCCGCTCTCTTCTTGGATTGGCCGAGCCGCTTCCTATCTTCGTGCAACAAAGATAGTAAAAGGCGAGAGCCGAGGCAAGGAAAAGCGTGCTTTTCGACTGACTTGGCAGAGCCGCCAGCATCCTTCAAGCGCAAAAGAAGATGAAGCCCCGACTACCCTGCCCGGATTGAGAAGCCGGCTGACAGGAAAAACAAACCGGCTGATTGTTTCAACGGTCGCCCTGAACCCAAAAAGCCACGCACTGGCCTTTTACTGGCCATGCGTGGCTATGTGATGCCTCGACCTTACGGAACAGGCTGCGACTGTTTTCGCCGCTCTGCTCATCCGGCCGCGTTAGGCGCCGGGCGGATCAGTTGGTCGTGGGGACGTTTTGCGTCACGATGATGATGTTGCTGACAGCTGCAGAAGTGAGGGTGAACGACGTTTCCCTGCGATTGCCCGTACGGTTGGCCATCACGTTGAGATAGACCTTGTGTTCGCCGCGCGTGAAAGTGCTGTCGGGGAGTCCGGCCCACTCGGCGCCGCCACTGAGGTTTGCCTCGTCGGAATAGATGGTGAACGAGATGCTGTCGCGGGTGCCGGAAGGATCGACATCAAGGACGAAGTTGAGTTTGTCGCCCTCAGCGGGAGTCGTGGCGGTGGGTCGGGTGATGTTCAGATTGGGCGACTGCTCCACATAAAGGCCCACGTCGTGATAAGAGTCGACATTGATCATCGCGGCACGCTTGTGGGCCGTTGCGTTGGGAGTGGGCTTCACGTAGAACCAGTCGGTGGAATAGTATCCGCCCGGCACGTTGACACTCGTAGGCGAGAATGACAGCCAATCGGAAGCATCGGTCGATGCAGTCCAACTGTCGAACGACTCAATGCCGCAGGAGTCGAGGGTCTCGTCGGCATAGAACGCCATGCCACCGTCAGGCACATTGAAAAAACGGGTGCTGTGGGTTTCATACTCACCACCGTCGCAGGCGGTCAGGACGAAAGCCGTGGCCACCGCAGCGAGGCACATAGGGAGGAGTTGTCTCATAATACAAGATGTTATGGATTTGGTTCGGATCGGTCAATACCATTCGATGTTCGAGCTATACGAGCTGCGTTTGTCCCACTTCAAGGCGTCGGCAAGCTCCGAGGCTTTGGCCTGGAAAGTGAAATTGAACGAAGAATAGGGGCGCAGCACCACCGAGCACGACATCGAGAAGCAGTGGAGGTCACGTTGAAGCGACGCCGTGGTCATCGAGAGTTCGTGATAGTTGAAGTCGTAACCCGATGAGAAAGAGATGTTCCAGCCTTGGGCAATGCGCAGATAGCCGGAGAAGTTCAGCGTCTGTGTGAAAGAGTAAGGATAGCGCATGCGCTTGGGGTTGATGCGCTTGGAACGGTCCTCAGACATCGTGACGCCGTAAGAGACGGTCAAGGCCCAAGGCATGCTGAATTTGAGGTAGCCGTCTTCGTCCACCTCAGCCTTTTCTGTCCTCTGGGAACCCTTCCGGCTGTTTTTCAGGTCTGGATCGACGTTGCTGTCTTCGCCGTCGCTGGTAGTCTCTCCGCCGGCGTTGTTGTCGGACGAGGCACCGCGCCGTTTCCGTTTGCCGAAGAGTTCCTGGAACGTCTGGTTGTTGAACGTGTACGACAGGTTCTGCGACATGCCCTGGAAGCGGCCGAAACGTCCGTAGCTCCACTCTGTGCGGTCGCTGGTGACCACGTTGCCGCGCTCGTCGAACTTGTAGGCATAGGTGGCGAACGTGGCGGCCAGTGAGAAGGTGTAGTTCTTCGTAAGTTTGAGACGGACGTTCATGTTGAGGTCGCTCCACGGCCGGGTCTTATTGGCAAAGTTGTAAGACATGCGTGCCGAAAGTTCATCGATAAGACTGATTTTCCGCACTCCCGTGGTGTCGCGGTCGCTCCTTACTTTCATTTCGACGTTGTTCGACAGTTCCATGTTCAGGCTGCCCGACATGGTGGAGTTGGGGTAACCGAAAATGGCGTTCTGGTAAGGGGAATAGGTTTCGGTGCTGACTGTGCCGTCGGCATTGGTGCGGACGTAGGTGTCGAAGTAGCCATAGCGCGACGAGGTGAAGTCGGGCGAATAGCTAAACGAAAGCGAGGGTTTCAGGACGTGGCGAATGGCGATGATTTTCCCTTTGAAAAGTTTCGGCGAGGGGATGTACATGCCATAGAGTGTCGTGTTGGCCGACAGGCTGGCACTCCACTCATAAAGGTTGTAGAATCCGTAAATCGTGTCGCGGCGAACCTCCTGACGCTCGTTGTCCCACGATTGCTTCACCTTGTTCGTGTACATGTAGTCGGTGAAGTTGATGCTCGGGGAGATGTTGATGTGCTTAAAGAGGGAGAAGGTGGCACTGATGGGGATGTTATGCTGCATCCCGTTACGCCAGTCGCGAATCAGGTTGGAGTGAAAGAGTTCGCTCTCCTTGGTCGTGATGCTGTTGCTGAGCTGCCCGGTGTAAGAGAGGGAGATTTTCTCATACCAGCGTTCGCGTCCGGCAGCTTTCTTGCGCTTGAAGGGATAAAGACGGTTGAGCGAGATGCTCAGGTCGGGCAGGGTGACAGCGATGGAGCTGTCGCGCAGGCTCTGTGTCAGGTTGCTCGACATGGCGATGGTGAGTCCGATGCGCGGGAAAGTGCGTGAATAGCTCACACTGCTGGCCCGCGTGCTCTGGGTGTAGGCCAAGGGATTGTACATGCTTTCGAGGTTCGACCGCTCGTAGCTTTCGGAGGCAAAGTTGACACGGGCAGAGAACGACTGGTTGGGCGAGGCTTTGGCGTCCTGCCGGTGGGTCCACTGGATTTTGAGGCTCTTGGTGACGGAATAGTCGGGCATGTTCCGTTCGCCCTCGACGGTGTTGAGGTAGCTGAAATAGAAGTTACCGGCAAAGCGGTAGCGCTTGTTGTAGTTGGTTTCGGCGCTCACGCCCCATGATCCTTTCGTGTAAACCTCACCCAAGACTTTCAGGTCGAGGTAGTCGTTGATGGCAAAATAGTAGCCGCCATCGCGGAGATAGAAACCGCGTGAGGTCTCGTCGCCATATTTCGGCATGACGAAGCCGCTGGAATACTTCTTGCTGAACGGGAAAAAACCGTAAGGGATGGCCAAAGGCAGCGGGACGTCTTGCACGACCAGGTGAGCCGGTCCGAAAATGACTTCCTTGCCCGGATAGACCTTCGCGCTCGACAGGGCGAGGTAGAAATGGGGGTGTTCGGCGTCGCAGGTGGTATATTTGGCGTGCTTCAAATAGAGCGTGCCGTCGGAGGTCCGCTTTGAGTCTTCACTTTGCAGGTAGCCGTTACCCTGAGTCGTCGCCACATTGTTGATGAAACCCTTTTTCGTCTTGAAATTGAAGCTCATCTTCTCGCTCTTGTAGGTGTCGCCACCTTGGGCGTAGACGGGCTTTCCCTGAAGCACCCCGGCGGTGTCCGCAACGCCCTGTGCGTGGACAAGGCTGCTGTCCATGTTGATCGCAATCTTGGCTGCGTCGAGCTGCATGTCCTGATAGTTGACCTTGCTGCTGCCATAGAGCCATGCCAGGCCAGTGTTCGCGTCATAGACCATCGAGTCTTGGGCCGTGTAAGTGATAGGGTCGGTGATTCCGGTGCTCTTTCGGCCCGCACTGTCGGCTGCAAGACTATCGGCCAGCAGGGAATCGGCAACCAAAGAGTCGGGCGGAAGCAGCGGCAGGGTGAGACTGTCGCCGGGTGTAGTGACAGGTTTTTCTGAAGGAGTGACAGTTTTTTCTGTCGCAGCGACAGAATCTCCAGACGCACTGACCGTTTTTCTGGCCGCTGCGACAGAATCGGCCGTCAGGGCGAGACGCTTGGCCAATCCCTTGCGCGCCGTGCTGTCGAGCTTGGCTGCGGGTTGGAGCGTATCGGCCGGAGCGTCCAGCACCGTCCGGAACAAAAGCATCGGACGGCTGGAAGCGAAGCACAGCAGGGTAAAAGCTGAAAGAACAAAGAGTATTTTCGCTTTCAACGGGTCAAGTTATCTCGAAACAGCTGCAAAAATACACAAATAATCGGTGGAAAGCACGGAGAGCCGCTGTTTTTAACCATCGTAGACAGGTGTCAACCAAAACGCTCTTGCCATCCGAGGAAACGCCTCGGCCCTTCCTCGCCGAAGCGCTCGAGACTTTTCAAGACTTGCTCAACATTCCGCTCCCGGTCGAGGTGGGTTTTCGAATAAAACTTGTCGGCATAGCAAATCACCTGTTCTTCCAACGTTTCAGGCAGGTAGTCGCCCGGCGCCAAGGGGAGGCGTTGCCGTTCAATGTCTGCGGCGCTCAGGCCGGCGCCTGTGTGCCGCTCGCAGACGCGGGCCACGGCATAAAGCCCCTCACGACGCATCAGCTGGGCGCCAAGGACACCATGGCGCAAGTAGGGCTCAGCACCGTAGCAATGAATGCCCGGCGCGTTGGTCAAGAAGATGCCCACGTCATGCAGAAGCGACGCGACGTGCAGGAAGCCGCGGTCGAGTTTCAGTTCGGGGTGCCTGTCTGCCACGGCAAGCGCCTTGTTTGCCACACTTTCGCTGTGCGTCAGCAGGATGTGCCGCAAATCGTTGTCAGCCGGATAGTATTTTCGGATAATGCTGTATGGATCAGTCATTGGGAGGATGTGGATTGGGTAATCGACAGAGGTTAAACGAAACGTCGCCCCGCCAGCCGTGAGGGCAGACAGGGCGACGGCGATATGTCGGTCATTGCCATAAGGCTCAGGCCTCAGCTTCGGCGGCCGGCTCGGCTTCTTCTTCGAAATCGGTTACGCCGTTCGTGGCAAGGATGTTGTACCACTGGATCAGCTTGCGGATGTCTGAAAGGTGCACCCTGTCGCGGTCGTAGTCAGGAAGAACGGCTCCCATAAAGTCGGCGAGCTGTTCCGACGTAGCTTTCTTGTAGTCGAAATCAACGGGTGCGGCGTTATACTTAGCCTTGATCGAGGCGAACACTTGCATGAGAGGGACGTCGTCGCCGTTGGTGTACATCGAAACGTCGTTGAGCGATGTCACGCGGTCGCGTGCACCGGCCGGCATGCGGCGGCGGGTGTCGTCGATGGCTTCGACAATGAGCATGCCTCGGCCTTGTGAAACGAGCGTATAAAGTCCGGGGCGTCCGGCGATGGCCAAAATGTTTTTCTTCATAACTGTTTATCTTGTTTTTGGTAAATTGCTGCAAAAGTAGGTCTTTGCCCGATTTTTGTTCGGCTGCGACTTTCTAAAAAAACTTAACGACGGAATATCCTTTCTACCTCTTTTCCCGTATCGTCGCAGTCGTCGTTATGCACAACGCAGTCGGCGCGTCGCTGCTTGTCGGCCTCGTCCATTTGCAGCGCCATCCAGGATTCGGCTTTGGCGGCAGTCACGCCGTCACGCGCCATGACACGACGGAGGCGAGTGGCACGAGACGCGGCCACATGGACAGTACGGTCGACCAGACGGTCGAACCCGGCTTCAAACAGAAGGGCACATTCCATGACGACATCGGGCGACGATTGCCTCGCGGCCCATGCCGCGAACACTTCCGCCACACGGGGATGAACCACTGCATCCACTCGCGCGGCCTGCTGCGGGCCGGCGCACAGAAAGGCGGCCATGACGGCCTTATTGAGCGTCCCGTCGGATGCATAAAGCATGGGACCCACCACCTCGGTAAGCTGACGCCGCAGTTGGACGTCATGGCGGATCAGGCGCTTCGCCTCATCGTCGCACGAGAACACGGGCCATCCCCGTTCGGCCAACAATCGGCAAACGTAGCTCTTTCCGCTCCCAATGCCGCCTGTGACACCCCAGATAAAGGGCTTTCCGCTATTCTGTCGGCACATCTTCAATGAGGTAATCAATCGTTTGGGGAGAAATCCTGACGTGGCTGACGCCCGGCGGGATACTGCGGAGTTTCAGAGTATAGCGTCCCGTGTTGTCCCTGAGCAAGTCCTCATAGTTGACAACGAGGGCGAAGTCCTCGGCCGACACGCGGCGATAGTTGCTCAACCCGACTTGGAACGTCACATTCACTTTCGAAGGGAATGCCCGAAGCGTTTTCGTGGCGGGGAAGTTAATCCAGCGCACCGGCACCTCCACGGTCTTCTCGGTCAGGCGGTCCACGTCAAGCTCAATCGACGCATGGTCGGGCACGAACTTCGCCCCTAATTGCGGCTGCACTTTCAAGCTGAAACGAATGGTGTCGGTGAAACCGCCATAACGCACTGGTTGAAGATAGGCCACCCTGATGGTATCGAGCAGGGAACCGGCGGCGTAAACCGTGACAGAATCAGGATTGACACGCACGGCTGAAATGTGGTATTCCTTGGCTGGACGGAAATGGCCGACGAGCCGCACGGGAACGCGCTTCGACAAACCGTAGTTGAAAAAGAACTCCACGGTGTCGGGACGGCTGGCCACGACGCGCGTGCTCGGCGTCAGGCGCGACGTCAGCTGCCGATAGACGCTCGAAGCCGCCAACCGGACATGTCCGGACTTGTTGGCGACGTTCGCGAAATTAATTGTGAGCGACGGAAGCTCACGACCGTAAAGATAGCGGAGCAGTGTGTAGCCCTTGTCGCGGAGGGTGACTTGCACGGACCGCGGAGGAGGCGTCGTGATGACTACATTTTCCGGCACGCCAGCCAGATTCAGTTCAGTCCGGACCGTCACCTCATATTCCTCATCCAGAGCCTGGAACAACCAGAAAGCCGTCGAAAGGATCAGGAAAGACAAAAAAATCAGAAACTGCCTGTCGAGAATTTTCGACAAGCAGAATCTGACAATTCGGGTAAGGCTTCGGACGAAGCGCATAAGGCGTTTTATCGTTGGTTCTGCCCAGCCTGGCTTTTAGGCAGTATGGCGCTACGGTCGAACTTAATGCGCACGCCGCTGGCTACTTCGACCGTGATGCTGTTTTCTGCCTCATCGATTTGACGGACAGTACCGTAAATACCACCGATAGTCACAATCTCTTGTCCTACTTCGAGGGAGTTGCGGAATTTCTGGATTTCTTTTTGCTTCTTGTTCTGCGGGCGAATCATGAAGAAGTACATGATGGCGAAGATCGCAATGATCATTACCCAGAACGTCCATCCACCACCGGCGGCTTGGGCGTTTGCGTTCTGCAACAGGCTGAGGGGGAAGAGAGTAGTCATGTTTACGTGTTTTTAGTTAGGGATTAGTGTTTACTTCAATAGTTTCTTTTCTGCTCGGAGTTGTTTGACGACATGGTCAAGCAGGCCATTGATGTACGCGGCACTACGAGGCGTGCTATACACCTTGGCTATGTTGAGATATTCGTTAAAGCTGACATTGATGGGAATAGTGGGGAACGTCAGCATCTCGGCAAGAGCAATCTGCATCAGTATGACATCCATATAGGCCAGACGGTTAAACTCCCAGTTCTTGGCGTTGGCGCGTATCAACTGGCGATATGTGTCCGCGTTTTGCAGCGTCGTCCGGAACAGGAGCGTCGCAAACTGGCGGTCGTCGTCACTGTCGTATTCGGGAAGCAGGGGCTGGTCCGCACCATTCTCCTCTTGGAAGCGCTTGATGGTTTTCAGCACGAACGAGTCGACGACTTCCTTGTCATCGTTCCAATAGAGGCTATGCTCTTCAAGGAGGGCATCGAGATCCTCGTTATGGCATACGAACTCCTTGTACAGGCGCCGCACCACTTCACGGTCTTCGTCATACGTAGTCTCCTCTTTGAGCGCATACGTGGCGAATGTGGAACTTTCGATGATTTGCCCGTAGAGTTTCTTAAAGAATGCGTCTTCGTTTTCCCAGTCCTTGGTGTGTTTGTCGCGGAACTCGAGGAGTTGTTTGTTGCCGGCCATTTGCACAAGCAGACGATTATGAGCCAAGCGCGCGTCGAAGAGATCCTCGGGCGCAAGTTCAAGATGAAGGCGCTTGGAACGCGCTTCTTTCGCCTCGGCTTTTGTTTCGGCCATTTGCCGCAACTCTACCAAGAGAAGGAGCAGGTGGTGATACAGGTCGTAAGCCTTACCTAAGCTGAAAGCCAGTTCTTTTTCGGCGACGTCTATGGTGCGGCCTTCATTCTGGTAGAACGCATAGACGAGTTGTACGACTTTGATGCGGATCAGTTCTCTGTTTATCATACTCCCTGTATATAAAGATGCAAATTCAGTTTGCAAATTTACGAAAAAACTCTTAGTATTCCGCACAGTTCTGAAAATAAATTCATGCGGCAAGCTCGTTTTTTTCACTGACACACCTTCGCACATCGCCGGCGGTCCACCTGTCACAGCCACCCGTGACGGCGTTGCGGCCAATCAGAGCAACATGCTCAGCAAGGGAATCGTAATGACAGAGAAAAGCGTGGTGATGAACAAACCCTGCGTCATGACGCGTTCGTCGCGGTCATATTGCAAACAGAACATGATACCGTTTGTCGCCACAGGCATGGCGGAAAGCACAACGGCTATCCCGCTGGCATACTCCGGAAAACCGCAAAGGCGGAATACGCCAAGCACCAGAAGCGGAAGAACGATGAGACGGAGTGTGGCTGCGGCATACACAAAGCGATTGCCGAGCATGTCGCGCCACGGTATGTGGCTCATGCTCGCTCCGATAATCAGCAACGCGCAGGGTACGGTCATATCGCCAAGCAGATGAAACCAATTGGCAACCGGGGCGGGCGTCGGCACTTTAAACAAAGCCAGCGCGATGGCAACCAGCGACGCGACCATGCACGGGGTGGCCAGCGTTGACCACCGGAATGAGCGCCCGGCCGGACTGCCTTTTATGTAAGACACTCCGAGCGTGAACATCAACAGGTTGGACGGAAGATTGAGCACACTGGCGCAAAAAACAGCCCGCGGCCCGAACACGGCGTCGACCACAGGGTAACCGATAAACGTGACATTGCCGAAGGCCAACATAAATTGGAGGATGCCACGACGGCTCACACTGACACGCCACACGTGCGGCACGAGCCAAGCCACGCCGATGAGGATGAAATAGTTGACCGCAGCTATGCCTAAAAGATGGAGTATTTCGCTATGCTCGAAAGCAAGATCGTCGCCCATGACTGAGGCTAAGATCAAAGCCGGCATACTGACATTAAGCACAAAGACCGACATCTTGCGGTTCATGTCGCCGGGCCATAATCCTTTCTTCGCAGCGACAAGTCCTACCAGCACTATGCCGAAGAGTGAAACCATCTGAATGACGATGTGCGTATAATCCATGTGTCCGATAAGGTTTTTTGTGCAACTTTTCGGTAACGGCCGGCAAAGTTACGACTTTATTCCGTCCAAGAGCCGAAGCTGGCCGTATTTTGCAGTCTCAGCCTACGCATTAGGACTCCGAGACCGCTTTCACAGGACGGCGACCTCGAAAAACTGTCACTACTTCAGAAAAATCTGTCACTGCGACAGTTTTTCCGGTCACTGCAACAGGAGAACCGGACACGACGGGCATTTTAGGCCTTCCGCCGTACGTCCGCCCACATTTAGTTCCGGTGGCAAGCGGATATTGCCAAAAAAGCACTATCTTTGCCGGACGAAACTAAATCAGTATAACCATTGTTTGCAAAACCCATCACGCAATGAGAAACAGACTGTCCGGAGTGTTTGTCATGTTGGCTGCGTTGTGCTTCATAACGTCCTGCGTGTCCAACAAGAATATGACATACCTCCAAGGAGCCGAAACGCAATACGCCCTTCCGCAAGGGATAGATCAAGACTACAAACTGACGGTCCAGCCCGACGACCAGCTGGCCATATCGGTCAGCAGCAAGGACGCCGCACTCATCGCGCCCTTCAACACCCAGACACTCATCGGCGGCGCAGCAGGATCCGGCTATACGGGCAGTACCATCAACACGCAGTCCGGTGTGTCATACTTTTACGTTGACAAAGAAGGATATATCGACTTCCCCATCTTCGGAAAAATTCAGGTAAAGGGGCTCACGGTGAACGAAGTCTCTGAAAAAATCCGCAGCCTGATGGCCGACGGCTACATCTCTGACGCGATTGTCACCACAAAGATCATGAGTTTCAAAGTCACCGTCCTTGGCGACGTGCGCAATCCTGGCGTGCAGAGCTATACCGGCCAACGGCTCACCCTGCTCGAAGCGCTTGGCCGCGCGGGCGACCTGAACAGCTCGGCCATCCGCACGCGGGTTCTCGTCGTTCGTGAAGAGAACGGAAAGCGCGTCAGCTACGTCGTCGACCTGACAAAGCCAGAAAGCGTCTTTCAATCGCCAGCCTATTATATGCAGCAAAACGACTTGGTCTACGTCGAGTCGAACAAGTCAGTCAAGGTGAAAGGCAGTACGAGCTATACGTATCTTTCCGTGTCGAGTTCGCTCATCGGCATGCTGACGTCGATCGTCTCACTCATTGTCGCAATCTCCAAGTAAGCAGCCATGACCCATCAGAACTATACCAATCCCCCCATCGTTCAGCAAGAGACCGAAGACATCGACTGGCTCAGCATCGTCAGGGCCTGCACCGGCACGCTGCGGCGCCAATGGCGGTGGTTTGTCCTCTCCATCGTTGTCTGCGGCTGCCTGGCCTTTCTTTACGAACGCAAGCAGCCGCGCATCTACCAGCGTCAGGCTGTCGTCGAAATCGAAGGAGCCGACGGCAGCAGCGGCTCACGCCGCATGCCCAGCAACATGAATGCGCTTTTGGAGCTCAACGGCATCACGGCTGGCGACCAGCTGCAAAACGAAATCTTCATCCTGCAATCCCATCGCCTTGTCGAACGCGTCGTCACGCGACTTAAACTCGACGTGGACTACTCGGTCAAAAACGGCCTGAGCCAAAGCACACTCTACAAGAAACGTCCGTTCGAGGTCACCTTTCTCCGCCCGGCCGAGATCGACGAAGACATCACTTTCAAAGTCGACCTTATCGACAATCAGAAGTTCCGCATCTTTGATGTACGCTACAAGGACGAGGATTGCCGGATCGACAAAGTCGTGGCCTATGGAGAACGGATTGCCACGCCGGCTGGCAATGTGTACCTGACCCGGAAAATGAACCTCGAAAGCTTAGAGCCGACGACGGTCACAGTGTCCCGTCTGCCGGTCTTTGCAGCCACGGAAATGTACCGCAGCAAGCTCTCCTGCGGCGAAATCGACAAGGAAAGCTCGCTCATCGCCTTGACTTTCCAAGACACTAATAAAAAACGCGCGGAGGACTTCCTCAACACCCTGCTCGACGTCTATAAGGAGGACATCATCGACGGGAAGAACCGCATCGCCGAAAGCACGGCCATCTTCATCGACAGCCGCATCAAGATCATCGGCGACGAGCTCAACGACGTCGAAGGGAGCCTCGCCCGCTTCAAGGAACGCAACCAAATCGTTGATTTCGAGAAAAGCGCGCAGTCTGCGCTCGAAGAACAACGCACGCTGCGCCTCTCCATGTTGCAGGCTGAAGTGCAGCTCAGTGTGGCCGAATATCTTGAAGACTTCCTGAAAAACAACAGCAAGGCAGACCAAGTTATCCCCGTACTGAATGACATGGTGGACCAAGGCATACAACAGCAGATTGCCGAATACAACAAACTTGTCTTGGAACGGAACCGGCTGGCTCCCAACACAGGCGCGAACTCCCCCGTGATGAACGACCTCAACCAAAAGCTGGTGGCCACGAACGAAGCAATCAGGGCGTCGGTCCACAGCCTCGTCAACACGCTCCGCCTCCGCGCCGAGAGCGCCCGCCGGAACGAAAACACGCTCAACACACTGCTCTCCGGCGTACCTAACATCGAGAAGAGCGCCGGCGACATCCAACGCCAGCAAGAAATCAAGAGCGCGCTTTACAGTTATTTGCTCAACAAACGCGAAGAAGTTGCCTTGCAGCTCGCCATCAATGAAGCCAACATCCGTACGGTCGAATATCCGCTCGGTTCAGAACGGCCTGTGGCTCCCCACTCCATGATCATTATGGCTATCGGCCTGTTCATCGGCATGCTCATCCCGACAACCGTATTCATCATCCGGGCTTACATGGACACCGCCGTCCGCGGCCGGAAAGACATCGAAGACACCACAAACCTGAACGTCATCGGCGAAATCCCCCGTTGGGAAGACGCCAACAAGTTGGGCGATTCCGAAACACTCATTGCCACCGACGAGACGAACAACACGGTGACAGAAGCATTCCGAATGCTCCGCTACGGACTGAGCTTCATCCGCAAGCATAACCAAGTCGTCATGTGTACGTCTGCTACACCCGGACAGGGCAAAACATTCGTATCGCGCAACCTGGCCGCCATCTTGGCCCGCGCGGGCAAACGCGTCATCCTGATAGACGCCGACATCCGCAAACGTACGCAAAGCAAACAACTGGGCAACCGGTTCGGCCTCACATCATACCTGAGCGGTGACATCACACGTGTGGAGGAAATCATCGTCAGCCGGGGCGGGACGAGCCTGCAAGACGTAGACTTCATCCCTGCCGGCCTGCTGCCACCCAACCCGGCAGAACTGTTGATGGATGCCCGTTTCGACGAACTCATCGACGAGCTCCGCACCCGCTACGACCACATCATCATCGACACCACGCCGGCCTTGCAGGTAGCCGATGCCGGCATCGTCAGCCGCGTCGCCGACCAGACACTTTTCATCATCCGCGTAGGCGTGCAAGACCGCCACTTCCTGCCCACGCTTCAACGGCTGAGCGACGACAAGCAACTGGGCAACATATCCGTCGTGCTCAACGATTGCGTGAACAATGCGCTGGGCTATGGCTACGGCTATGGGTATGGCTACGGTTACGGCCACACGGCGGGCCGACAGAACCGCACGAAACACGGGAACAAAGGTTCCGGATTGTCAAAGAAACTCAACGCAGGCGTGCTGCACCGGTTGAACAACCGCAAAGAATGATTAAAAATGGCCGTCCTCGACTGTACTCACTTACAGTCAGGACGGCCATTTTTAATATCCACCATTAAATCTTATCTATTATGACAAACACTTTTACACGTCGCCTGTTTTTGGCGCTGTCGCTAATCCCGACAACGGCCGCGCTGGCCAATGTCAGCGTGCCGCTCAACGACGATTGGAAGTTTATCCGCCGGACAGTCGCAGGAGCGTTCCAACCGACGACCGACGTCAGTTCGTGGGACGACATCACCCTTCCTCACACTTGGAACGCCCTCGACGGACAGGATGGCGGCGACAACTATTATCGAGGCACCTGCTGGTACCGCAAAACGGTTAACATTCCAGCCAACTACGCCGGCAAAGTGATTTACTTGCGCGTGGGCGCTGCCAACATGACGGCCACTGTCTACGTGAACGGTAAGCGTGTGGACGACCATAGCGGCGGCTATGCGGCTTTCGCGTTCGACATCACCTCCTACGTCACTCCCGGCGAAGAGAACCTCATCGCCATCAGCGTAAACAACTCCGCCTCGCTCAACTATGCGCCTCTCTCGGGCGACTTCACGTTCTTCGGCGGCATCACCCGCGACGTCAAGCTCCTTGTTTGCGACCCCGTGCACATCAACCCTATCCGCACGGTGCAGAACAGCTACACCCGTGGCAAGATTCAGGTGACCAATCCTGGCGTAGTTATTCGCCAGAGCGACGTGTCGGCCTCATCGGCCACACTGACCATCGAGACTGACCTGCGCAACGCCGGTGCTGAACCTGTCGAAGCAGTGGTGGAGGCCACGATCAAGGATGCCGAAGGAAATCCTGTAAAGACCGTCAGCGAAAGCCGCGAGATTGCGGCCACCGACACAGCCTCGTCCAAACTCATCACGACGCTCACCGATCCGCACCTTTGGAATGGTGTGGCAGATCCCTACCTCTATCGCGTGGAAGTCGCCGTAAAAGTAAACGGACAGACCACAGACCAAAGCATCCAGCCGCTTGGCATTCGCTTCATCTCCGTTGATCCCGACAAGGGCTTCTTCCTGAATGGCAAGTCGTACCCACTGAGAGGCATAGCCTTCCACGAAGACAAAAAGGACAAAGGCCGTGCGCTTAGCGACGCCGACCGAAAGGAAACCGTCGACCTCCTGGCCGAAACGGGAGCCAACTACTTCCGCCTCGCCCACTACCAACACGGCGACTACACGTATAATTACCTCGACTCGCTCGGCATCATCTGCTGGACGGAAGCTCCCGTAGTCGACTGCATCTCCGCTGGCGACAAGCTCTCACAGTTCCGCGCCAACGCCGTACAGCAACTCTACGAACTCATGTACCAGCAATACAACCACCCGAGTGTCTGCTTCTGGGGCGTATGCAACGAGGTCACAAACCATCCTACGGCAGGACAGCAGCCTGTGCCGTTCGTCGAATGGATGACCGCTGCCATCGAACTTGTCGACACGACGCGCTTCTCCACGCTTGCCGCCAACTATGAGAACAACGAGAACTGGATTCCTGACGTATTCGCCATGAACCGCTATCAAGGCTGGTATGGAAGCACGCCCGAGAACTTCGCAAGTGTCATGGACAACCTCCACAACAACCGGCCAGACAACCCGGTCGGCGTGAGTGAGTACGGCGCAGGCGCCAACACCACCCAGCATGAGTATCCGGCCAACCAACCGACACCGACAGGGCACTACCACCCCGAGGAATACCAGAACCTCTACCACGAAATCTACCTGAAAGCCATCAACGCCCGCCCGTATCTGTGGGGTACGTCGATCTGGGCCGGCATCGACTTTGCGTCCGACTCGCGCAACGAAGGCGCACAGCCGGGCATCAACGACAAAGGCCTCATCACCCACGACCGCAAAATCAAGAAAGACGCGTACTATTGGTACAAAGCGAACTGGAACACCAAAGACCCGGTTGTTTACATCACCAGCCGCCGCTACACAAAGCGCACGTCGCTCACCGTGCCGGTCAAAGTATATTCGAATTGTGAAGAAATCACCCTGACCGTGAATGGCGAAGTCGTAGGCAAGAAGACGTCGGAAGACCACATTTTCCTTTGGGAAGAAGTTCAGATGAAAGAAGGTGCCAACACCATCGAAGTTTCGGGCGTCTTCAACGGTAAGACTGTGACCGACGCCGTGACGTGGGAATGCACGGCCGAAGCACAGTCCGTCTATCCGGCCGAGCCGGCACCGGGAGAAATACAGATTAACTTCGGCACTGCCGACACCGAAGAAGTCGAAGGCTACTGGAAAGACAGCGGCGCTGCATTCGGCGACCAAGGACACGAGTATCAATACGGCTGGCGTACGGACAACACAGCCAATGGCCGCGACCGCAACAAACTGGACGACATCCGCTACGACAGCTTTGCCCAAATGGGCAACGCGCATCAGCGCACATGGTCCATCGAGTTGCCGAATGGCGATTACGCCGTGTCGGTGGCTTGTGGCGACATCGACTACATCGACAGCTACAACCGCGTGCAGGTGAACGATAAGGTTGTCATCAACTTCGCACCGGGCGGAGCCACGAAATTCGCCGTCGGCACAGACACCGTGTCAGTGACAGACGGACGCCTCGAAGTAACCACTGCCGATAACGGCACGAACGCCAAGATCAACTACATCCACATCTCGCGCGTCATCCCGGTCGGCGTGGACAAGGCCACGACGGCCTCACTTGACTGGCAGTGCGACGGCACAACGCTCCGCATCGCCTGCCCCGACGCTGCCCCCCGCAGCTATTCGCTCTACGACATGGGCGGGAAACTGCTCGCTACTGGCCGCAGCCAGAAGGCTGAAATCGAAATTCCCGTCAAGGACCTGCCCTCCGGGAACTACGTAGTGAAAGTGGCCGACGCCCAACAGGGAACGTCCATCAAGTTCTACAAGTAAGCCGGACGCCTACCACACCTTTTTCAAGGCCCCATGCTGCCCTCTGTGGAGCGGTATGGGGCTTTTCCGTGCCCGTCCGCCTCATTGATGGCTTGCTCCGCAGGACCATGCAGCCCCACTGGTTCTGTGTCCGGTGTTCCCGAAGCCGTGCGCCCTGCCAACCGGACGCGCCTCTGGCAAACACGCAGAACAGACCAAACGGCGGGAAAGTGCAGGTCGGCGGCCGGGAATGCCGGGACGGCTGACAGAAAATCCTAAACGGCTGACAGGAAAAACGATCGCAGTGACAGGATTTTCTGTCGCACGGGCAGGAAAGGCCGACACGCCCTCCGCCTGTTGTCCCCGCTGTCGGGTCGCCTTGAAGAGTGACCAGCACTACCCAGACGCCGGAGCGCACGGTTTCAGCCAGCTTGTGCTTCTCTCGCATTCTTTGTGGCATGAAAGGGAATGGCGTTTCGGCCGATCCGTCGGAAAAGCGAGCTTTTCCTTGTCTTGGCCCTCGCCTTTATATATCTTTGTTTCACGAAGACAGGATGCGGCTCGGCCAAGCCCACTGAAAAACAAGTTTTTCCTTGTCTTGGCTCTCGCCTTTCGCTATCTTTGCTCCGCAAAACTGAGACAGATGGACGCACTACACACCCGGCAGACCGAACTCGACATGCTCAAAGGAGTGATGATCCTCCTCATGGTGGCTTTCCACCTCGGCTACATAGGCGACCTTTATCCGACGGCCAAAGCCTTCGTCTACACGTTCCACATGCCGACCTTCCTGCTCATATCGGGCTACCTGCTCCACACGGCGCGCCCCGCAGCGACGTTCGGACGGAAAATGCTGTGGATCTTCATCCCCTACGCCGTCATGGAGGCGGCTTACGTCGCAGCCTCGGCCGTCCTGCCTGTCCGCGAAAGTGTAGAGGGACTTTCCGCGCTGCTGCTGCTCGACAAAATTTTCATCCACCCCCTCGGCCCCTACTGGTACCTCCACACGTTCCTGCTGTGCAGCCTCACGTGCTACGCGGCCGGCCGCCTGGCACACCGGGTTCCGGTTTTCGGCACGGGCGGTGCCTTAGTGATTTGCGCACTGGCGCTCTACGGTCTTTCGGTTCTCGAGCTGGTCAACGCGGCCAACGCTTTCTGGTTCCTTGCCGGCACGGCCGTCCGCTGGAGCGGGGCGCGCCTTTCACGCACGTTCTTCCCCACGCTCTGGGCCATTGTCCCGGTAATGCTCATCGCCTGTCATCCCGAATGGTTCAGCCGCGCCAGCGTGCCGGGAATCCTGCTGACCCTAAGCATCCTGTCGATGCTCACAGCTGTCTGGGAACGCTTCCCTTCGGGCAAGGCGACCGGCATGTTCACCTACCTCGGACGGAACACGCTCGTCGTTTTCCTGTTCTCTCCCGTCTTCACCATGGCGATGAAACAACTGCTCCCCCTTTTCCGCGCCGACACCAGCGGTCTTGCCTACCTGTTCTGCGCCACGGCCGTAGCCACAGCCGGGAGCTTAGGCATCGGCTGGTTGTCCGACCGGCTCGGCCTCTCACGCTACTTCTTCGGTCGCCCGGCCGTCATGCACAAATAAAGCCGGCCCGCACGTCGGACCGGCTCTCGCAATGACGGGCAGAACGAAGTCACGCCGCGCGCAGGCGTCCCCGCTCTGTCATCCGGACAAGCAGGATACTGACTTCATAAAGCAACCCTATCGGAAACGCCACCAGCAGCAGGGTGAACGCGTCTGACGTCGGTGTGATGACAGCCGCGACAATGAGAATCACGACGACCGCATGCTTGCGATAACGCCGCATGTAGCCAGACGTAAGGAAACCTGCGCGCGCCAGCAGCCAACTAAGCACCGGGACTTCGAAGACAACGCCCATCGTAAGGCTCATTAGCAACAGCGTGTCCATGTACGACTGCAAGGTGATCACATTCTCCACCGCTCCGCTCACTTGGTACATGGCAAGAAAGCGGACAGTAAGCGGAAAAATCAGGAAGTAATTCAACAGCACGCCAGCAAGGAACATGACGTAAGCCCCACCCACAATGCCGACCGAATAGCGCCGTTCGTTCTCATACAAAGCCGGCGAAACAAAGCGGAACAGCAGATAAATCGCATAGGGTGAGGCGACAAGCACACCGGCACAGGCCGCCGTCTTCATGTGGATAACGAACTGCGCCGCCAAGTCGGTGTTGATGAGCTTCACCGTAAATTCCGCCACGCCGTCCGCACCGATCCACGCACCGACTCGGCCGAAAAGGCGATAGGTCACGAAGTCTGAACTCCCGGGCGCAAGAACCACATCGAAGAGTGCTTCCTTACAAGCGAACGCCACGGCGCCGCAAACCGCGGTCACAGCCAAAATCTTCAAGAGCGAAGCGCGCAAAACGTCCAGATGTTCCCAAAACGTCATGCCCGCTTCGCCGCGTCTGTCTTCAGCCATGCTAAGCCTTCTTCTCTGCTTCTTCTTTTTTCTCGGCTTTCTTTTCGGCATCGGCGTCCACGCCATTCATGCCGTCTTTGAAACTGCGCACGCCTTTTCCCAGTCCTTTCATGAGTTCCGGAATCTTCGCCCCGCCGAAGAAAAGCAGGACGACAAGTGCGATAAGCAGTACTTCTGACATTCCAATCCCAAACATGTTTATCTGACAGTTACGTGATTAATGAACAAATAGCCTCCGAATACCTGCACGGCCATGCCGGGAAGCCCGAGGCGGAAGTCCTGCGCTGCGGCGAAGAGACTGCCGCTCATGATCCACTCGAAAGCCGTCCCGACCAACTGATAGGATGCCACGACAGCCAGCAGGAGCCACAGCGAAGCGCGACGGAACCGGTGGGCGACATAACCTGCGGCTGCGGCCAGCAGGACAGACTTCACCAGAATGCCCGGCAACATGGCCGTCGCCGGCATCCCGAACAGCCAGGAGTTCAGCAGCGGCGACGCGATGGCCGTCAGCAGCCCCACACGCCAGCCATACTTGTAAGCACCGACGAGGGTGAAAAAATAAATGGGCAGCCACGTCAGCCCGCCTTGGGGAATGAGGTGAACCAGCTGGGGAAGCACCACGTTGCCCACGACGAAAAGCGCGGCAAACAGGTAGGTACGCACATCGGCATACCCGTAAGCATAAAGTTTCGCAGTCGTTTGCATAATTATATTATTGAGTGTTTATCGTTTCAGTGAGTGCCGCACACGGAGCGCCCTTCCGCTGCGCAGCGAGGAAGCAGCCGATGGCCTCCACCATCTCCCCGATGTCCGTGAGAGGGGCACAGAGCGTCTCTACGGGGCACCAGCCCGTTCCAGCCCTGTTGCGGATGCCGCTCACCACTTGGGCACAGTCGACGGGGACGCCGTGCGCTTCAAGCAAGTCCATGGCGCGCCGGCTCAGCGTATCGGCGTAAAGCTCCGTCACGCCGCCGGCCACCATGAGCGCAGCTGCGCCTTTCCCCACCACTTTGTCAGCCACGCGGGCTCCCTGCAAGAACGCGGGCTCGCACCGCAACAGGTCGTAGAGGTCGGCCACGCCGCGTTGGTGGAACATGCGCACGTCGTCGCCGTGGGCGATGACACAAGAACACTTCTGCCTGTGCAGGCGCTCTATCAGTGCTTTCATCTCAAAGGGTGTTCTGTTTCAATTTCTCGACGTAAGCATCGATGCGATGCAATTCCTTGGGAATGTCGATCGATTGCGGACAATGGGACACGCACTGCCGGCACCCGATGCAATGGTCTGCCTGGCGCAGTTTGGGCACACTGCGATCATATCCCACAAGGTAGGCGCGGCGTGCCTCGCGGTAGTTCGGGTCTTGCGAACTGGCCGGGATGCGCCCCTCGTTGAGACACTTGTTATAATGGAGCAGGATGGCGGGGATGTCGATGCCGTAAGGGCACGGCATGCAATACTTGCAGTCGTTGCAGGGTATCGTGTCAAACTGCATCATTAGCGTAGCCGTCCGTTGCAGGAAAGCGAACTCCTCGTCCGTCAAGGGCTTCAACGGCGAATAGGTCAGCAGGTTGTCTTTCAGGTGCTCCATCCGTGTCATGCCGCTCAGCACCGTGAGCACTTTGGGGAACGTCCCGGCAAAGCGGAACGCCCACGAGGCCACGCTGTGCTCCGGGTCGCGCTGTTTGAGCTGTGCCACGACGTTGTCGGGCACGTTCGAGAGACGCCCGCCGAGCAACGGCTCCATGATGATGGCCGGAATGTTGCGTTTGTCAAGCTCGCCGTAGAGATACTCGGCGTTCGTGTTCGACGGGTTGATTTCTTTGGCAAAACGCCAGTCGAGGTAGTTCAGCTGGATCTGGACGAAGTCCCACTTGTAGCGGTCGTGCTGCGAAAGGAGGTAGTCGAACACTTTCACATCGCCGTGGTACGAGAAACCGAGGTTGCGAATGCGTCCAGCCTCACGCTCTTTGAGCAGGAAGTCAAGCATCCCGTTGTCGATATAACGTTCGTTGAGCAATTGCATACCTGACCCGCCGCCGACGGAATGCAGCAAATAGTAGTCGATATAGTCCACCCGCAGGTCTTTGAACGACTGGCGGTACATCTCCATGGAGGCTTCGCGCGAATAGTCGCCGAAGTTGGACAGTTTCGTGGCCACATAATAAGAACTGCGGGGGTGACGGCTCAATGCTTCGCCCGTGGCGGCTTCCGATTTGCCCCGACAGTAGGCCGGCGACGTATCGAAATAGTTGACGCCATGGGCGATGGCATAGTCCACCATGCTGTTCACCATTTCCTGGTCTATTTCCTCGTTGCCTTCACGGGCACTCTTTCCGCCCACCGACGGCAGGCGCATCATGCCGAAACCGAGCAGCGACACCTTGTCACCGTTCTTCGGGTTGATCCGGCAGGTCATCTTTCCCACCGGTACGCCGTCTTCGCCCGTGGCGGCCGCGCCGCTTCCCGCATCCTTGCCCGTACAGGCCGAAAGGCCTGCCAGCGTGGCGCCGGCCGCTCCGGCGATTTTCAGGAAACTGCGGCGCGAAATATGTCTTTCGTTCTTCTTATCCATAAGTCCTCCTCTTTTTTCAGATCGTACGATGCGATTCGTGCCCTTCCACATAGATGGCGCTGAAAGGCCGGGCGGGACACAGGTTCTCGCAGGCGCCGCAACCGATGCAGCGTTCCTCGTTCACTACGGGGATTTTAAGCGAATCGGGATTGCCCGCGTCCGACGGAACCATCTGGATGGCTCCCGTGGGGCAGTGACGGGCACAATTGCCGCACTCGACGCCGTCGGTCAACGGCACACAGTTTTTCTTAATCCATACGGCGTGGCCCACTTGCACGGCACTCTTGTCGGCCACCGTCAGCGACAGGATGGCTCCCGTGGGACACACGTCGCCGCATTTCGTACACTCAGGACGGCAATATCCGCGTTCGTAGGACATCACGGGCTGCATGAGACGCGCCAAGTCGGTCGAGGGACGCAGCACGCCGTTCGGGCAGACCGAGACACAAAGCTGGCAAGCCGTACAATGCTGAAAGAAATGGCGCGCGCCGACCGAGCCGGGAGGGGTCAGGGGCGTATGGCGCCGAGGCGGCTTTTTGTCTTCGATGACAGCCAGTCCGCCGTCCACCTTCTTCTCCTGCGCGTGCAGGGCGGCGGCTCCGGCCGCCGCGGCAGTCGCCAGCAGGAAACTGCGCCGGGCCGTGTCGATCTGCGCGCCCTCCACACTCCGCCGGCCTGCCCTCCCGGCTGGGACGTGCGCGGTGGCCATTTTCCCTGTCGCTCCGACTGCATTTTCCGGACGGCTGACCGTTTCCACGGGACGGCTGACAGGATTTTCTGTCGCAGTGGCAGGATTTTCTGTCACTGCTTTCGTCTTTCCGTTCGCGGCGACAGCCTTTCCGCCCTGCCCCAGGCGGCAGACGTAGCGTATCGCCCCTTCGCGGCAATTGTCGATGCAGTCCATGCAGGCAACGCAACGGCTGTAATCAATGCGGTGAGCCTTGGCGTCGATGCACGAGGCCTTGCAGCGGCGGGCGCAGAGCGTGCAGCCCGTACACTTCGACGCATCGATCGTCGGGCGCCACAGGGAATAGCGCGACAGCAGTCCGAGCACCGTCCCCACGGGGCAGATAGTGTTGCAGTACGTCCGCCCGTGGCGCCAGGCCAGCACAACGACCACCACCAGCGTCACCACGGCGACGAGCAGTGTCGGGAGGCTCTTGACCCACACGTCGACGGAATAAAAGGCATAGCGGTCCATCCGTTCGGCCAAGTAGGCCAACACGTTGTTGCCCCACCCCCACAGGGGCGCCAGCAGGTTCGACGCGATGCGGCCATACGCGCTGTAAGGAGCCAACAGAGCCACCACTGAGCCGACCCCGGCTAACAAGGCCGCCACAAAGAGCACCAGCACACCCACACGGAGCCACGTCTTGGCGGGCGAGTAGCGAAAGCGGTTCTTCCGGCCCCGACGGCGGCTGCTCAGCCACGACACGACGTCCTGAAAAACGCCCAGCGGACAGACAACCGAACAATAGACCCGGCCGAGCAGCAGGGTCAGCACGACGAGAAAGAGGATGACTCCGGCGTTGAGCGCCAACACCGCCGGCATGAACTGGATGCGGGCCAGCCAGCCGAACCACGCATGCACCGTCCCGGTGAAGTCGAGGAAGAGCAGCGTGACCAGCGTCAGCGACAGGATGCCCAGCGTCAATCGGATTTTCCGTAACATAAGCAATCGTTCAAATTAGTTTTGTCCATGTGCGGCGACACAGGGCAGGCAGTGCGTCGCCCAATGTCACCGATGCAAAAATAAAGGTTTCCTGCAAACTTTCCGCTACCATAATTACAGAAAATGTAGACATTGTCACATTTCTATCCCTGACCGGTTGCGCGGCAAATGCACAGGAAAAAGCCGGAGGCAGGGAGACCCACACTTTTCACCCCTCCCCCGGCTTGGACCGCAGCGACGCTGCGGCCTTGATGCCCATGTACCGAGTGTTTCCCGCTCCCTGCCGGACCGTCTGCACCACCCGCCTCAGAAGTTCAGGCTGACGCCACCTATGAACGTAGCCTTGGGCATGGGAAAACCGGCGATCACCTCGTATCTTTGGGCGAGCAGATTTTCAGCTTTCGCCCAAAGATTGAGCCACGGCGTAGCGTCGAAAGCCACATCGGCGTTCCACAAGACGTAGTGCGATGTCCGTTCCTCGCCTGTCCCGGCCACACGGACCGAGGTGTACAGTCCTTTCACATATTGCACTCCCGTCGACGCGCGCCAGCGTTTCCGGTGATAGCCGAGGCCGGCAAAAAGTTTGTGTTCGGGCGAGGCCAACACGGGTTGCTCCATATGGAGCCAACTGTAATTCGACATGACAGACCACGCCGCCGACCAGCGCCACGTCACACTGGCTTCGGCGCCCCAGTTCTCGATGCGGCCCGCGTTGACGTTCTGCTGGCGGCCATCGACAGGCACCCGCATGATGAGGTTGTCGCCATTGATATAAAACAAGTTGGCTCCGTAGCTGAGCCGGCCGCCGTCCCGGCGTTGTGCAAACGACAGTTCGTAGCTCCACAGCCGTTCCGGGCGCAAGTCGGGGTTGGCCGGGCGGAACATGAAGAGCTCGCGGAGCGTCGGGTTGCGGAAGCCTTTGCTCGCCATGAGTTTCAGGTTGGCCTCGTGAGGCAGGCGTACACTCAGCCCGGCCTGCGGCACCCACTCCGTCCCCGTGTGGCTGTGGTGGTCGACACGCACACCGGCATCGAGGGTCAACCACTGTGCCAGGTCCTGACGGAAGTCGACGTAACCCGCCACCTCGTGCTCCACCCGGTCCACCTGTGTCTCGCGGTGGCCGTCGGTGTAATCGTTCCACGACTCCCCGCCAAAACGGAAGTAATCCACGCCGACCGTAAGGCGGTTGCCACGGAAGAGGCTGGCACTCTGCCACCACGAAACACCGAACATGTCGTCGCGCGA
>DVNY01000032.1 GCA_018714085.1 Candidatus Caccomonas pullistercoris
ATCGTCGGCAGCGTCAGATGTGTATAAGAGACAGGAGCCAGACGTAGGGCGAATCCTCGCCTCCGTAGGCTTCCAGCCCCACCCGGCGAGTGCCTTCGAGCAACGTACGGGCATTTTCGTGATAGTAGTCAATGAGGCGACGCACCTGTTCCTGGCCCTCGGGCGTGTAGATGGCAGCAGCGCCCCGCTGCGTCACATACGAAGCCCCGTTGAACTTGGTGCACTGGCGACGGTTCCACAGCGCGTTGAGAGCCACAGCCACCCCGTCCGCCGTCCAAACCTTCACGCTACGCGGCACAACGACGTAGCCGCAACGGACACCGGTGAAGCCCGCCGTCTTCGAGAAGCTGCGGAACTCAACCGCACACTCCTCGGCACCTGGCACTTCGTAGATGGAATGGGGCACGTCGGGGTTGCGCACAAAGGCCTCGTAGGCCGCATCGAAGAGGATGAGCGTCTTGTGCTCACGGGCATAATCCACCCATGCAGCCAAATCGCTGCGCGTCAGGGCAACTCCCGTGGGGTTGTTTGGCGAACAGAGGTAAACCACGTCCACACGCTCCGACGGCGGAAGGGGTTTGAACCCGTTTTCGGCAGTACAGGGCAAATATGTGATGCCGCTCCACCGCCCGTCGGCACCGAGATGGCCTGCACGGCCGGCCATGACGTTGCTGTCAACGTAGACGGGATAGACTGGGTCGGCCACGGCCACGCGATTGTCAGTATCAAGGAGATCGCCGAAATTGCCGGTGTCGCTCTTGGCTCCGTCGCTGACAAAGATTTCGTCGGGCGTCACTTTCAGGCCGTGCCGCCGGAAGTCATGCTCACAAATGGTCTCGACGAGAAACGGGTAGCCCTGTTCGGGACCGTAGCCGTGGAACGTCTCGCGATAGGCCAAATCGTCGACGGCCCGGTGCATGGCCGTGATGGCGGCAGGCGGAAGGGGCTGCGTCACGTCGCCAATGCCCATGCGGATGAGCCTGACGTCAGGATGCGCTGCTTGAAATGCCGCCACACGATGAGCTATCTCTGAAAAAAGGTAACTGCCGGGCAGCTTGGTAAAAGTTTCGTTTACGTGTACCATAATATACTATGATATGCTATGTATTAATCGTTCCTTCATATACCGTCCGCGCCTCGCCGGTCATATAGACGTGACCGTCGTTGGCGCGCCAGTCGATTTCCAACGAGCCGCCGTCCATGTCGACAGTGACGCTTTGGCCGCAGCGCCCGGCGTGGATGGCAGCCACCGCCGTGGCACAGGCTCCCGTGCCGCAGGCCTGCGTGATTCCCGAGCCCCGCTCCCAGACACGCATCCTTATCCGGTCGTCTGGCTTCACTTGGGCGAACTCCACGTTGGTGCGACCGGGAAAACGCTCATGGCGTTCAAGCAAAGGCCCCTCGGCGGCCAGGTCGACGGAGGCCACGTCGGGCGTAAAGATGACAAAGTGCGGGTTCCCCATCGAGACGACAGTCCCCTCGTAGCGGCCGAGCGGCGTGGCGACAGCAGTCGGCCCCACGGCCACCGCTTCGATTGCAGGTTTCCCCATGTCGACCGTGACGCGACGGACAGCACCGGCCTCAACGTGCAGGTGCAGCCGCTTGACGCCCGAGAGGGTTTCAAGTGTCAGGTCTGCCTTCCGGGTCAGGCCGTGGTCGTAGACATACTTGCCGACACAGCGGCTGGCGTTGCCGCACATGCGAGCCTCAGAGCCGTCGGCGTTGAAGATGCGCATACGGAAGTCGGCCGCGTCCGAGGGACAGATGAGCACGAGCCCGTCGGCGCCGATGCCCGTGTGGGGACGGCTCCAACGGACGGCGAACGCCTCAGGGTCAGCAATCGGAAAGCGGGCGGCGTCGACATAGATATAGTCGTTGCCCGCGCCCTCCATCTTTGTAAATTCTATCATATTGTCCATGGTGATGAGTCGCTTTATTCTTTATACGCGTCATGGTGGACGCCGCGCACGGCACGTCCGCTGGGTTCGTTCATTTGGCCGAACGAAGCGTCCCAAGCCAGCGCCTCAGCGGTCGAACAGGCCACGCTCGGCACGCTGGGCACACTGCGGGCAGCACTCTCGCTGGGGAAATGCTCTTCGAAGATGCTGCGGTAGACGTACTCCTCCTTGTTGCGCGGCGGGTTGACTGGGAAGCGCATGGCGGCGTCGGCCATCATCTGGTCGGTCACCTGCGAGGCGGTCCATGCTTTCAGCGTGTCGATCCACGAATAGCCCACGCCGTCGGAGAACTGCTCTTTCTGGCGCCAGCAAACGTCGGTCGGCAGCATGTCGGAGAACGCCTCGCGGACGATGCGCTTCTCCACGACCGTCCCGGGGCACATCTTGGCTGCCGGGTTGAGGCGCATGGCCACATCGAGGAACTCCTTATCGAGAAAGGGGACGCGCCCCTCGACGCCCCAAGCGGCCAAACTCTTGTTGGCACGCAGGCAGTCGTAGAGGTGGAGCTTCGAGAGCTTGCGCACGGTCTCCTCGTGGAAAGCCCGGGCCGACGGCGCCTTGTGGAAGTAGAGGTAACCGCCGAAGACCTCGTCGGCGCCCTCGCCGCTGAGCACCATCTTGATGCCCATCGACTTGATGAAGCGGGCCAGCAGGTACATCGGCGTCGAGGCTCTGACGGTGGTGACGTCGTAGGTTTCGATGAAATAGATGACATCCCTGATGGCGTCGAGTCCCTCTTGGATGGTGTATTTCACCTCGTGATGCACGGTCCCGAGGTGTTTGGCCACCTCGGCCGCCTTACGGAGGTCGGGCGAGCCATCGAGCCCCACGGCGAACGAGTGGAGCCGCGGCCACCACGCGGCGGCCTGTCCGCCCGTTTCGATGCGGCGGGCGGCAAAACGGGCCGCCACGGCAGCAATGACGGAGGAGTCGAGCCCACCCGAGAGGAGCACCCCGTAGGGCACGTCGCTCATCATCTGTCGCTTGACAGCCGCTTCGAGCCCCTCGCGCACGGCGCTGACGGGGGCGGGATTATCCTTCACGGCGTCGTAGTTCTCCCAGTCGCGGTGGTACCAGCGGTGCATCCGCCCCTCGCGGCTCCAATAATAATGCCCCGGCGGGAAGGGTTCGTAGTCGTCGCAGAAGCCCTCCAAGGCTTTCAGTTCGCTCGCAAAGTAGAGGCGTCCCTCGCGGTCGTGGCCGACATAGAGGGGGATGACGCCGACGGGGTCGCGGGCGATGAGGAACTCGTCGCGCTCCTCGTCATAGAGCGCAAAGGCGAAGATGCCGTTCAGCTCTTCGAGGAAGTCGACGCCCTTGTCGCGATAGAGGGCCAAGATCACCTCGCAGTCCGAGTGGGTCTGGAAATCGTAGTGCCCGGCATAACGCCGACGGATGTCCTGATGGTTATAGATTTCGCCGTTCACGGCCAGCACCACCTTACGGTCGGGCGTGTAGAGCGGCTGTCCGCCCGAGAGGGGATCGACGATGGCCAGCCGCTCATGGGCCAGGATGGCCGAGCCGCCCACGTAGAGCCCACTCCAGTCCGGGCCGCGATGGCGCAGCTTCCGCGCCATGCGGAGCGCCTTTTCGCGGAGCTCGTGGGTCTGCTGCTTGATGTTGAAAATACCGGTAATTCCACACATAGTTATTCTTGTTTTGAGTTTCGTTGGGTTGATAGTTGTCCGTGGGCTTGGGGGCGGATGGCCGCGCCGTGCCCGTTTTTCTTAGTCGTCGACTAGTTTTTACGGGTCGCCGACTAGGATTTTCTAGTCGCCGACTAGTTCCGGAGTGCTTCGGCGGGACGGGCGCCTGTAGCCGTGGCCGTCGTTTTGCACGGGGCGTGCAAGATTCCTATCGGTGCGCCAGAAAATTTTATCGGTGCCCTAGGATATTCCGCCGCCATGCCGGGAGGCATGTCAGGCATGCGCCGGGTGCGGCGGGTCAGCCGCATCGGCCGGGTCGCAGTCAGCAGGCGTGCCGAGGCTGCCAAGGTAGGCGTCGACATCGCGCGCCACGCGCCGCCCGTCGGCCAAGGCACGCACCACGAGGCTGGGTCCCGTCACGGCGTCGCCGGCAGCAAAGACGCCCTGACCCGTCGGCACGCCCTCCGGACGCAAGAAGCCCATGGCCAAGAGCACCAGGTCGGCCTCGATCACCTCCATGCGCCCCGTGGAGTGCATCTCGGGGCGGGCGTCGGCCGAGGACTTGTCCCACGTCACCTCTTCGACCTCCACACCGCGAACCCGGCCGTCGCACACAAGGAAGCGGCGCGACGTCAGTCCCCAACGGCGCTGGCAACCCTCTTCGTGGCTGCTCGTGGTTTTGAGCACGGCGGGCCACATGGGCCATGGTGTCTGTGGATTATTGCCCACGGGCGGCTGGGGCATGATTTCGATTTGCGTCACGCTCAGGGCGCCCTGCCGTATGCTTGTCCCGACACAGTCGGATCCCGTGTCGCCACCGCCGATCACCAGCACGCGGCGCCCCTTGGCGCTGACGCGGCGGGCTTCGGGTACGTCCTCGCCGTCGAGCAGGCGGTTCTGCCCCGCCAGCTGTTCGAGGGCAAAGTGGATGCCTGCGGCCTCGCGGCCGGGCAGGGGCAGGTCGCGCGGGGTGGGTGTGCCGGTGCAGAAGACGTAGGCGTCGAACTCTTCGGGCAGGCTTTCCAGAACCACCTCGCAGCCCGTCCTGAACGTGATGCCGGAGGCCTCCATCAGGCGGATGCGACGGTCGATGATGTCCTTGTCGAGCTTGAAGTTCGGGATGCCGTAGCGGAGCAGGCCGCCGGGGCGTGCCTGGCGCTCGAAGACGGTGACGTCGTGGCCGGCGGCGTGGAGCCGCGCGGCAGCCGACAGCCCCGCCGGCCCCGACCCGACGACGGCCACGCGACGCCCCGTGCGAGGCGTGTGGACGGGGTCGACGTAGCCCTCGCGAAAGGCCGCCTCGGCCAGAGCCAGTTCATTCTCGCGGATGGTCACGGGCGCATCAAACGTCAGGCGCAACACGCATGCCTTTTCGCAGAGCGCCAGGCAGACGCGGCCGGTGAACTCCGGAAAGTCATTCGTCTCGGTGAGGAGCGCATAGGCCTCGCGCCACTTCCCGCGGAACAGGGCGTCCTGAAACTCGGGAGGCTTGTTACCCAGCGGGCAGGCCCAGTGGCAGAAAGGTACGCCGCAGTCCATGCAGCGCGACGCCTGCTGACGCCGGTCGTGGCTGCTGAGAGTCTGCTCGACCTGACTGTAATCTTTGATCCGCTCATAGACGGGGCGGTAGCCCGCCTCCTTGCGCGGCACGGTGAGAAAAGCTTTTGGATCTCCCATATCTTGTTTCTTTTTTTGTGCGTTGGTTTATGCGTTTTCGCGGGCCGCGTCGGCAATGCGGCGTTCGAGGCGTTGCATCTGCCTTTCGTGCATCACTTTCATGTACTCTACGGGTGTCACCTGGATGAACTCGCCCACGTGTTGCTCCCAGTCTTCGAGCAGGTGGCCGGCGCGGGGAGAGCCGGTGAGGAAGTAGTGCTGCCGGACGAGGGTGGCCAGCTCCTTGCGCGCAGCATCCTCCTCGACCAATGACAGCTCCACCATTTCCATGTTGCAGTGCTCGTCGAAGTCGCCGCCCGGCGCCCAGACGTAGGCGATGCCGCCCGACATGCCGGCGGCGAAGTTACGCCCCGTGGGGCCGAGCACCACGACGCGCCCTCCCGTCATGTATTCGCAACCGTGGTCACCGACGCCCTCCACCACGGCCACAGCGCCCGAGTTGCGCACGGCGAAGCGTTCGCCCGCCTGTCCGTTGAGGTAGACTTCGCCCCCGGTGGCACCATAGAGGAGCGTGTTGCCCGCGATGACGTTGTCGCCCGGTTCGAAGGGGCTTCCGGCGGGCGGAACCACAACGATGCGCCCACCCGAGAGACCCTTGCCCAGATAGTCATTGGCCTCGCCCACGAGCCTGAACCTGACGCCCGGCACCAGGAAGGCGCCGAACGACTGGCCCGCCGAGCCCGTGAACTCCACGTCGACCTCGCATCCAGCCGCCCCGGTGTGGGCGCGACGCCGCGTCAGTTCGCCGGCGAGCAGGGCGCCGACCGAGCGGTCGGTGTTCTTCACAGGCAGCGTCATCGAAACGTGCTCGACCCCGGCCGTGCGGTCCAGTGCGTGCAGGATTTCGACATCCTTGGCGCCAGTCAGGTCGATGGGTTGCCCCGAGGTGTGGTAAAGGGCGTGCGCTCCCTCGGCACGGGCCAAGAGGCGTCCGAAGTCAAGGAGAGCCGTCTTGGCGTTGCCCGTATCCGGCTTGCGCACGATGAGTTCGGTGTGGCCCACGATGTCGTCTATCTTTTCGGCGCCCAGCTGGGCCAACAACTCACGCACCTCCTGCGCCAGAAAACGGAAGTAGCGGACGAGGTATTCGCTCCTCCCCATGAAGTGTTTGCGGAGCGCCTCGTCCTGCGTGGCCACGCCCACCGGGCATGTGTTCTGGGAGCACTTGCGCATCATCACGCAGCCCATCACGATGAGGGCCGCCGTGGCGAAGCCGAACTCCTCAGCGCCCAAGAGGGCCATCAGCACGACGTCGCGCCCGGTTTTGAGCTGCCCGTCGACTTGGAGGATCACCC
>DVNY01000033.1 GCA_018714085.1 Candidatus Caccomonas pullistercoris
CCGCAGCCGCCATCTATACGGCGCGCAAGGGGCTCGACGTGGCACTCGTGACAAACCGGGTGGGCGGACAGGTGAACGAAACGACGGGCATCGAAAACCTCGTCAGCGTGGCGCGGACCACAGGACCACAACTGGCGGCCGACCTGCGGAAACACGTGGAAGACTACGGTGTGCACGTTTACGACAACCGGACGATCGACCGTCTCGACGACAGCGGCGAGACGAAGGCCTTCGTGACCACATCGGGCGAGCGTTTCGAGGCTCCGCAGGCCGTGATTGCCACGGGCGCAGCATGGCGCAGGCTCGGTGTGCCGGGCGAGGCGGAATACACGGGCCGTGGCGTGGCTTTCTGCCCGCACTGCGACGGCCCGTTCTACCGCGGCAGGGACGTGGCCGTCGTCGGGGGCGGGAACTCGGGTGTCGAGGCCGCCATCGACCTGGCCGGCATCTGCCGCGCGGTGACGCTCATCGAATTCATGGACAGCCTGAAAGCCGACGCCGTACTGCGCGAGAAACTGGCCGCGCTGCCCAACACGTCGGTCCGCCTGCACACCGAAACGCTCGAAGCCCTCGGCGACGGAAAACGCCTGACCGGCCTGCGGCTACGCGACCGGCTCTCAGGCGACGAGTCGACGCTGGCGGTGGACGGGGTGTTCGTCCAGATAGGCCTGACGCCGAACAGCGCCCCCTTTGCCGGCACAGTCGAGACGAACCGTGCCCGCGAAATCGTGACGGACAGGAACGGGCGCACCTCGCGACCGGGCATCTACGCCGCCGGCGACGTGACCGACGTGACATACAAGCAAATCGTCATTGCCATGGGCGAAGGGGCGAAAGCCGCCCTCGCCGCTTTCGACGACAGGATGAAGGGCCGCTGACCCGCACGCCCGGCCTTGCAGAATAGTCGCCCTGACAGTTTTTTCCGTCGCCCTGACCGGAAATCCTGCCGGGGCGACAGTTTTTCCGGTCGGTACTGACCGTTTTCAGACCCGGGCGGTCGCTTTTCCGTTTGCCCGCTCCCGGCATCCCACTCGGAAATGCTAACTTTGCAGGCAGACATACATATAGCATATACACCTATGAACGAAAGCACACTCCATACGCCGGGCGACAGCGCCACGCCCGCAGATGACAGCATCAACGCCCTGCTTGCCCAGCTGACCGACCCGACGGCCCTCGTGGCCTGCGCCCGCGCACGGGGAGCGGCGGGCGACGTGGCGGGAGCCGTAGCCCTCTGCCGCAAGGCACTCACCCTGAGCCCCGGCGACGCCGGCGCCCTTGTCACTCTCGGCGAAGCCTGCGAAGCCGGGCACCGATGGGCCGAGGCCCTGGCGGCCTACGACGAGGCCATCGCCGCCCACCCCGACTGCGCGGAGGCCTACAAACGGCGGGGCGGCGTCAAGTTCCGCCTGAACGACCGGCTCGGCGCCTTCGACGACCTGAAACACGCACTCACACTGCGCCCCGACTGGGCCGACGCCCTGAGCGACGAACTTTCGAACCGGAACAGACAGGCGGCAGCAAGGCCGGAAGATGTGACAGGGCAATGACTTTTTTCAAAAATCTGTCAAAAAAACAACGCCCTGCGCTTGTTTTATTAAAATATAGTCGTACATTTGCCGCGTGTAACGATAAAGAAATCGAAAAATGAACCCGTTTGCAGCGTTTTACTTCTACTTTTATTACTTTGCTGGAAAGTGAAGCGGGACGCTGCGTGTGAAAATCAGGACAAAGAACAAGAAAATCCAATCCGCATAATCCCGCTTCCCACCGAAGCGGGATTTTTCGTTGACACAGACACACATGAAACGAATAGCAATACAAGGCATCAAGGGGTCGTTCCACGACATTGCGGCTCACCAATACTTCGACGGCGAGGAGCTCGAACTCATCTGCTGCGACACGTTCGAGCAGGTGTTCGGCGCCATGCGCCGCGACAGCGCCGTGCTGGGCCTGATGGCCATTGAGAACACCATCGCGGGCAGCCTGCTGCACAACTACGAACTGCTGCGCGCCAGCGGCGTCACGGTCGTGGGCGAACACAAACTGCACATCGAACACAGCGTCATGTGCCTGCCCGACGACGACTGGGACACCCTGACGGAAGTGAACTCACATCCCGTGGCGCTGGCGCAGTGCCGCATGTTCCTGGCCGCCCATCCCCACCTGCGCGCCGTCGAGTCCGACGACACGGCCGGCGCCGCCGAAACCATCAGCCGCCTCGGCCTAAAAGGGCACGCCGCCATCTGCCACAAGGACGCCGCCCCGCTCTACGGCATGAAAGTGCTCGAAACCTCAATCGAGGACAACAAGCACAACTTCACCCGCTTCCTCGTGCTCAGCGACCCTTGGACGGCCGACAACCTGCGCGACGTGCACCTCACGAACAAGGCCTCGCTCGTCTTCGCTGTGGCGCACACCGAGGGCTGCCTCTCGCAGGTGCTCTCGATCTTCTCTTTCTACCGCATCAACCTGACCAAGATCCAGTCGCTGCCCATCATCGGACGCGAGTGGGAATACTTGTTCTACGTGGACGTCACCTACGACGACTACATCCGTTACAGGCAAAGCATCGACGCCGTGCGGCCACTGACCAGACAACTGCAAATACTTGGAGAATATGACGCCAGAGACTAAGACCATACAGCCCGCTGAGCGGCTCAGCCACGTCAGCGAATACTATTTCAGCCGCAAAGGCAAGGAGGTGGCCCGCATGAACGCCGAGGGCCGCGACATCATCAGCCTAGCCATCGGCAGCCCCGACATGCCGCCCTCGGAGGCCACCATCGAGGCCCTCTGCCGCGAGGCACGCCGCCCCGACGCCCACGGATACCAGCCCACAACGGGCATCCCGCAGCTGCGCGAGGCCATGGCCGGCTTCTACCACCGCCGCTACGGCGTCGAACTCGACCCGAAGACGGAGATCCAACCCCTCATCGGTTCGAAAGAAGGCATCCTACACGTGACGTTGGCCTTCGTCAACCCGGGCGACAAAGTGCTCGTGCCCGACCCGGGCTACCCGACCTACACCTCGCTCTCGCGGCTGCTCGGCGCCGACGTGGTACACTACGACCTGCGCCCCGAAAACGGCTGGCAGCCCGACTTCGACGCCCTCGAAAGCATGGACCTCAGCGGCGTGAAGCTCATGTGGACCAACTATCCACACATGCCCACCGGCGCAGCCGCCCGGCGCAGCACGTATGAGAAGCTCGTCGCCTTTGCGCGGCGCCACGGCATCGTCGTCGTCAACGACAACCCTTACAGCCTCATTCTCAACCGCGAACCGATGAGCCTGCTCCAAGTCGAAGGCGCCAAGGAGTGCTGCATCGAGTTCAACTCAATGAGCAAGAGCCACAACATGCCCGGATGGCGCGTCGGGCTGATTGCCACGAACGCCGAGTTCATCAGCTGGATTCTCAAAGTGAAGAGCAACATCGACTCTGGCACCTTCCGCCCCCTCCAGCTGGCGGCCGCCGAGGCCTACCGCAACGACGACGCCTGGCACGAGGAGGCCAACATCAACGTCTATGCCCGCCGGCGCGCCCTGGCCGGCGAGGTGATGGACGCCTTGGGCTGCACCTACGACCCCGGGCAGGTCGGCATGTTCCTCTGGGGCCGGATCCCCGACAGCTACGCCGACGTCGAGGAACTGACGGAGCGCGTGCTCCACGAGGCGCGCGTGTTCATCACGCCGGGCTTCATCTTCGGCGAAAACGGGCGCCGCTACGTGCGCCTCTCGCTCTGCGCCAAAGAAGACCGCATCGCCGAGGCACTGCGCCGCATCCGCGCCGCCTTCGGCAAGGAAACCGATAAGAAGAACGTTAACCCCTAAAAACAAAGCACATGGAACTTCAATTAGAACCCCTCAGGCTTCCGGGCATCGACCCGAAGCGCCCCATCGTCATCGCAGGCCCATGCTCGGCCGAAACGGAAGACCAGGTGATGGACACCGCCACGCAACTCTGCAAGAAAGGCATCAAGATATTCCGCGCAGGCATCTGGAAACCCCGCACGAAGCCCGGAGGCTTCGAAGGCGTCGGGACAGTGGGCCTGCCGTGGATGAAGCGCGTGCAGGAAGAACTCGGCATGCTCGTGGCGACCGAAGTGGCCACCCCGAAGCACGTCGAGGCCGCACTCGAAGCCGGCATCGACATCCTGTGGGTCGGCGCACGCACCGTGGCCAACCCCTTCGCCATGCAGGAACTGGCCGACTCGCTCCGCGGCGTCGACGTGCCCGTTCTGGTCAAGAACCCCGTCAATCCCGACCTTGAACTGTGGATCGGAGCGCTCGAACGCGTCAACGGCGCAGGCATCAAGCGCCTCGGCGTCATCCACCGCGGCTTCTCGTCGTACGACAAGAAGATTTACCGCAACCTGCCCATGTGGCACATCCCCATCGAGCTGCACCGCCGCTGCCCTGCCCTGCCCATCTTTGGCGACCCCAGCCACATCGGTGGCAAGCGCGAGCTCATCGCCCCGCTCTGCCAGCAAGCTATGGATCTGGGGTTCGACGGTCTCGTCATAGAGAGCCACTGCAACCCGGACTGCGCCTGGAGCGACGCCTCGCAGCAGGTGACCCCCGAAGTGCTCGACTTCATCCTCGACAAGCTCGTGATCCGCAGCAACGCACAGTCGACCGAAAGCCTCGAAGCACTGCGCCGCCAGATCGACGAGTGCGACAACGCCCTGCTCGAACTGCTCTCGAAACGCATGCGCATCAGCCGCGAAATCGGGCAGTATAAAAAAGAACACAACATGACCGTCGTGCAGACCGACCGGTACAACGAAATCCTCGACAAGCGTGGCGCACAAGGCGTGCTCTGCGGCATGGACGGCGAATTCGTCAAGACAATCTACGAAGCCATCCACGAGGAAAGCGTAAGACAACAGATCGACATCATGAACAAATAAGCCTGCGCACCGCGCCCGCCGCCCGGGACTGCCCGGACGGCGGTGCAGCGGAGCGACACTGCCAGAACGATGAAAATCCTTATCCTCGGAGCCGGAAAGATGGGCTCCTTCTTCGTCGACCTCCTCAGCTTCGACCACGAAACGGCTGTCTATGACGTCGACGCGCGACGGCTGCGCTTCATGTACAACACGCAACGCTTCCTCTCGCTCGACGAGGTCGACGCCTTCGCCCCCGAACTTGTCATCAACGCCGTCACGCTGAAATACACCCTCGACACGTTCCGCGAGGTCATACCCCACCTGCCCGAAGGCTGCATCATCAGCGACATAGCCTCCGTCAAGACAGGCCTGCAGGATTTCTACGCCACCTGCGGGCATCCCTATGTCTCGACCCACCCCATGTTCGGCCCTACCTTCGCCAACCTCGGTGCCCTAAGCAACGAAAACGCCATCGTCATCACCGAAGGCGACTACATGGGGCGACTCTTCTTCCTCAACCTCTACACCAAACTCGGGCTGCACGTACACGAGTACAGCTTCGAAGAGCATGACGAGACAATGGCCTACTCGCTGAGCATCCCCTTCGTGTCGACCTTTGTTTTCGCCGCCATCATGAAACATCAAGACGCGCCGGGCACCACGTTCAAGCGCCACCTCGCCATCGCACGCGGCGTCTTGGGCGAAGACGACTGCCTGCTGCGCGAAATCCTCTTCAACCCACGCACCTCCGGACAAGTCGCACGCATTCAGGACGAACTGACCGAACTGACCGACATCATCCGCCGCAAAGACGAAGACGCCCTCAACCAATACCTCACCAAAATACGCGGAAACATCAAATAATTTCCCCACCGCACATCCCCTCCCGCCGCGACGGAACAGTTCAAAGAAAAAGCGGGCGTGCTGACAGAAAAAACCATCAGCACGCCCGCTTTCACGCATTCACCCGACACATCCCACCACCACCCTCCTCAAAAAACACCAATACCTCCCCAATATCGGGAATCTCCACCGACATCAATCTTTTGACGCCTCCATGCATAGGAACGCCACTCGGACGTCCGCGAACCGCCGCAGAGCCACTGGTTGGAAACATGAACGTAGGGGCGCCACTTGTGACGCCCGGAACACCGCCGCAGAGCCACTGCCTATCAACGCGGCCCCGTAAGGGCGCCACCCCGGACGCCCGGAACTCCCCCCCGCACTTCCTCCCGGCACACGACAAAAAAGAGCCCCGCAGCGGATCTCTCGCGCTGCGGGGCTCTCAAAAAAAGGCGGCGACCTACTCTCCCGCGGGTTGGGCAGTACCATCGGCGCGTCCGGGCTTAACTTCTCTGTGCGGAATGGGAAGAGGTGGGACACCGGAGCCATAGCCACCTGAAATAACCTGAC
>DVNY01000034.1 GCA_018714085.1 Candidatus Caccomonas pullistercoris
CTCGAAATAGTGCCGGCGCGCCGCGGGCTGTTCAGCGACTGGCTGCGCAGCCGGGGCAAACTCGGCGGCCAGCACAAGGTGCCGCGCCTGAGCAACACCCGTGAAATCATCGAACAAGTCTTAGCCCTGAACCATACTGCCTGATGAAACAGCTGCCCTACTTGTTTTTCCTGTTCCTGCTCGTGGCGGCCTGTGCCAACCCAGGCAGCGGCCCCGACGGCGGTCCCTATGACGAGGAACCGCCCTATGTCGTGAGCACTACGCCGGCGGCGGGCGACAGTGGCGTGACGGGCCGGCGCGTCACCCTCCAGTTCAACGAGTTCATCAAGCTGGAAAACGCCTCGGAGAAGGTCACCGTCTCACCACCCCAGATTGAAATGCCCGACATACTGACCTCGGGAAAGCGCATAACGGTGACGCTCAACGACAGCCTGCGGCCCAACACGACTTATACGATAGACTTTTCCGACGCCATAGAGGACAACAACGAAGGCAACCCCATGGGGAACTACACGTTCTTCTTCTCGACCGGACGCACTGTCGACACGCTCGAAGTCGCCGGCCATGTCCTCGCGGCCGAAGACCTCGAACCCATCAAGGGCATCCTTGTCGGCCTGCACAGCGACACGACCGACTCGGCCTTTCGCACACGTCCTTTCGACCGCGTGGCGCGCACCGACGGCAGCGGCCATTTCTCCATCAAGGGCGTTGCGCCGGGCCGCTATCGCATTTATGCGCTCAAAGACGGCGATGGCGATTTCCGCTTCACTCAAAAGAGCGAGATGATCGCTGTCGGGCGCGACATCATCTCCCCCTCGTTTTTCCAAGACACCCGCTATGACACCCTTTGGCGCGACACGGTTCACTATGACACCATCGTGGCGCGTCCCTTCACTCACTTCACGCCCGACGACGTCGTTCTGCGCGCCTTCACGGAGGTTAATCCAGTCCGTCACCTGCTCAAAACAGAATTCCCGGTGCCCGAGCAGTTCTCCATCTTCTTCACGGCGCCGTCGGCGCACGTTCCCGAAGTGCGGGGCCTGAACTTCGACGCCTCGAAACTGCTCCCGCGCATCTCGTCGGGCAACGACACGCTCACCTTTTGGGTGGCAGACACGCTGTTGGTGAGGCAGGACACCCTGACGCTGGCCCTGACTTACGAGGAGAGCAACGACTCGACGCTCGAACTGTCCCTGCGTACCGATACGCTCGAACTGTCGCCCAAACTGACGTGGGCGAAACGCGACAAGCAGCGACAGAAAGAGCGGGAAGAGTGGGAGAAAAACCGTGAGAAGGCTTTGAAGAACAACCGTCCCTTCAACGAAGAGCCGCCAGCCGTCTGGCTAAAACTGACACCGCGCATCGAGCGTCCGCTGGCACCGGACCAAAATCCGATCCTTACGGTCGACGAGCCGCTCGCCCGTTTCGACACGTCGGGCGTACACTTGCGGCTCATCGTCGACAGCACCGAGACCGAAGCGCCATACCTGCTCGAACCCCTGCCGGGGCGCGACTTCCTGTTCCGGCTTATGGGCGAATGGCGGCCCGGCCAACAGTATGTCATTGTCGTCGACTCGGCTGCGATGACCAGTGTGTTCGGCCACCGCAACCGCCGCATGGAACAAAAGTTTAATATCGCCAAGGACGACGAGTTCGGCTCCTTCTTCGTCAATGTGCAGGGACTGGACGGGGACACTACTGCCATCGTCGAACTGCTCGACGGTCGCGGAAAGGTGGTGCGCCGTTGCCGTGCCCCGCAGGGCAGGGCTGACTTTTTCTACCTCAAACCGGGCGATTACTACCTCCGTCTTCTGCTTGACAGAAACGGCGACGGGCGGTGGACCACCGGCGAGCTCGGAACCGGACAGCCTCCTGAGGAGGTCTATTATAACCCCGCAAAGTTCAACGTCCGCGCCCGTTGGGACATTGAGCAGGACTGGAATTTCAGGACGTTCCCCCTGACGAAGCAGAAGCCTGCTGAACTCATCAAACAGAAGGCTGACCCGAAAAAGACAGTGAAGAACAGAAACGCCGAACGCCTGCGGCAGCTCGGTCGGGGCTGACCCCGCCGCTGGTCGGCAGATACACATATAATATATATAGCGATGAAAAAGCTCATGACTTTATGGATCGCCTTGGTAGCCCTGACGGGGTTTTGCCAGCCGGCATCCGCGCAGTGTTCCTCGCCGAACAATGCGTTCAAGAGTGGAGAGACGCTGATGTACGACCTTTACTTTAATTGGAAGTTCGTTTGGGTGAAAGTCGGCTCGGCGTCAATGAACATCACCTCGTCGGTGTATCAAGGCAAACCCGGTTTCCGGGCGCACCTCATCACTCGCGGTTCGAAGCAGGCCGACAAGTTTTTCGTCATGCGCGACACCCTGCAATGCTATACGACACGCGACCTCGTCCCGCTCTACTACAAGAAATGCGCCCTCGAAGGGAAGAGTTTCCGGCGCGACGAGGTGTGGTATTCCTACGCTCCCGGAAAAGTCACCACCAAGATGCGTCACCAGCGCAACGACCTCGCGCCCGAGTTTAACACTTTCTCGTCGAAGTACTGTGCCTACGACATGCTCAGCATGCTCCTCCGTGCGCGTTCCTTCGACCCCAGCGATTACAAGGTCGGCCACAGGATCACCTTCCTCATGGCCGACGGGCGCAAGAGCGAATGGCAGAGCATCATCTACCGTGGCAAGGAAAACTTTACCGTAGAGAACACCGGCACCACCTACCGCTGCCTTGTCTTCTCCTTTGTCGAGAAAGAGGATGGGGAAGAGAAGGAAGTCGTGACGTTCTACGTGACGGACGACGACAACCACATTCCTGTCCGGCTCGACATGTATTTGAACTTCGGCTCTGCCAAGGCTTTCCTCATCGGTGCCCGTGGCCTGCGCAATCCGCAGGAGGCAAAACTGAAATAGCGTGACGCCCAAGATGAAAAGCGACCGTCGTTCCCTCCGCATCGTGGCGGACGACAAGATTCCCTATTTGCAAGGCCAGGCCGAGCGGATGGGCACGGTGAGCTACCTGCCCGGCGCCGCCATCAGCCAGGCCGACGTGGCCGATGCCGACGTGCTCATTGTCCGCACCCGGACACGCTGCGACCGCGCCCTGCTCGAAGGCAGCCGGGTGCGTTTCGTGGCTACGGCCACAATCGGCTACGACCACATCGACACTGGCTATCTGGCTGAGGCCGGCATTGCGTGGGCCAACTGCCCGGGTTGTAACGCCAGTTCCGTGGGGCAATACGTGGCCACGTCGCTCCTCAGGCTGGCCGAGGCCGGTTATGTCCGCCTCGACGCCTGCTGTGTGGGCATCGTTGGCGTGGGTCACGTCGGGACGGCTGTCGACCGGGCTGTGCAGGCATTGGGGTGCCAGACCCTCCTTTGCGATCCGCCCCGGGCGGCGGCCGAAGGTCCCGAAGGCTTCGCGAGCATGGACGAGGTCTACGATCGGGCCGACGTCATCACCTATCACGTCCCCCTTGTCCGCGACGGGCGCTGGCCTACTGTCCACATGGCCGACTTCCAGCGCATGAAGCGCCGTCCGGTGCTCATCAATGCCGCGCGGGGCGAAGTGGTCGACAACATGGCCCTGCTTGCCGCACTCGACAGCGGGCAGGTGCGTGCCGCCGTCGTCGACACTTGGGAGGGCGAGCCCGCCATCTCGCTTCCTTTGCTCCGCCGTGTGTTCATCGGGACGCCCCACATCGCCGGTTACTCCGCCGACGGCAAGGCCGCCGGCACCCGCATGGCCCTCGAAGCCGTCGCCCGCCATTTCGGTTTCGACATCAGGTTCGACATCCAGCCGCCCGCGCTCCCCGCCTCCATCGTCCCGGCGGCCGATCCCCTGGTGCGGATGCTTCAGCTCTACGATCCCTTGGCCGATACGGCCCGGCTGAAATCCGAGCCTGGCCGTTTCGAATACCTGCGGGGACACTACCCCCTGCGTCGCGAGCATTTCTGAAACCTATCGCCGTACCCATAAAAACAGTCAGGGCGACAGGAATTTCTATCAGCCGGATAGGATTTCCTGTCGCCCTGACTGTTTTTGCGGCCAGCCGTCCCGGTTCGGCCTGATGCCGGACTCAGAAGTCGCGGTAGCCGTGAGGACGATGGAAGAAGCTCGTGTAGTAGAGCTTGTGGGAGATGTTGTAGAACAGGGGAGCCGTCACGAGACCCGCGATGGCGTCGATGGCATAATGGGCTTGGACATAGACTGTCGCGAAGCAGAGCAAGACATAGAAAGGCGCAAGGACGAAAAAGAACGAACGCCGTGTGCGCCAGGCTAACATCATGAGAATCGTGCTGATTCCTACGTGCGACGAGGGGAAAGCCGCCGTCGGACGTTCGCCGCTCTGCTGCGTGGTCTCGACAAGGTCACGGAAGAATCCCTCGGCGCCGGGCGTGGGCAGCAGTTCGTGGTGGTTGAAGAAATAGTCGCCTATGTTCGGATAAACGTGTGCGTGCAGGGCTGTCTCGCCGATGGCTTGGAAGTAATACTGCGGCCCTGTCACGGGCAGGAAAACGTAGATGATGTAGTACAGGAAGAAGCTGCACACGATGATGAACGTCGACTTCTCGAAACGGCGGTAGCACGCGAAGAGCGTGAACAGCGTCAGGCCGACGATCATCGGGTAGTAAGAAAAATAGCCTAGGTTGAACGCTTCGCTCCATGCTTTCGACGAGAAAGCGGCCGCAAAGTCGAGCGAGGGCTGGCCGCCGAAGATCGTCTCTTCGACGGCGGCGAAGAAGTAGTCGAGGTTGGGGAAGATGCGGTTCAGCTCATACGTGTCCGGATACCAGTACGCCAGGAGCCCCATCTGGTAGAGCACGCGCAGAAAGATGGTGGCCCTGCTCGGCGCCTTGTAGTAGATGGCGATGACCACCGCCATGCCGACAAGTATGGCCCCCCTGCCGGCCAGAAGCCGCACCGGGTCTGCAAGCAGGTTCCAGGTGACGAGGATGACGAGCGTCGTGAGCGCCATGTAGCACAGCATGATCTTTTCGACGCCGATAAGGCCGGGGCGCCGCCGTTGGGTGTGGAAGAAGTCTAAAGCCATTTTTGTTCTTTGTACCAGTTGATTGTTTCGTTCACGCCCCGTTCCAGCGAGTAGCGGGGGGCATAACCGAGGTCGCTGACGGTGGGTCCGAGGTCACACTGCCAGTTGCGCTGCCGCAGGATGCGGAACTTGTCGCTGTTGAGTGTCGTGGCGCGACCGGCCATCCGGGCTATCCCGCCGCTCACCGCGCAGACCAGCCGCAGCAAGGCCACCGGAGCCGTCACGCGGACTACGCCTCGCACACCCATCGCCTGTTGGAGCAGGCGCGAAAACGTGCGGCTTTCGTAGACACCGCCGTCCGTCACGAAGTAGGCCGCACCCCGCTTTCCGCGCAAGCAGGCCAGCACGACGGCCTCGGCGAGGTCGCGCACGAAGACGAACGTGATTTCCTGCGGTCGGTAGCCCACGGCGAAGTCAACGTGCCGGGCGATGCTCCGGGCCATGAGGTAGTAGTCGCGTTCGCGCGGTCCGTAGACGCCCGTAGGGCGCAGGACAACGTAGTCGAGGCCGTCGATGGCCGCGAGGCTGCGTTCGGCTTGCAGCTTGCTCCGCCCGTAGTCGGTGTCGGGGCGCGGGGTGTCAGTGGTGCGGATGGGGGCGTAGTGCGGACTGCTTGCGCTGACGCGCTCCTCCCGGGCGGGTCCGAAGATGCTCAATGAGCTCATGAAGACAAAGCGCCCCGCCAGCAGGCCGAGCTCCACGAGCGTCGCAGCCAGGCGACGCGTGCCTTCGGCGTTGACGGCGTAGAAAGCCGCGGGGTTGGCGCATTTCGTGGCGCCGGCCGCGTGGACCACGTAGTCCCAGGCGCCGTGCGTCTCGCCGTGGCGGGACAGCTGGGTGCGCAGGGCGTCGTCGCTGTCGAGGTCAAGCTCGATGAAGCAGGTGCGAGGGTCGGTCAGGTAGCGCCGGCTGCTCGTCGGGCGTACGGCGGCCCACACTTCGGCTCCGGCGTCGAGCATGCGTTCGACGACGAAACTCCCGATGAAGCCACTGGCTCCCGTCACCAAAACTCTTTTTTCGGTTAAAGTCAACGTCCTCAGTGTTAGTGTAGCGCCGACAAAGATACACGTTTTTCCCCGCGTGGCAAGGGGTGTAGCGCCGCAGCCTCCTTTTTGTCTGTGAGAAAGCGCCAAAAAGGCGACTATTCCGCCGTCCGGGCTCTTCCTCGTTCCGCCCGGTGCGCTGTGCCGGCAGCTCAGGCCTCGTCTTCCGGCCTGAGGCCGTCGGGCAGTTGCGCGGTGGGGTTGAAGCCCTTTTTGCGCCAGCCTTCGAGCTGGCGGACGATGTTCCCGTTGCCCGTGGCGAGCTGCTTGTAGGCGTCGTGGTAGGTTTCGTCGAGGCGGCGTATGCTTTCGCCGATTTTGGTGAAGTTGCGTGAGAAGTTGACGAACTTCGCATAGAGCTTCTCGGCCGAGTCATAAATCTCCTTGACGTTGCGCGATTGCAGTTCGGTCTGCCAGAGGTTATAGGCCAGCTGCAAGGCCATCAGCAAGTTGGTCGGGTTGAGCAGGATGACGTGCTTGCGATAGGCGTCAGTGGCCAGGCGCGCGTCGTTCTCTACGGCAGCCAGGTAGGCTGCTTCGTTCGGGATGAACATCAGTACGTAGCCGATGGCGCCATCGACGACCCTTTCGTAGTGCTTGGCGCTGAGTTCGTCCACATGGCGGCGCACCGAGTCGAGGTGTTCGCGCAGGAGGCGTTTCCGGCTGTCGGCGTCGTCGGTCGCCGTGAAGGCCGCGAAGGCTGTCAGCGACACTTTTGAGTCGACGACGACCGCGCGGTCGCCCGGGAAGCGGACTACGACGTCGGGGATGAGCTCGCGTCCCTCGGCGTCGCGCGTGCGGGCTTGGACGACGAAGTCGCGGCCCGGTGTCAGTCCCGACGCCTCTAATATGTTGTGGAGCACGGCCTCGCCCCAGTCGCCTTGCATCTTCGTGTTCGCCCGGAGCGCCCGGCTCAGAGCCGAGGCTTCGTGGCCCACCTTGGCGGTTTGCGCGATGAGGTCGTCGATGTGCTGGTTGGCGGCGGCGGTGCCCGCCACGTATTGCTGGCGGAACGCTTCGATGTTCCGGCCCAGCGGGTCGAGCAGGGCGTGTAGCTGTTGGGCGTGCAGGTCGCGCAGGTGGCCGGCTTCGGTCTGGCTGAGGTCGTGCGCCACGGCTTTGAATTCAGCGCGGAGCGCGTCGGCTGCTGCTTCGCGTTCGCGCCGGCTGTGTTCCCGTTCGGTTTCGAGGCGGGCCTGGGCCGCCGCCAAGGCCGAGCGGCACTCGCCGAGGGCGGCCGACAGCTTTGTGCGCCCTGTGAGCCAGCCAGCGGCAAAGCCCACCGCCAGCGCCAGAAGTGTGATAAGGAAAAGGGTCATGTCGTCCGTTTTTCATGCAAAGGTAGTGCAAACGAGCGGAAAGGACGAGGAGTTGCCGCAGGAAACTCATCAGGACTTTTCCGAGTGCCGCCTTACCTTATGGAAAGGTAGTGCAAACGAGCGGAAAGGGCGGGGAGTTGCCGCAGGAAACTCATCAGGACTTTCCCGAGTGCCGCCTTACCTTATGGAAAGGTAATGCAAACGAGCGGAAAGGGCGGGGAGTTGCCGCAGGAAACTCATCAGGACTTTCCCGAGTGCCGCCTTACCTTATGCAAAGGTAGTGCAAACGAGCGGAAAGGACGAGGAGTTGACGCAGGAAACTCATCTGGATGATGAACCGTAGGGGCGCCACCCCGGACGCCCGGTGCCGGGACGGCACAAGCAGGCCATCGCGGGACGGGCGGTGCGGGCGGGCATTTGCGGCGGTGAATGTGGACGACAGCAGTGTCATTTTGGCGTTTGCGACGGTCATCCGGGCGTCATAAATGGCGCCCCTACGGTTTTTGGTGAGGCGGCAATGGAATGTAGAGGCGACACTTGTGTCGCCCGGATGTCTGCCGCATGTGCAAATCAAGTCACCGCAATGCCGTGGCGGCGTCCGGGGTGACACAGGTCGGCTGACCGGAAATCCTGGACGGCTGACAGAATTTACTGAATAACTGACAGGATTTACGGGACGGCTGACCGGAAAAACAGGCGGCCAACCCCGACCGACTGACGCCCGTTTTCGTCCGCCGGACGGCGGAAAGAGAAAAAATGTCAAACTCCTCGTAATTTTTTTCGTACGAATTGAGAAAAACACGTAGAGATACACTAAATTTGCATCGTCTGTATACAACATTTGTAAGGCTTCGGATTTTATCTATGTTTAACTTTAATAATTTCTCATCAATGAAGAAACTCTACCTGAGTCTGGCTTTGGCGCTCGGATTAGCCGGTGCCACGCCAGCGGCAGCGCAGACGCAAGAGATGGTGGTGACGTCTCAGGGCACGGAGGCTACGAGCCTCGAACAGCTCAGTGAACTGGCCGCCAACGAAACGCCTGTGATGCTGTTCAACAACGGCCGTCAGAAATTCATGGAGAACCACCCCATGGCTGATGGTAGCCACAAACTGCTCGTCGGCTACGACTTCGAAGCCAACGTGACGGGCAACAAGAGCTTCCTCTGGCGTCTGGAAAGCGCCGGGGAGGACCAGTATCGCCTTGTGTCCCTCGAAGACAACAAGTACTTCTGCATGTATCCCTCAGGAGGCAAGTACCCCACGACGACCGTAACGGCCAACGCGCCTGAGGACTCTGTCGACGTGTACACCGTAACGGTCGGCGCAACGGAAAACACCTTCCTCTTCGCCAGCTCGTTGAACGAAGGCCAGTACATCAACGGTAACGACTTGGCAGGCGGCCCCAACAACGCCACCATCGTCGGTTGGGCCGCCACGGGCGGCAACTCGCTCATCAAGGTCTATGTCCCGACGGTTGAGTCGAAGCTCATGTACACCGTGACGTTCAACCTGTCGTTCTTCGACGGTACGACGGACAACAACATCGCCGAGGACGAAAACCTGGCCGACCTTGTGCCCCAGGATGTAGCTGCGACGATGCAGACCAGCGTCATGGCCGCCATCGGCGACACGGTCAACGCTCCGACGTTCGCTAACAACACGGTGCGCTCGCTGACTGTGAACGGACAGGCCATCACCGACACAACCTGCTTCGAGCTCACCGAAGCCATGGTGGCCGGCGGTTCGTACACGGTTGACGCCGCCTACTCTTCCTACCCGCGCATCACGTTCCACATGACGCAGGACGTGTCGATGTTCACCGACGTCTTCGAAGGCGACTATGGCTTCAGCAACGGCCTGGCAGAGATGGAGGCCAGCAAGCGCGTAGCTACGGGCGACTCCATCACTGCTCCCACAGAAACGCACTTTACGCTCCTGACGAAGATCGAGGAAGTTGCCACGCAGTCCAAGACCATCGAGGTTGCTTATCGCCCCTGGCGTGCTATCTATTATGACTGCATCACCCTCTTGGATGACGGTCAGGAGAACGTGTTCGTATCGAGCGCTGAAATGTATGTCGACGTCGACTCCGTAATCAACGCCCCCGATGCTGGAAACCTGTACAAGTTCAACGCCGAGGCTACGAACGCTTCGGGCCTGAACATTGACGCAGAAGGGAATCCCCTCAACATTCCGTTCACCGTTACGCCCGAAAACATCAGCGCAGGTGCCTATCTGACCTTCTACTACGACATCGTTGATCCGGTCAAGACAACGGAAGTCGGAGACGACGCCATGGTTCCCGAGGAAGGCGCTACGTGGTACATCATCCGTATGCGCGGTTCGAAGGTGCTGACGGCTACGGCTAACGACAACGGCTACCTCATCTGCGATGCCTCTGCCAAGATCGACGACAACGCCCTCTGGTGCTTCAGCAAGAACGCGGACGGCACCTACTTCCTCTACAACAAGGCCAACAACGGCCTCGTGCTCTGCGACGTCGGCGGCGATGCTCCCCAGCTCGTTCAGCCGCAAGGCATCGAGATGGGCTTCGAAATCCTGAACATCACTTCGGGCTACGGCTTCCGCGTCATGGGCACCGACAAAGTATGGAACGATTTGGAGAACAAGACCCCTGGCCAGCTGGCATACTGGGAAGATGCAAGCGCTACCAATGACGCCGGTTCAACGGTTACGTTCGAAGAATACGTAGCTTCGCGCTACACGTTCCTCGACGGACGCGCCGCCCTGAACGCCGTGGGCTGCATCAACGGTTACACTGAGGATCAGGTGGCCGAGATACGCGAGATCATCGAAGAGGGCAACACGGAACTCCAAGGCGACGTGACGATGTTGGTTGAAGAACTCATCGACACTCCGGCTGACGAACTCATCCAGCACAATCCCGACAACGGTTACGCCATCGTGACGGCCGCTCCGGCTTATGTGCAGAGAGACAACGTGCAGTATGCCCTCTACATCGAAGGCGACACCATCCTGTCGTGGCGTGAGTTCAACAAGTGGGACAAGAACTTCTACTTCGAACTCGGCGACATGCAGACGCTGACTGGCGCAGTGAGCGGAGCCGACTCAATCGTATGCTCGCTCAAATCGATCGCTACGAACCTGTACGTCGATGGCCGCACCTGGACGTTCAACAAGCCGCTCAGCGTGGGCGAGGAGTTCAACGACACGACCATGCTCTTCCACCTGGCTCCGGCCGTGGCTGAGATGAACGACGAAGGCGAAGTGACGCTGGCCGCTGTGCCCGCCGGCTTCTATATCGACCGCCTCTGGTACGACGGTGGCGACACCACGAAAGCCAAGGTTAAGTGCACGATGAGCATGCACGGCGGTACGGTGACGAACAACGCCACCCGCACGCAGGGCAACATCGTTTCGTACAACACGCACGGCGCTGACTACGCCAACGTCTTCCGCTTCTGGGACGGTGGCCCGATCGAGACTGTCGGCATCGGCAGCGTGACGAACGATGAGAACGCCGCAGACGCCCAGAAGAACGCCGAAATCTATGACCTCAGCGGTCGCCGCGTTCAGAAGGCCGTGAAGGGCATCTACATCCAGAACGGCAAGAAGGTTTACGTCAAGTAAGCATTCCTGCTTCCCCTCTGGGTTAGCATAAGGTTGTCCCCGGGACTATGGTTCCGGGGACAATTTTTTTCTGTCCGTCCGCCCGGGCAGAGAGCCAGTCCGTCCGGCGTTCCCGGCACCGCGCCGGAAGTGCGCGGCGCCCCGATAGGAAAAGCCAAGTGCCCTGACAGGATTTACGGTCAGCCGTCCCGTAAATCCTGTCAGTTATTTAGGAAATTCTGTCAGCCGTCCAGGTTTTCCGGCCAGCCGACCTGTGTCACCCCGGACACCGCCACAAAATCGCCGCACACGAACCGCAACCGTAGGGGCGCCACCCCGGAGGCGCCAATTGCGCAACAGCAACCGTAGGGGCGCCATTTATGACGCCCGGAAGACCGTCGCGAATGCCAAAATGACACTGCCGTCGTCCGCATTCACCGCCGCAAACACCCGCCTGCACAGCCCGTCCCGCGGTGGCCTGCTTGTGCCGTTCCGGCACCGGGCGTCCGGGGTGGCGCCCCTACGGTTCATCGTTCAGATGAGTTTCCTGCGTCAACTCCTCGTCCTTTCCGCTCGTTTGCACTACCTTTTCATAAGGTAAGGCGGCACTCGGGAAAGTCCAGATG
>DVNY01000035.1 GCA_018714085.1 Candidatus Caccomonas pullistercoris
AAAACTCAGCCTATGATGAAAAAACAGACTACGGCCCGCAGCCTGCGGTTGGCGGCGTCCTGCATGGCCGTCATGGCGGCTCCGCTTTCAGCCGACGACCGGCAACCGAACATCGTCCTGATCATGTGTGACGACATGGGTTTTTCAGACATCGGGTGCTACGGGGGCGAAGTGCAGACGCCTCATCTCGACAGCCTGGCCGACGCCGGATTGCGTTTCAGCCAGTTCAAGAACACAGGACGCAGTTGCCCGAGCCGCGCCTCGTTGCTGACGGGCTGCTACCCGCACGACGCGGGCATGGGGTGGATGACCGCCGTCGATGAGCACCGCCCGGGCTATCGCGGCCAGATTGACCGGCAAATCCCGACCTTGGCCGAGCTGCTCCGCGAGGCCGGTTATGGCACGTATATGTCCGGGAAGTGGCACGTGACCGTCGACGGCGCGTTTGGTGCGCCTAACGGCACCTATCCGACGCAGCGAGGCTTCGACCGATACTACGGGTCGCTGACCGGCGGTGGGAGCTATTTCCGCCCGAAGTTCGTGTACAGCAATCTGACACCAGTCGACAGTTTTCCGGAGGGATACTATTACACGGAGGCCCTTACCGACTCGGCCGTCAGCTTCATCAAGGGGCATCCGTCCGGCCGCCCCTTGTTCCTCTATTTGGCCTATTTCGCGCCCCATCGGCCTTTGCAGGCGCCCGCTGACCGCGTGGCACGTTGCCGCAGCCGTTATGCGGCCGGCTACGACGTGCTCCGGCGTGAACGTTTCAGGCGAATGAAAGACTTGGGGCTTGTGCCGGACAGCATGGAACTGCCCCGGTTCGACCGGGAGTTCGGCGGACACAAACCGGCGTGGAACGAGTTGACCGACGCGCAGCGTCGTGAGTGGACAGAAACCATGGCAACCTATGCGGCGATGATTGAGGTCATGGATGACGGCGTGGGGCGCGTGGCCGACGCACTGAGGGCGCGCGGCATGGCCGACAACACGGTGTTCATCTTCCTGAGCGACAATGGGGCTACACTTGAAGGAGGGCGCACGAACCAGCTGATGGCCGACCTCAGCAACACTCCGTATCGCAGTTACAAGATGTGGTGTTACGAGGGCGGCGTCAGCACTCCCTGCATCATTGCTGACGGACGGCCGCAAGGGCGCCAGAGGGCCGGGGCGATATGCCGGCAGCCCGCCCACATCACCGACATCCTCCCGACGTGCCTCGAACTGTCAGGGCACAGCTATCCAGGCAATGGCCGGGGCATCGCACTCCCCGGCGTGAGCCTTTGGCCTGCGATGGAAGGCCGGCCTTTTGCGCAGCACGACCTCTATTTTGAGCATCAGACCTCTTCGGCGCTCATCTCCGGCCGTTGGAAAATAGTGCGGCCTGACGACAAGTCGCCATGGGAACTCTACGACCTCTCGACCGACCCTTATGAGACGACAGATGTCGGCGGGGAAAATCCAGATGTGCTCGGCCAGCTCGCCAGCCAGTGGCAAGCATGGGCCGAACGTCACAATGTGTTGCCTTTGTTCAACCTCTCGTGGGGCGAGCGCATCGACTATTGGAAACAGCGCAATCCCGATCAGGACGGTTGCGACTGACCGGTGAGCCAGACTCCCTGTGTGTGGAGGTTAAACGTAAATCCGGCAAGAGCCGCCTGGCTCTTGCCGGATTTACGTAGTGAGGCTTTCGTTACGGGCGCAGTAGGGCAAGCAGCCCGTTGCCCCGGTGCGAGGATTACTCGGCGTCCAAGTCTTTCAGGGCGTTGCGCCGGTGTTTCAGCACCTCGGCGTCGATGTAAAAGACCGTCTCTTCGGCAAGGTTGTTGATGTGGTCGCCCGTGCGTTCGAGCTTGCGGAAAATGCCGGCCAATTCCATGCAGAGACGGATGGCCTCGGGATGTTCAGTGGCATAGGCCACGAGGGTGTCGATAGCCTTGTCGTTGATGTTGTCGAGCGTCTCATCGATTTCGAACACCGATTTGGCTTTTGCGATGTCCTGCATTTCGAGCGACTCCATCGTCGTCTTGAGCATGTTGAGCGCCGTCTCGTACATCTCGCGGAGTTTCAGGCGTTCGAAAAGCTCACGGTCGGCGGGCTGCGGCTCCGTGCGGATGACGAACCGCGCGATGCTGTCTGCGTAGTCGCCTATGCGTTCCAGGTTGTTGTTGATTTTGAGCATCGCGAGAGAGAACCTGAGATCCACGGCGACGGGGTTGTAAAGCGCGATGAAGTCCTCGATGTCGCTGTCGATTTTCAGCTCGAACGCGTTGACGCGTTTCTCCCTTGCGGCAACCTGCGCGGCGAGCTCGATGTCGGTTTCGAGCAGCGACTTGTAGGCATTGTCGAGTTGCTCGTAGACGAGCGTCCACATGTCTCGTATCTCTTTTCGGATGGAAAGCAGTTCGTTTTCTACAAATTTAACCATGAGTGTATCTGTCGTTAGTGAGTGTGGCGTGGGGTTAACCGAAGCGGCCGGTGATGTAGTTCTGCGTGGCCTCTTTGTCGGGATTAGTAAAGATTTTCTTAGTATCGTCGTATTCTACCATTTCACCCAAGTAGAAGAACGCAGTCTTGTTGCTGACGCGGGCTGCTTGCTGCATGCTGTGGGTGACGATGACGATCGTGGTCTGGCTGCTGAGTTCGCAGATAAGTTCTTCGATCTTTGAGGTCGATATGGGGTCAAGGGCCGAAGCCGGCTCGTCCATGAGCAGGACGGAAGGCTGTACGGCCATCGCCCGGGCTATGCAAAGGCGTTGCTGCTGGCCGCCGGACAGGGCGTAGGCCGATTCTTTCAGCTTGTCTTTCACTTCATTCCATAGGGCTGCGCTGGTCAACGCCTCCTCGACGCGCTGTTGGATGAACGCCTTGTCTTTGACGCCATTGACGCGCAGGCCGTAAGCCACGTTCTCGAAGATGCTCTTCGGGAACGGGTTGGGGCGCTGGAAAACCATCCCGACATTGCGGCGCAGCACGTCGACGTCCACACTCTTGTCATAGATGTCATTGCCGTCTATGAGGATTTGGCCGGTCAGCCGGGTTCCGGGGATGAGGTCGTTCATGCGGTTGAACAGACGCAGGAATGTGGATTTCCCGCAGCCGGACGGGCCGATGAAAGCCACCACCTCGTTGTTGGGAATGGTGATGCTGATGTTTTTGAGGGCGTGGAAAGAACCGTAGTAGAAGTCTACGTTTTTTGCTTCAATCTTGTTCATAATATGAAGAGGCGGTTATTTCGATTTAAGTTTCTTCTCAAAATGCTTGCGAATGCCGTTGGCAATAAGGTTCATGGCGAGCACGATGACGATCAGCACGAACGCCGTTCCGTAGGCAATGGGCGTCTGTGCTTCGATATCGGTGCCGCTTGTGGCCACTACGTAAAGGTGGTAGGGCAGTGCCATGCATTGGTCAAAAATACTTGTAGGCAATTTGGGCAGGAAGTAAGCCGCGCACGTAAAAAGGATAGGAGCTGTTTCGCCCGAGACGCGGCCGAGCGACAGGATGAGGCCCGTGATGACCCGGGGCATGGCCATTGGCAGCAGTACGTGCCAAATGGTCTGTGCTTTGGTGGCTCCCAGCGCGAGGCTGCCTTCGCGATAGCTCGGGGCAATGTCGCGGAAGGCTTCTTCGGTCGTGCGGATGACAATAGGAAGCGCAAGCAGACCCAGTGTGAGTGAGCCGGCCAAGATACTGTCGCCGAACCCGAGATAATTGACGAAAAAAGCCATGCCAAAGAGGCCGAAGACGATCGACGGAATTCCCGCGAGATTATTGGTCATCGTACGGATGAAAGCAACGAGCTTGCCTTGCGGAGCATACTCGCTCATGTAGATACCGCTGACAACGCCGACGGGGAAGGCGAACACTGCGCTGCCCAGCATGAGGCAGAATGTGCCGACTATGGCTGGCCAGATGCCACCTTTGGTCATTCCGTCGGACGGTGCTTCGGTGAGGAACGTCCAGTTGATGACGGAAATGCCTTTGACGATGATGAAACCTAAGATAATGAACAGCACGAGCACGATGCAGTAGCTGAGAAGCCGGAAGCAGCCGAACATGGCGCTTTGAAGCCCGCGCTTGCGGTGGTTGTACTTGGGGTCGAATTGAAGAGCCATAGCTTATCGTTTCGTCTTGTTGCGGGCAGAGACAATCTCTACGCAAGAGTTGATAATCAGGGTGATGAAGAAAAGAAGCACACCGAGCAGGAAGAGCGCTTGGTAGTGGGCGCCGCCCGCGGGTGCCTCGCCCAGTTCGGCGGCGATTGTGGCGGGGATGGTGCGCAGCGGTTCGAGGATGCTGGTGGGGATGACAGCGGCGTTGCCCGTCACCATGAGCACAGCCATAGTCTCGCCGATGGCGCGGCCGATGCCGAGCACGACGCCAGAAGTGATGCCCGAGATGGAGTAGGGGACGACGACCTTATAGATCGTCTGCCATTGCGTAGCGCCCAGTGCAAGGCTTGCTTCGCGCATGGTCCGGGGACAGTTGCGCATGGCATCCTCGGCTACGGTGATAATGGTGGGAAGGGCCATGAGTGCGAGCACGAGGCTGCCCGCAAGCCCGGACTCGCCCACAGGCAGGTCGAACGTTTGTTGGAGCAGAGGCACGATGACGGCAAGACCAAAGAAACCGTAGACAACGGAGGGAATGCCGTTCAACAGCTCGATGATGGGTTTGAGCACTTTGCTCACCGATGGCGGTGCTACTTCGGCCAAGTAGATGGAAATTGCCAGACCGAAGGGCAGGGCGATGAGGATGGCGAAAAAGCTCACCCAAAGCGTTCCGCTCAGCAGCGGGACGATTCCGAAGATGGGTGAGGGGGTCGCGGTCGGGAACCATTCTGTGCCGAGAAGCACATCCTTGACGGGGATGGTATGGTCTGGGATGAGGTGGAGGTCGTCAAAACCTTCGACGAGCATTTTAGGCACGAATGCAATGATACCCGGCGTTTTGCGGACCTGTTCGGCAATCTTCTCGCCGGCGTGTTCGTATTCCGAGCCCAGTTCGGCTTCGCTGTAAAGGCGGTCCAGGTCTTCCAGGCGGAACACGCTGACAGGCATGTCGTTACCTCCGACTTCTTTCCAGTTGGTGATGTCTTCGTCGAAAAGCTGCTTGATTTGTTCAGCGCTGAGACGCTCGACGTCATTCGACTTGTTGAGGGCCAGTACATAGCCTTCTTCCACGATGGGCTGGCGGAATAGCCCGGCGCCTTCGCTGAACAGAAAGCCGATGATCAGGAGAATGACGACGCTCGTCACGAAGCCGCTCAGCGTGAATATCTGGCGGGCGATTCGGTCAATCCATTTCTTCATGGGGTTGTTCTTATTGTGTATGGATGTTGTTATCTGGGAATGAAGCCCAGTTCAAGCGTCTTGGCGCGGGCTGCTTTCGATGAGATGAATTGCAGGAACGGGCGGACTCTTGCTTCGTTGGCTTTGTCGTAATAGTAGTAGAGCGGACGCACTACGGGGTATTCTTTCTTCATGGCGCTTTGCACGGAAGGGTAAACGTAGTGGCGGCCTTGGTCGTAGGAGACCGACACGGCCTTGACGCGCGGATTGAGGTATGCAAGGCCGACGTAGCCGATGGCGCCGCGGGTCTGGCTGACTGACTGAATGATGGCGCCGGTTGCAGGCATGGACAAGACGCTGCTCATGTAGTTTTTGTTGTGAAGCACGCTTTCTTTGAAAAATTCGTAGGTGCCTGAGGATGTCTCGCGGGAGTAGACCACGATGCGTGCGTCGTCCCCGCCGACCTGTTTCCAGTTCGTGATTTTCCCTCGGAAGATGCCTTCGAGTTGTTCTCGCGTGAGCCGCTTGACGGGATTGGAGGGATGAACGATGATCGCAAGGGCATCGTAGGCTACGACTACTTCCACCGGTGTGTGCTTGGCTTGCTTCATTTTCATCTTTTCGCTGAATTTGATGGCACGTGAAGCCATGGCGAGGTCAGTTGTCCCGTCCATCAGGGCCGATATGCC
>DVNY01000036.1 GCA_018714085.1 Candidatus Caccomonas pullistercoris
AGGCGTTCATCCCGTCGGGCAGCAGGAGCGTCTGGCCGGCCGTGGCGGTGTTGAAGCCGCCCGAGAGCCCGACGGACACACCGCCCTTGCCGCTGAGTTCCTTTGAATTGACGTTGATGCGGGCGCCGGCCACGTCGCCCTCGGTGCTGGCGTTGAACACCTTGTTGACGTCGAGCGACTGGATGACGTCCGACTCGAAGAAGTCGAGCGATATGTTCTTATATTCAGGGTCTTCGGAGGGCAGGCTGAACCCGTTGAGCGTCGTGGCGTTGTAACGGTCGCCCAAACCGCGGACAAAGACGTTCTTCACGCCGTCCTGCTTCGAGATGCCCGCCACTTTGGCCACGACGGCTTCGGCGTCCGAGGCGCCCTTGCGGCTCATCTCGCTGGCGCTCACCTGCTGCACGGCCACGACCGCCTTGCGCTGCACGGTGAGTGCTACGTTCTCGCTTTCCTTGTCCCTGCGCCCCACGACGGTGGCATGGTCCAGCGAGATGTCGCGGGCTTCGAGCTTCACGCTGAACGTGAAAAGGCTGTCGGCACTAAGGCGGATGGAGTCGATCACTTCGGGATGATAACCGAGGTAATTGATAGAGATGGTGTAAGCCCCGGTGGGGAGGTCTTCGAGCCTGAAACCGCCGACGGAGTCCGTGAGCGCCACCTGTTCCTGGGTGCCTGCCACGCGGATGACTGCGCCGATGAGCGGTTCGTTGGTTGCCTTGTCGACGACGACGCCCCTGACGTTTTCGTGCGCCTGTGCCGGCAAGGCGATGGCTGACGCCAAGAGGCTGGCCGCAGTGAGATTGCGAGCTGTCTTTCTCATGTTTTTTTCTGTCCTTATTATTCCGAGTGCAAAAGTAGTTGACATGTGTAACGAGGCTGTGACGGTGTGGTGACAAAGGACTGACGAAAACGTTACGAAATGATTTCGGATTCGTCGGCCGGCGGCACGAGGAAACGGAGGCGAGCCCGGCCTCACCACCAGCCGTCCCGCTCCTCCTGTCAGCCGGACAGAAATTCCTGTCAGCCGTCCCGTTCCTCCTGTCAGCCGTCCCGTTCCGGCAGGTCGGCACAAGGGCGTGGCGCCGCCCCCTCCGGCGTAAGAAAGTCGCCCAGTTCTTGCCCTTCCGGCTCTCATTCGCTATCTTTGCTCCTGTCATGAAACTCCGCTTCCGCTCCACGCCCCGTCCCGCACCGTCGCCCCGCCGCCTCCCGGCGTGGGCGGTGTGGACGGCCGTAGCCGTGGCGGCCGTCGTCTTCTTCGTGTGCAACCCCGAGGCCGTCCCGGTCTTTCCCCGCTGCCCCTTCCATGTCCTGACGGGCTGGCAGTGTCCCGGCTGTGGCCTGCAACGCGCCGTCCACAGCCTGCTCCATCTCGACGTGGCCGCCGCTTTCCACCACAACGCCCTGTTCGTTTCCGCCTTGCCCTACATGGCGCTCCTTGGCCTTGCGTCGCGCCGTTGCCGTCGCTGGCCGCGCCTCTACGCCAGCCTGACCGGTCCGGCGGCCCTCTGCCTGGTGGCCGTCGCGGCGGCCTGCTGGTTCGTCGGGCGCAACGTCTGGGGGTGGTAGGCTGCTTCCGGAACACCCTCCCGCAGGCGTGGAAACGGCTTTCCCGACGTCCGGCAATTTTTTTTGGAAAAAAAGGACATCAATCTCACCTACCAATCAATAAAAACACTATATTTGTAGTGTTAATCGTTGAACCTCAAAAAAGAGCCGCTATGAAAAGAATGTTGAAAGGCTTGTTAGCCATTTTTGCCGGTTTGCTGCTATTCCTCGTTCCTGCCGCCATGAGTGCCAGCAACGCGCCGAAGAACAAACTCGTAGGCCACTGGATGCTTATCTACGAAGGCAAGACCTACTATAAGCTCATCGAGCCCGACGGCCGCTTCATCAATCTTGCGCCGGACGGGGCCACGGGCGTCTACTACGTATCGCGTCTGGGCACCTACACCCTCGAAAGCGACAACCACTACGTCGAGACCATCACTCACGAGTGGGGCGAAGCCATCACGCCAGACAAGACCGACATTACCTACACGCTGAAACGCAAAAAGCTGATCCTTGATTTTGAAAAGTACGGTCAGGTGATGCACGAAGAGTGGGAGAAAACCAGCATCGTGCCCGAGTACAAGACGCACAAGTAACCCGTCAGGCGGGCGCCGCAACGCGCCAGCCGACGACCGCACACCGAAGCCGGCCTGCCGCCACAGGCCGGCTTCATTGTGCTTTGGCGTCCGCGGTGGCGGATTATTTCGTAACTTTGCAGGGAGTTACACATTATTATATATAGTGACACACATTATTATATATAGTAAACGGTGCGGCGGAGCGTGCCCCGCGGCCGCTTCTTGCCGCCTGCGGCGCGCACGGACGGCCAGCCAAACGCCACAGCCATGACGAACGGGCAAACACGGTTCGAACGCATGACGACGCAGCCCGTGCCCCGCCTCGTGGTCTCGCTGGCCGTGCCCACCATTGTCAGCATGCTCGTCACGTCCCTGTACAACATGGCCGACACCTACTTCATGGGGCAGATCAGCACGGCTGCCACTGCCGCCGTGGGCATCGCCTTCCCGGTCATGTCCGTCGTCCAGGCAGTCGGCTTCTTCTTTGGGCACGGCTCGGGCAACTTCATCTCGCGCCGCCTCGGCGCGGGCGACCTCGTGCC
>DVNY01000037.1 GCA_018714085.1 Candidatus Caccomonas pullistercoris
GGCAGGAAAAACGGTCAGGGCGCCAGGATATTCAGTCCGGCTGACAGGATTTCCGGCCAGCCGCCCCGTCGGCGAAAGGTGCGGCAGTTGCCGGCCGGCGCAGTCCAAAGGAAGGAAACGGAACCACGCGGGAGTTGTTCAAGCCCATGCCACTCGCGCCACTCGCAGGGGGGCGGCGGCTTCAAGATGCGCCATGAAGCGGGCATCGCAGCTGTCGACCCAACGGACAAAGTCTTTGTCGCGACGGTGGTGGCGGGCCATGTGCAGGAGGTCGTCGGCACGAAAATCGTCGGCCACTACGACGCCTCCGCTCAGCGCGGCGTCGTAGGCGTTGCACTCTTGTTCGATATGGGCGGGCACAAGGAGTAAAGGCTTGCCGAGATACATGGCCTCGCAGACAGACTCGAAACCGGCTGTCGTGGCATAGGCCGCACAGCCACAAAGCGAGCGGAGAAAGGCGCGGTCGTCGATGGCGTGGAACGTGAGCGTTGCGTCGACGCGCTCTGCCCCTCCGTCGCCCCCGCGGTCGCGGAAGAAATGCAACTCGACCTCTGGGTGCAGCCTGTGCCAGGCTTCCACGCTCTCGCTGAACCCGGCGTTGACCATGTATCCGTGAATGTAACGTCCGACAGACGGGCGGGCCGTGACGACTTCGCGGCGCAGCAGGGGCGGAACGACGAAGATGTCGCGCGCCTCGTCGTCAGGCATTTCGCGGAACGACAAGGCGAGTTTGCGCTCTGCCCCGAAACTGGCCATCCACGTGAAGAGTTTCAGCGAACGCCACGAGAGGCGGTTCGCCCCGGGAAAGCGGAACCCGCGGTGGAGGAAAAGGAGCTGATGGCCGATGCACACATGCGGCGCAGCCGGCCGGCAGAAAAGGTAGAGCAGCCCCGTGAGGAGCTCGTAGAAGTTCAGCACCATGTCGACGCGCCCTGCGCGGATGCGCTGGTGGATGAAGCGCACGCTGAGCGCATAACGCGGGAGGCGGACTACGTTATAGGCCACACTGCGAAGCAGCGGTGGACGCCGGTTACGGACAGTCGGCATGAAATTGGGACTGTCAAAACAACGGACTGGCGCCCCGATTTGCTCATAAAAGAACTGGGGAATGACGCGGCCACTGCTCTTTCCGACCAACACTTCGACAAGATCATGACCCGCAGACTTCAACATGCGCGACACCGCGATGGCCTGCATCAAGTGGCCACGCCCTTCACCTTGGACTACAAACAGCACTCTCATGGATGACGACGATATTTTCTTTTTTCTCTGATGCAAAATTCTGCGATTAGTGTGTCGGATGTGTGACGAACTGGTAACAAAAATACGAAAAAGCCTTTATCCGCCCAAAGAGCACCGCTAAAATTACATAAAAGTTCCGAAAATCGTCGAAGAGGAGGAGATGAACAGCAAAAAGGATGCGGACGTTAGGGTGACGGGTCGGTGAAACCGCGTCAGTCTGACGGGCGGAAGCGAAAGGACTGGCCTATTCGGCTTCCGTGAGATAGTAATCCCCGCCGAGCCATTCGGTCGAAGGGAGTTCTTCGGTCAAGGGGTAATAGGCCGTCACTCGTCCGTCGCGGAGCTCAATCACATGATTGGGCAGGACTCGCCCGTCGGGCAGGTGGAGCCGGTTGACGGCGATACGGCGGAACGCACTCATTGCGTCAGACGTTGACGATGCACCTGACGGGGCATGTTCAGGCGGCGATTGAGCATGGGGCGACCGTGGCGCACAGTGTCAGCCAACTGCACCGGTCGGAGGCTGTCGGGGCGCTCTTTGTTGGCCGGTTGCTTCACGAGCGTATCGGCTGGCGACGACGGGGATGACGTCGGAAGGGCCTCACGGCTCCGCATTCGCACCAACGAAAAGTCTGAAACCATCATGAGTTTGAACGAGGCGCTCCACGTGTCGGTCACGTAGACGAAACCCGAAACACGCTTTATGCCGCGGTCAGTACGTGGCGCCATGATGCGCTGTTCACCGCCGCCATAGATGGACTGATTGGTAATGACAACCGAGTCGTTGTCAAGCGTCAGGGCCAGGACGGCCTGCGCCGAGCGTTGCCCTTCGCGGCAAATCCAATCGACATAGAAGTGCCACATCACGCGGTCGCCGACATGGAAAGAACTGTCGGCTTGCATGGTGAACGTAAAGACGTTGTTGCCGCCCATAGGCGTCAGTATGCAACGCGGGACGTCGGTCCAGACGTTGGCGGTGTCGCCGGTTGACGAGAGCGACGTATAGCGTGAACGCATGGAGCCGTCGCCCGAAGCTCCGACATCTTCGACAAGGCGTCGGTTGACACGTTCGTAAATCTTATACAAACGGTCGGAATGCCTTGTGTACCATGCCATTGAACTGTCGAACTGCGCTGCGTCGATGCCGTACTTGCGATAGACGGCTTCGGTGTAGAGGCGGTAACGATAGGCGGTGCTGTCGGGGGCCTGACGAGCCATGGACTGAGCGAGGTGGTAGTCATAGAGCAAGTCCTCCATCTCGTCGGGAGGCACAATGCCCTCAGGCGTGCGCGTTTCGCACGACGCCAGAAAAACAGCTGCGACAAGCAGCATCCACCACGCTGTCCGTTTCATTGTCAATCCTCCTTCTTTCCTACCAAGTACTTAGGATAGAATATCAATAACGCCACTGCGGCACAACTGATGGCTGCATCGGCGAAATTGAAAATAGCGCTGAAAAAGACGAAGTGTTCACCACCCACGACGGGCACCCACTCCGGCCAGTAGCTGTCTATGAGCGGGAAGTAGAACATATCGACCACATGGCCTGTCAGGAAGCCGCCGTATCCGCTCCCAGCGGGCACGAGATGGGCGACTTCGAGAGGGGTGCTTTCGTCAAAGATCAGGCCATAGAAACAGTTGTCGATGATGTTTCCCGCCGCGCCGGCCACAAGCAAGGCCACGCAGGCAAGCAGTCCCATCGGATAACGCCCGCGCACCACCTTGACAAGCAGCCACACAAAGGCGCTCACAACGACAATCCGGAAGACGGACAAAAACATGGTTCCGATAAAATCCATACCGAAAGCCATGCCTTTGTTTTCCGTGAAGTAGATGTAAAACCAGTCGGCGACATGGATGGACTCATACAGGCGCATGTTCGTCTTGACCCAAAGCTTGATGAGCTGGTCGCAGCACAGCACGCCTGCCACTATGGCGACAGCCACAAGAGCACGCACCCGCGTCGTTTGCATCAGTTTTGCCAAAACGTTTGTCAGTCTTTGCGATTCTTCATCTGTTTGGCCTCGATGCTCAGCGTGGCGTGGGGCACAGCCCGCAACCGTTCCTTGGGAATGAGCTTGCCCGTCACGCGGCAGACGCCGTACGTCTTGTTCTCGATTCGCACCAATGCAGCTTGCAGGCCTTGAATGAATTTCTGCTGACGGGCTGCCATCGTGGTTATTTCCTCTTTGCTCTGCGTGGCGGAGCCTTCTTCGAGGATCTTATACGTTGGCGAGGTGTCGCCCACGTCGTTGCCGTCCTGATTGCGCAGGACGTCCATCATCTGCTCGTAGTCGCGTTTTGCTCTTTCGAGCTTTTCAAGGATGAGTTGCTTGAATTCAGCCAACTCTTCGTCCGTGTAACGTGTTTTTTCGGCCATGGTAGTTTTATTAATGGTTAGTTTTCTGGATATTCACGTTTACTTTGAAACTGTCGAAGTCGAACTCCGTGCCTTCAACTCCGTCGACCAGTTCGATGCTGTCTGCCAGGACTTGGCCAGACACATAGTCGCCATAAGCTGAAAGGGCGGCAGCTATTTCTGGATGGTTTTGGATTTTCACGAGAATGTGGTCAGTGATTTCAAATCCGCTTTCCTTGCGATGAGCTTGTATGCGCTTCACAATTTCACGGGCCATGCCTTCATTCCGCAGTTCATCGGTGAGCGTCACGTCCAAGGCCACCGTGAGGTTACCCTCGTTCGCCACGACCCATCCCGGGATGTCTTCGCTCACAATATCGACGTCCGCACGCTCAACCGTGACGGTTGTCCCATCGACACTGAGGTCGATGCGCCCCTCGGCTTCCAAACGGGCGATGTCGTCCTGCGACATCGCGCCGACCGCACTGGCCACGCCTTTCATGAGCTTTCCGAATTTCTTGCCCATGACGCGGAAGTTGCACTTGACAGTCTTTTCGAGCATTCCGCCATCGACGAACTTCAACTCCTTGACGTTCACTTCGTCCAGTATGAGCTGCTGCACGGCCTCAATGCGGGCTTTCTGCGTCGCGTCGATTGCAGGGATGGAGAGGCACTGCAAAGGCTGGCGGACAATGATGTGTTCTTTCTTACGCAGCGAAAGCACCATCGATGTCACTTCTTGTGCCAGTTCCATGCGTTTTTCGAGTTCGCTGTCGATGAGAGCTGTGTCCGCAACAGGGAATTTGGCGAGATGCACGCTTCCGTCCGCTCCTGTGCCGCCGGTTAGGTCGCGATAGAGGCGGTCTGCGTAGAACGGGGCGATGGGAGCCATGAGTCTGGCCACAGTGAGCAGGCTGTCATACAGGGCTTGGTAAGCGCTCAGCTTATCGTTATCCATCGATTTCGCCCAGAAACGTTTGCGGCTCAGGCGGACAAACCAGTTCGACAAGTTGTCGATGACGAACGTCTCTATCAAGCGTCCTGCGCGGGTCGGCTCATAGTCTTCGTAACAGGCGGTCACGTCTTTCACAAGCGTATTCAGTTCCGAAACGATCCAACGGTCGATTTCCGGACGCTCCGCGAAAGGCACGGTGGGTTGCGTTCCGTCGAAACCGTCGACATTGGCATACATCGCGAGGAAGGAGTAGGTCTGATAGAGTTTGCCGAAGAACGTGCGTGCCACTTCTTGCACACCTGCCTCGTCAAACTTCAGGTTGTCCCAAGGGGCTGAATTGGTGATCATGTACCAGCGCAAGGGATCGCTGCCGTATTTCTCGATAGCGCCGAAGGGGTCGACAGCGTTGCCGAGGCGCTTACTCATCTTGTTACCGTTCTTATCGAGTACAAGCCCGTTGCTGATGACGGCCTTGAACGACACGCTGTCGAAAACCATCGTCGCGATAGCGTGCAGCGTAAAGAACCAACCTCGCGTCTGATCGACGCCTTCGGCGATAAAGTCGGCCGGATAGACGGTGCGGTTGTCAAGCTCGTCTTTATGTTCGAACGGATAGTGAATTTGGGCATAGGGCATGGAGCCGGAATCGAACCATACGTCGATGAGGTCGGTCTCACGCTTCATCGGCTTGCCCGTCGGCGAAACAAGGATGACGTCGTCGACATAAGGGCGGTGCAGGTCTATCTTATGATAGTTGCTGTCGCTGTATTCGCCGGGGACGAATCCTTTGTCTTTCAGCGGATTCGATTTCATCAGACCAGCAGCCACGCTCTTCTCGATCTCGTCATAGAGTTCTTGGATGCTGCCGATGCAGGTTTCTTCACCGTCCTCGCTGCGCCAGATGGGCAACGGCGTGCCCCAGTAACGGCTTCTGCTCAGGTTCCAGTCGTTCAGATTTTCGAGCCATTTGCCGAAGCGTCCTGTGCCCGTCGACTCGGGTTTCCAGCGGATTGTCTTGTTCAGTTCAATCATGCGCTCCTTGCAAGCCGTGCTTTTGATGAACCAGCTGTCAAGCGGGTAGTAAAGCACGGGCTTGTCCGTGCGCCAACAGTGGGGGTAACTATGCACATGCTTGACAATCTTGAAAGCGAGGCCGCGGCTCTTCAAGTCCATGCAGAGGGCGACGTCGAGCGTCTCGTCCTTGTCGGTCAGCGTGGGGTCGTATGCGTTCTTCACGAAACGGCCGGCGTATTCCTTATAGGCGTCGACATTGACATAGTCACGCACGAATGCCGCGTCGAGATCCTCTATGCGGAAGAAGCGGCCTTTGAGGTCGACCATCGGGCAGCGTTTCCCTTTCGCGTCGATCACCTGCAAGGGCGGGATTCCGGCCTGTTTGGCCACGAAGGCGTCGTCCGCACCGAACGTCGGAGCGATATGGACGATACCCGTACCGTCTTCGGTGCTGACATAATCGCCGGGGATGACACGGAATGCCCCTTCGCCCGGGTTGACGTAGGGCATCAGCTGCTCGTAGTGCATACCTACAAGCTCCGAACCTTTCCACTCGCCTACCACGCGGTAGGGAACGATTTTGTCGCCCGGCTTGTAGCCGTCGAGAGGTGCTTCGAGGCCTTTGGCGTCGAAATATGACGGAACGAGCGCCTTGGCCATCACGACACTGATGGCGTCGCCTGTATATATATTATAGGTGCGGAGGCACACATAGTCTATCTTCGGGCCGACACAGAGTGCCGTGTTCGAGGGCAGCGTCCAAGGAGTCGTGGTCCATGCTAGGAAATAAGGCGTGCCCCATCCTGTCATTTCAGGTTTCGGGTCAACGATCTTGAACTGTGCTGTCACCGTCGTGTCCTTCACGTCGCGGTAACAGCCCGGCTGATTCAGTTCGTGCGAGCTCAATCCGGTGCCTGCTGCGGGCGAATAGGGCTGGATGGTATAGCCTTTATACAGCAGCCCTTTGTCATACAGTTGCTTCAAGAGCCACCAAAGCGTCTCGATATATGCGTTCTCATAGGTGACGTACGGATGCTCCATATCCACCCAATACCCCATGCGATGGCTGAGGTCAGTCCACTCCTGCGTGAACTTCATGACGTTCTTGCGGCACTTGTCGTTGTAGTCTTCGATCGAAATAGACTTACCGATGTCTTCCTTGGTGATGCCAAGTTCTTTCTCGACACCCAACTCAACAGGCAGGCCGTGCGTGTCCCAACCTGCTTTCCTCTTGACCTGAAATCCTTGCATCGTCTTGTAACGGCAGAACACGTCCTTGATTGTGCGGGCCATGACGTGGTGGATGCCCGGGTGGCCATTGGCCGAAGGAGGTCCCTCGAAGAAGACGAACGAGGGGCAACCCTCGCGCTCAGACATACTCTTATGGAACAGGTCGGCAGCATCCCACTCTTCAAGCACTTCCTTGTTGATTTCGGGAAGGCTGAACGTGCTGCGTTCGGTAAATCTCTTTGCCATATCTTATGCTTCTGTGCTACTTTTCGATAATTGCCGCAAAATTAATAAAAACGGCAGAATGAAGCGTGTTAATTACAGTTTTTTGTGCCCAGCCTTATGACTGTGCGTATTACACTTCGCGGAATTTGAAATCCCTGTCGCGATGTTTGACGAACCATGGATGTGTAATCCAGACGTAGAGCGCCAGCGCCGAACCGGCAAGCGCCAAGACGCCCCAGCATGACGGCACACCTCCGCAGGCTGCCGCATACCCGAGGGCAAGTCCCGTTTCGCCTGTCAGCATATAAGTGTGTTGCGCTGTCGCCCGCTGGCAGTGGCCGGGCAGTTTCAAGAAATAGAGCAGGAAACGTGACATCACCTGGCCTATCCCCGCGCCGAGCAGGAGCAAGGCCACGACCGACGCGGCCGCCCCGCCATGGGCATACAGGAGCGTTCCCGCCGCCATCATGAGCAGCCCGCTGCCGATCTGCGCCCGTTCGTCGGCACTGGCCAGCGCCACGCGCTCACACCAGACCCCCAGCAGACAGCCTATGGCCAGACAGCCATACTCCAACGGTTGCGTGACCGTCCCGAAAAGCATTCCCGCCGCCGCGGCCGCTGGTAGCAGGTTCAGGACAAGCGGGAAAGCCTGGGGGAGCCAGAAGCGGTCGCACGAGCAGCGCTCCCGGCGCAAGGGTGCCCTGAACGGCACGTGCACCGGAGCCACCACCAGCATGGCGCAGGCCGCCGGGACAAGGGCTAAGATAAAAGCCAGACTTGTCCCCACGGCTCCTGGAAGCCATGCCCCGGCGCTCAGTCCGCACGGCAGGGCTATCCGCCGGAACCACGAGAGCAGCGTGTCGACGCGCGTACGGCGCGTCGAGGGCGACAGGTCGTTCACCAGTGTGCCCAAAGCCAGCAGGGCGACAGCTGCCGCCCCACCCTGCACCACTCGCAAGCCGAGGATTTCAGCGGCAGTGCTAGCCAGCCCGGACGCCAGGCCCGAAGCAAGCAGCACGGCGACCGACCCGTAGAACAGCCGTTTGCGATAGAAGCACTCTATCAGGTAGGCGTTCAGTGAGCCGGGAATCCACACTCCTAAGGCAAAAGCCAGCACGTTCGCCCCAACGAGGAGGCCGTCGTAGCCAGCATGACGCATCTGCCACGTGGTCAGGGCCACGAGAGCAGCCAGCGAAAAGCCGACGAGAGCGCCGGCCACGCACACGGCCAGTGCCCCCGAATGCCCTTGGCGCCCTGCCGGGGATGCGTCAATAGTGTTCGTTTTCATTGGGGAAACTTCCGTCTTTCACGTCGCCCACATAACGGCCGACGGCATCCGTCATGATTTCGTAAAGATTGGCGTAACGACGGAGGAATTTGGGCTTGAAATCCACGTTCATCCCGAGCATGTCTGCCACAACGAGTACCTGGCCGTCGACCTCGGCGCCCGCGCCGATGCCGATGACGGGAATGTCGATTTCGTGAGTCACGCGGGCGGCCAGTGTGGCTGGAATTTTTTCGAGCACCAGCCCGAAACATCCGGCCTCGGCCAAGGCTTTGGCGTCCGAAAGGAGCTTGGCCGCCTCTGCATCCTCCTTGGCCCGCACGGCATAGGTGCCGAATTTGTTGATGCTTTGGGGCGTCAACCCGAGGTGCCCCATGACGGGGATTCCGGCGTCGATGATGGCCCGCACGGTGTCGATGATTTCCACGCCACCCTCAAGTTTGAGCGCGTCGCAGCCGGTCTGCTGCATGATGCGGATGGCGTTGCGCACGCCTTCGACGGCGTTCACCTGATAAGTGCCGAAAGGCATGTCGCAAACGACGAGCGCGCGCTTGACCCCCCGGACAACCGACCGGGCATGATAGATCATCTGGTCCAGCGTTATGGGCAGCGTGGTCTGGTGTCCGGCCATCACGTTGGCCGCCGAGTCTCCCACGAGGATCACGTCGACACCTGCGCCGTCCACTATCTTGGCCGTGGTGTAATCGTACGACGTGAGCATCGCAATCCGGCGGCCTTGTTCTTTCATCTCTTTCAGGCGGAGGGTCGTCACCTTCCGCGTGTCTTCAACTAAATATCCTGACATCTCTTATTCTTTTTGAAAGGCGGGCGGCAGTCCGCCTCTCCACAAAACGGCTGCAAAGTTAGCGCTTTTCTCATAACCGCGCAAGGCGGGCGCCCTCCTTACACAGCGGACAAGGCTTCAACGTCGGCCAGTGTCAGGGCCGACAGTCCCGGCACGACACGGCGGCAGTGAGGCGCTATCGCCGCCGCGGGCAGCGTCGTCGACAGGCCGACGACCGCCATGCCGGCCGCCTCGCCCGAGCGGACGCCGTTCAACGAGTCCTCGAACACCACGCAGCGCTCCGGCGCCACGCCGAAATGGGCGGCTGCCCGGAGATATGGGTCGGGCGCGGGCTTCGAACGCGGTGTGTCCTCAGCTGTGAAGATACGGTTGAAATGCTCCGCGAAACCGGGATTGGCTGAATAAAAATGCGCCATCTTCTTATGGTCGGAACTGGTCACGACAGCGGTGTGCCAGCCGGCTTCATTGAGGGCTGTAACCAGTTCCATCGCTCCGGGCATGAGCGGGTAGCTCATGGCGTTTTCAAAACGTTCCAAGGCGTCGGAGACGGCCTTACGGCGAGCAGCGTCTTCGGCGAAATACATCTCGAAGATGTGTCGCAGGGTCTCGCCTTTCACGCGGTTTGCAAAGTCGGGCACGTCGGGCACGAACTCGCGTCCGAGGCTGTCCCAAAACTCCGTGTATTGGCTCTCTGTGTCGACCAGGACACCGTCGAGGTCGAAGAGGGCGGCTCGTGCCCGCCCAAGGTCCGTGTTCTGATTGTCTGTGTGCATCATTGTTGTTCGTGATTGCCGGGCGGCAGGTCGGTCAAACCTTCCGGCGGGTGCAAAGGTACAGAAACAAACCGTCACGCCCAGCAGCAGGAACGAAAAACACTCCATGCTGAGAGTTTTCGCCCATGCGGGTTGGCAGCCTCGGCCGGTTCTGTTATCTTTGTTGTGCGAAGACTGGATGCGGCTCGGCCAAGCCACGAAGAAAGCGGGGCTTTCTCTTGTCTCGGCGCTCGCCTTTCGCTATCTTTGCATGAACCGCGCCGCGACAGGTGCCCTGAAAGAGAACACGGGAATACTGACAGGATTTACGGACGCACTGGCAGAAAAAACTGATGCACTGACCGTGAAAGGCTGTTCACCATTCCGTCGCGGACGGCACACTGATTGGAAATCCACTCTGCATGAACCATGAACGGGAACCTCACTGTCTATAAAGCCTCGGCCGGGTCGGGCAAGACGTTCACCCTGACCACGAGGTGCATCGCCCTGCTTCTGGCGGCTCCGGCGTCGAGCTACCGCCACATTCTGGCCGTCACGTTCACCAACAAGGCCACCGCCGAGATGAAGGAACGCATCCTCGGCCAACTCTTCGGGCTCAGCCGCGGCCTGCCGTCGTCGGCCGACTACCTCGACACCATCCGCCCTGCCCTGCCCGGCCTTGGCGACGAGGAGATCCGGCGCCGCGCGGCCGACGTGCTGCGCCGGATCGTGCACGACTACGACCGTTTCCGCGTGACGACAATCGACTCGTTCTTTCAAGGCGTCGTGACGAACATGGCGCACGAGCTGGGACTTTCGGCCAACTTCCGCGTCGACATCAACGACACCGATGTCATCGACCAGGCCGTCGACCGGCTCATGGCCGGCTTGCAGCCCAACACGGCCGTGCTCCGCTGGGTCATCGGCTACATCCGTGAACGTATCGACGACAACCGCCGGTGGGACATCACCCGCGAAGTGAAACGCCTTGCCCGCAACCTGCTCCGCGAACGCTACCTCATGCTTGAGAACCGGCTTCGAGACGCACTCAGCGACGATGAGCACCTCAACGGCTTCCGCCGCAAGCTCCGTGAGCAGGACGAGGCGGCCGCCGACCACATGGAGAGCGCCGCGCGCTACCTTGAAGAGGCCATGGAGGAGCGAGGACTGGGCTTCGACGCTTTTTCGCGCGGAACGGCTCTGGCCACCTACCTTCGCAAACTGGCCGACGGAGTGCCCGACGCTCCGTCGGCCACTGTCGAGGCCTACCTTTCGGCTCCTGAAAAGTGGCTCCGCAAGGCCGACCAGAAACGTCCGGAACTCGTGGCGGCGTGTGAGGAGCTCCGCGGCATTCTCGAAACGGTCGAGAACTTCCGCCGCGAGTATGCCCAGGCCCACAGCAACTACGTCCTCACCACGGCCAACCTCGGCCCACTGCGCCTGTTGGGCGAAATCGGGCGCGAGCTCACACAGATCAACGAAGAAGCCAACCGCTTCATGCTGGCCAAGGTGCCCATCCTGCTGAACAGGCTTATCGGAAGCGACGACGCCCCGTTTGTCTTTGAGAAAGCCGGCACAACCTTCCTGCACGTGATGATCGACGAGTTCCAGGACACTTCAACCCTTCAATGGCGCAATTTCAAGACCCTGCTGCTCGAAAACATGTCCGCAGGGAACAGTTGCCTTCTCGTGGGCGACGTGAAGCAGAGCATCTACCGTTTCCGCGGAGGCGACTGGGGCATCCTCGCCGGCATACGGAAAGAATTTCCGCGTCACCCCGTCGACGTGCAGGAACTCACCACGAACTACCGCAGCCAGCGACGGGTCATCGACTTCAACAACCGCTTCTTCGCCCGCGCCGCAGCGATCCTCGACGAGCTCTCACCGACGGAGGGCGACGACCGCATCGCCACCCTCTATGCCGACGTGGCGCAACGGTGTGCCGCAGACGGCGACGGAGGATACGTCCGCGTGCATTTCACCGACCGCCGCGCTGGGGGAGACGACGGCCGGCCGGCCGACGACCTGCGCATGGACGACCTCGAAGCCCAGGTGCGCTCGCTCCACGCAGCAGGCCTTCCTTATTCCGCAATGGCTGTTCTCGTCCGCTGGAACAAGGAGGCGGCCGCCCTCATCGACCGTTTCGCGACGGACTGCCCCGACGTGCCCCTTGTGTCGGACGAAGCATTCCTGCTGGCGGCTTCCGAGGCCGTGCAGCTGCTCGTCCACGCCATGCGCTACCTTGCCGACCCGACAGACACCATCGCGCTGGCTTTCGTAGCCCGTCACAGCAGTGCTGCTGCGGCAGACTGGGCAGCTTGTGAGGGCGATCATCCGGCAGCGCTCGCCGACACGGAATTCATCTCACGGCGCGAGGCATTGCTGGCCCTGCCCCTCTACGAACTGCAAGAAGAGCTCATCCGCCTCTTCGGCCTCGACCGGCGTCCGGGACAGGCCGCCTACCTCATGGCGTACCTCGACCAAGTGCTGGCCTTCCTTGACGACAACCCCTCAGACATACGCCTCTTTCTTGAACACTGGACCGATGTGCTCTCGGGGCGTTCCATCCCTGCGGCGGAGGTCGAGGGGCTCCGCGTGCTGACCATCCACAAGTCGAAAGGTTTACAGTTCCACACCGTGCTGCTCCCCTTCTGCGACTGGGCCATTGAACGCGACCGGTCCGACGACCTGCTCTGGTGCGAACCGGCAGAAGCTCCCTACGACGAACTCCCCCTCGTGCCCGTCCCCACAAGGGCAATGGCGCGCGACAGCATTTATGCCGCCGACTACGAACACGAACACTTCCAACGCCGCATCGAGAACCTCAACCTGCTCTATGTGGCTTTCACCCGGGCCGAGAAGAACCTCCTTGTCTGGACCAAGGGATACGCCAACCCTAAGGGCACGTCGACCGTCTGCGACCTGATCAAGAAAACACTCGGCGAAGAGCTCGACGACACCTTCGAAAGCGGCGTGCCCGTCTCCACCGTCGGC
>DVNY01000038.1 GCA_018714085.1 Candidatus Caccomonas pullistercoris
GGCGCGAAGAGAGCGGCGAGCACGACGGAAAGGGAGAGAAACAGTTTTTTCATGCGTAGATAATTAATGTGTGAGTGTCTCCGGAAACACTATGACGCCGGGTGGCGGGCGCTCCGGAACGCCCGCCACCCCTCAAAGGCCGCGCTGCTCACTGGGCGGGGGTGGGCTCACTGCCGTCGCCCCATTGGATGGGCACGCCAGCCAGTTGCAGGAACTTGCGTTCCTTGCCGTAGTGCGTGGAGGAGTTCAGGTACCACGTGGCTTGTACGAGACGCAGGCTCGTTACGGTGGGCGGAACGCCGGCGATGTCCTTCGCCATTTCTACCTTGACCGGTACGCCGACCGGGAGCTGCACGTTTTCCTTGATGCCGCTGCGATCCTCATACGTGTTGCCGTTGGCGTCGAACGCCTTGACCTGATTGCCGAAATTGGCTTGCGTACACTCTTCTTTCAGTGCCGTCACCTTAATGACGATGCGCACGGTGCGCGCCACGCTGTCGCCGTAGCAGCCGACCAGCTCGACGCCCATCGCCGCCGGGGCGGGGTTCGACGTGCCGGATGCGGCTGTGGTGCCGGTGGCCTGGGCGGCCGCGTCGGCGGGGTCGCTGAGGATTTCACCGGCCTTTTTGAGGACAGAACCTATCTTTTTGATTTTCAACTGTGCGACGGCTTTCGTGGGCATCACGGCTGTGAGCGTCCACATGGTCGCCAGAGCCAGAATAATGCGGGCTATTCTCTTCATAGCTGTTGGGGATTAAGGTTAAACAATCTCGGTCATGTTCTCGCGCGGGCGGGACGCCGTCCGGGTCGGGGCAGGGCGAGGGGGCTCTTCCCGGCTCCGGCGTTTTCCTCCCTCTGTTTCTGCAAAGTTCGCCGCTTTGGCAATGCTGTCCATCACGGCTTTCCGTGATTTCGCACCCGGATCGGGAAAAACGGGACGGCTGACTGGAAATCCTGTCCGGCTGACAGAAATTTCTAAACGGCTGGCAGGACGAACGGGACGGCTGACCGCTCCGGGCGACCGGCAGGGTGGGGGAACGGGCGCAGCATCCGCGGCGGCCGGACTGGCCGATGAGGGATTGCGGAGGGCAGGTTGAATGTCATTTTCGGCCATCCGTGGCGGCGGTTCCGGCTTTTTTGCGTATATTCGCCCCGTTAACCCATCCAGACCGTGCGAGACGGGCGTCCCGGTGTTACGCCGTTTTGCACCTCACACCTAAACCGAACAACGATGAAAGCTTTGATTGTCGTTCTTGCCCTGATGCTGGGCGCCCCGACCGTATCCCATGCCGCCCACGACGACGCCCGGCTGCGCCTTGACCGCCTCACGGCCGTGGCCGACAGCCTTTATGCCTGCGGCCAGCCCGACAGCGCCGCCGCGGTTGGCCGTCAGGCTGTCGAGGCCGCCCGGCTGTCGGGCGACCGCGCCGCACAGATCGCGGCCTATGCCTCGCTGGGCGTCTACCAGCGCTCGGGCGGCCACACGGCCGACGCCCTGCGCACCTACGAGCAGGGGCTCAGCCTGGCCACAGGCGCCCAGCTGGCCGACTCGGCGACGGCCGAAAACGTGGCGACGCTCTACGTCAACCTTGCGACCCTCTACCTCGACGAGGGGCAGCGCGGGCAGGCCCTGGCCTACGTCAGGAAAGTGGCCGGCATGGAAGGCCGCCTAAGAAGTGAAGCGTTCCGCCGACAGATCTACCCGGTGATGGCGTCCATCTTCCTGCTGAACCATCTTGACGCCGACGCCGAAGGCTACCTGCGCCGCTCGCTCGAACTGGCACGCCGCGACGGAGCGACCGACGAGGAACTCATGACGCTCTGTTACTACCTTCCGCTCCTGCAAAGGCAGGGACGCACCGCCGAACTCCGCCGGACAGAAGCCCGCGCCGGCGTCCTGGCCCGGCGCACTACGACGTTCATGACGCTCGTCAACTACTACCAGACGGCGGCGAGCGTGGCCCTCGCGGACAAGGACTACCCCCGGGCCGCCCGGCACATCGACGGCTTGCTCCACCTCGACGGCATCGAGTCCTATGGCTACGTCGTCTATGACGCCTACAACAACCTGCACCTCTGTTACAGCCACATGGGCGATTACCGCCGGGCCTATGAGACCTTGCAGCAGGCCGCCACGCTGCGCGACAGCCTCTTTGTCGCCGAGAAGTCGGACGCGATGGAGGAAATGGCTGCCAAATACGACGCCCGCGAGAAAGAGTTGAAACTGAAAGAGAGCGAAGCCCTGCGGGCAGAGGAAGAGGCCGTGGCCAGCCGCCGGCTGACCGCCCTGGCAGGTGCGGCGGCTGCCCTGCTGCTCGGGGCGGGCCTGCTCGTGCAGCGGCAGCGCATCCGCGCTGAGCGCCAACGGCGGCGGGCAGAAGCACGCGAACGGGAATATGCCGACCTTGTCCGCTCGTCCGAAGCACGCCTGCGGCGCAGCTACCTGGCCGGACTTGAAAATGAACGGGAACGCCTGTCGCGCGAACTGCACGACGGCGTGGCCAACGACCTGCTGGCTATCGAAATGGACCTCCGCCAGACGTCTGACTGCGACGGAAAGACGCTGCGCCGCCTCGGCGAGGCGCGGCAGAGCGTGCGCGACATCTCGCACGGCCTCCTGCCACCCGCCTTCCGCGAGGCAACGCTCGACGACGTGCTCTGGGACTACCTCGGGCAGACCGACGAGCGCGCGACGGCGAAGGTGGCCTACCGATGCCTGACCCCCGACGCCCCATGGGAGCGCCTGTCACAAGCGGCCGCGCTCAGCGTCTACCGCATCGTGCAAGAGGCGGTCAGCAACAGCCTGAAACACGCTTCGGCCAGCCACATCGACGTGAGCCTCGGCCTGACCCCCGACGGCCGGCTGACGCTCGACGTGACCGACGACGGCCGCGGCAGCGCGACCCCGGCGCGCCGCCTGACCGCAGGGCAGGACACCATGCGCCGGCGCGCGGCCGACCTTGGCGGACAGCTCCACGTGGAAAACGGCTCCGGCGGGACGCATGTCCACCTCGACGCCCGGGTGGAACTGTCGCCGCCCGCGTGACAAATCACGGAAAGCCGTGAGCGGCGAATGGCTATGTTTACCTATTTTTGCACTATGTTAACCATCGCGAGCAGTACGACGCACATGCAAGACAAAGAGAAAAAAGGAACGGACATAGCCGTCGTCGACGACCACGGGCTGGTAGTCGAGGGACTGAGGAGCCTGCTGCGCACGCTGCCGGACATCGGCGAGCTGTTCGCCGTGCAAAGCGGGCAGGCTCTGCTCGACGTGATGAGGAGCAGGCTTTTCGATGTTTACATCGTCGACCTCGAACTTCCCGACATGGACGGCGTTGACCTCATCGGAGCCATCCGCGAACGGCAGTCCGGAGCGCGCATCATCGTCAACACGATGCACGAGGAGATCTGGACGATGGCGCGGCTCGCGGAGTGCGACGTCGACGGCGTGCTCCTGAAATCGTCCGACCCGCAGCTCATCAAGGAAGCCGTCAGGAGTGTCATGGAGGGCCGCCGCTTCTTCTGTCCCCGCTTTCGCCGCCTCTACGCCCGTCTTGTGCAGCGCTCCGGCCGCCCGGGGCGCGAGGGCGACGCGCCGACAGCCCGCGAGCTCGAGGTGTTGCGTGCCATCGCGCGCGGCCTCCGCACGAGCGAAATTGCCGAAAGGCTGTTCATCTCCGAAAACACCGTGGAAACGCACCGGAAGAACCTGATGCTTAAACTCGGCGCCCGCAACTCGGCCGACCTCGTGATGAGGGCTGTCGAGCGGGGCTTTCTCCGCGTGCCCTGTGACTGACGGTTGTGCGTTCTCCTTTATTGATCCGTCAGTCCCGGGCGCCGGGTTCATTCTTCATCGCAGTGGCCGCATGCGCGGCCGCTGCGATTGTTTTGGCGCGAGCCGGCCCCGTCCGGACAAGTGCTGCTTCCGTCCGTTCTGTCACTACTTCAGTCTTAACGGGAACTGCTCCCGTCCGGCCCGTCGCCGCATCCGAGGAAACGCCCGTCCGGTCGGGACACAAAAAACGGGCTGGCACGTCACCCGGAGGTGCGTCCAGCCCGTTGTTATGGCTTGCAGCAAACGCCGCCAGCGCTTTACTTGCGGAGGCCAAGGGCCTTCACGAGCGCACGGTAGCGTTCGATGTCCTTACGTTTCACATAGTTCAGCAGCGCGCGGCGCTTGCCGACAAGGCGAACGAGCGAGCGTTCAGTAACGGTATCTTTACGGTTCGCCTTCATGTGCTCCGTCAGATGGGAAATACGGTAAGAAAACAGGGCTACCTGGCTCTCAACCGAACCGGTGTCCTTGTTAGACGCACCGTACTGTCCAAAGATCTCTTCTTTCTTCTTAGAATCTAAATACATAGCGTTGAAATAATGAATAATAAATGATGGTTTTGCCAAAAGGCGCGGCAAAGTTACAAATCTTTTCGACAACAGGCGCAGTCGGCTGGGCTTTTTTCACTCCATAGGCGAACGAGTGGCTGGCAGGGCGTGGCGGGGTGCTAAAACTTTTGTAACTTTGCGCCCGGTTATTTCAGTATTCTTATGCAAGACATCCGTAACATCGCCATCATTGCCCACGTCGACCATGGCAAGACCACGCTCGTGGACAAGATGCTCCTTGCCGGCAACCTCTTCCGCGAGAACCAGAAGACCGGCGACCTCATGCTTGACAACAACGACCTGGAACGCGAACGCGGCATCACGATCCTCTCGAAGAACGTCTCTATTAATTATAAAGGTGTCAAGATCAACATTATCGACACCCCGGGGCACTCCGACTTCGGCGGCGAGGTCGAACGCGTGCTCAACATGGCCGACGGCTGCATCCTGCTTGTCGATGCCTTTGAGGGGCCGATGCCCCAGACACGCTTTGTGCTCCAAAAGGCGCTCCAAATCGGCTTGAAGCCTGTCGTTGTCGTCAACAAGGTCGACAAACCCAACTGCCGGCCTGAGGAAGTCTACGAGATGGTCTTCGACCTGATGTGCGCCCTCGACGCGACGGAGGAGCAGCTCGACTTCCCCGTCGTCTACGGTTCGGCGAAAAACAACTGGATGGGTGAGGACTGGCAACAGCCGACCCAGGACATCACCTACCTGCTCGACAAGATCGTGGAGGTCATCCCGGCGCCCCAACGCCTCGACGGCACGCCGCAGATGCTCATCACCTCGCTCGACTACTCCAACTACACGGGCCGCATCGCCGTGGGCCGTGTCCACCGCGGCACCCTGCGCGAAGGCATGACCGTCACCATCGCCCACCGCGACGGCACGATGGAGAAAACCCGCATCAAGGAACTCGACGTCTTCGAGGGCATGGGGCGCAAGAAGACCGACGCCGTCGAAAGCGGCGACATCTGCGCCGTCATCGGCCTGGACAACTTCGAGATCGGCGACACCATCTGCGACGCCGAAGCACCCGAGGCTCTGCCTCCTATCGCCATCGACGAGCCCACTATGAGCATGCTCTTCACCATCAACGACTCGCCTTTCTTCGGCAAGGAGGGAAAATACTGCACCTCCCGCCATATTCAGGAGCGCCTTGACAAGGAACTCGAAAAGAACCTCGCCCTGCGTGTCCGCACCGAGGGCGACAACCGTTGGGTCGTTTCGGGTCGTGGCGTGCTCCACCTGTCGGTCCTGATCGAGACCATGCGCCGCGAGGGATACGAACTGCAAGTCGGGCAGCCGCAGGTGATCTACAAGACGATTGACAACGTGCGCTGCGAGCCCGTCGAAGAACTCACCATCAACGTGCCCGAAGAGTTTGCCAGCAAGATGATCGACATGGTCACCCGCCGCAAGGGCGAGCTCACGTCGATGGAAAACCGCGGCGACCGCGTCGACATCGAGTTCGACATCCCCTCGCGTGGCATCATCGGCCTCCGCACGAACGTGCTCACCGCCAGCCAGGGTGAGGCCATCATGGCGCACCGCTTCAAGGAATACCAGCCGTTCAAGGGCGACATCCAGCGCCGCACCAACGGTTCCATGATTGCGCTCGAAGGCGGCACGGCCTATGCCTACGCCATCGACCACCTGCAAGACCGCGGCAAGTTCTTCATCTCGCCGGGCGACGAAGTCTATGCCGGCCAGGTGGTGGGCGAGCACGTACATGAAAACGACCTCGTCGTCAACGTGACGAAAGCCAAACAGCTGACCAACATGCGCGCCAGCGGTGCCGACGACAAGGCCCGCATCATCCCGCCCGTCATCTTCTCCCTCGAAGAAGCCTTGGAGTATATCAAGGAAGACGAATACGTCGAGGTGACACCCAAGAGCATGCGTATGCGCAAGGTCATCCTTGACCACACGGCCCGCAAGCGCGCCGGCCGCGACTGACGCAGCGACCGCAACGACGGGCACGGCGACAGGAAAAACCGTCGCAGCGACCGAAAACACGCACAGCCGGAGAGGCCCGCAGACCTCCCCGGCTGTGTTGTTTTCAAGCCTTTGCGGGGCAGCGGCGGGCCTACCAGCTCACCTTGTCGCCGAGAATGACGCCATCGGCCGCGTCGTCGGCGGTGAACGTGTCGGCCTTATATTGCACGCAGAGCATCACGAGGGGTTCCGCGCCGTTGTTGCGCACAGAGCGGCGCCCCTCTTGTGCCACGCGGACGACGCTCCCTTCGCCCACGGGGAACACCTGCCCGTCCACTTGGAACTCCCCGCGCCCACGGAGGAAGAAGTAGAGTTCCTCGTGCGTCTTGTGGG
>DVNY01000004.1 GCA_018714085.1 Candidatus Caccomonas pullistercoris
ACGTCTACGTCCCGGGATGCCCCCCGCGGCCGGAGTCGTTCCTCTACGGCATGATGCAGTTGCAACGCAAGGTGAAGGTGGAAAACTTCTTCGGCACGACCAACCGCAAGGAAAAAGACCCGATGAGCCGCAAGTCCGTGATGGAAAAAGAAACAGCTATCGTTAACGAGGAGGAAAAGGCATGATGGAAAACAACGACCAAACCCCGAAACAACCGGCCAGCACGGGCGCCCAGCCCGCAGCCGCACCGGCCGGAAAACCGGCTGCCGCAGCCGCCCCCAAAGCCGCTCCGGCACGCCCCGCCGCTCCCGCCAAACCGGCAGAACCGGCCAAGAACCTGTGCGAACCGCGCTTCGTCGCCCCCGACCAGTTGCGCGCCGAAATGGAACGCCTGCGCCACGAAGAAGGCATGGACTTCCTTGAAAACCTCGTCGGCATGGACTGGGGCGAAGAGGGCGGACTGGGCGTCATCTACCAGCTCGTGTCGACCACGACAGGCAAGCAGGTGGCCCTGAAAACCGCGACAACCGACCACGAACGCCCCATCGTCCCGAGCGTCAGCGACCTTTGGGACATCGCCAATATCTATGAGCGCGAGGCCTACGACTTCTACGGCATCATCTTCACCGGCCACCCCGACCTGCGCCGCATCTACATGCGCGAAGACTGGGTGGGCTTCCCCTTCCGCAAGGACAACGACCCGGAAAAGGACAACCCGCTGCGCATGACCAACGAGCCGCTCACCGACGAGGCCCCCTGCTACACGCTCGAGCCCGACGGCACGCTCCGCTGCACGAAGACAAAAATCTTCGGTGACGACGATTACGTCATCAACATCGGCCCGCAGCACCCCTCGACCCACGGCGTGCTCCACTTCCGCATCTGCCTCGAAGGCGAGCGCATCCGCAAAGTCGACCCCATCCTCGGCTACATCCACCGCGGCATCGAGAAACTCAACGAAAGCCTCACCTACCCCCAGACACTGGCCCTGACCGACCGTCTGGACTACCTCGGCGCCATGCAGAACCGCCACGCGCTCTGCATGTGCATCGAACAAGCCATGGGCGTAGAAGTCAGCGAACGCGTGCAGTACATCCGCACCATCATGGACGAGCTGCAACGAATCGACTCGCACATCCTCTACTTCTCGTGCCTCTGCCAGGACCTCGGCGCCACTACGGCCTTCCTCTACGGCTTCCGCGACCGTGAAAAGATCCTCGACATCTTCGAAGAGACCTGCGGCGGGCGCCTCATCCTGAACTACAACACAATCGGCGGCGTGATGGCTGACATCCACCCGAACTTCGTGAAACGCGTCAAGGAGTTCATCCCCTACATGCGCCACAACATCCAGGAATACCACGACATCTTCACAGGCAACGTCATCTTCCACAACCGCTCCGTGGGCGTCGGCAAGCTGACCAAAGAGCAGGTCATCTCGTTCGGCTGCACCGGCGGCACGGGCCGCGCCTCGGGCTGGCACAACGACGTGCGCAAGCTGCGTCCTTATGCCGCCTACGACAAGGTCGAGTTCAAAGAGATCACGCGCACCGAGGGCGACAGCTTTGCCCGCTACATGATCCGTATGGACGAAATCATGGAGAGCCTGAACATCATCGAACAGCTGATCGACAACATCCCCGAAGGACCGTTCCAAGAGAAGATGAAACCCATCATCAAGGTGCCCGAAGGCACGTACTACTCGTGCGTGGAAGGCAGCCGCGGCGCATTCGGCGTGCTGCTCGAAAGCCACGGCGACAAGTTCCCCTACCGCCTGCACTACCGCTCGACCGGCCTGCCGCTTGTGGCCGTGATGGACACAGCCTGCCGCGACAACCTGCTGGCCGACCTCATCACCATCGGCGGAACCGTCGACTATGTTGTTCCCGATATTGACCGTTAACACCCAAAGACATGTTTGACTTTTCAATAGTATCCCAGTGGATTCACGGCCTGCTCACCTCGGTCATGCCGGAGTGGGGAGCACTGCTCATCGAGTGCGTGCTCGTAGCGTTGGTCATCATCACGCTCTACGCCGTCTTTGCCATCGTGCTCATCTATATGGAACGCAAGGTCTGCGCCTTCTTCCAATGCCGCATCGGCCCCAACCGCGTCGGCAAATGGGGCTCGCTCCAAGTGTTCGCAGACGTGTTCAAGATGCTCACCAAGGAGATCATCTCGATGCGCAACTCCGACCTCTTGCTGCACAACCTTGCGCCGTTCCTTGTCATCGTTGCGTCGATGCTGACGTTCTCCTGCCTGCCTTGGAACAAGGGCGCGCTCATCCTTGACTTCAACGTGGGCGTCTTCTTCCTGCTGGCCGCCTCGTCGATCGGCGTAGTCGGCATCCTGCTGGCCGGATGGAGTTCGAACAACAAGTATGCCCTGATCGGCGCCATGCGTAGCGGCGCACAGATCATCAGCTACGAGCTCTCGATCGGCATGACGATGCTCACGATGATCGCCCTGACCGGCACGATGCAAATCTCCGAGCTCGTGCAGCAACAGGCCGACTACGGCTGGAACCTCTTCCGCGGACACGTCCCTGCCGTCATCGCATTCCTCATCTACCTCGTGGCGGGCAACGCCGAGTGTAACCGCGGCCCGTTCGACCTGCCCGAAAGCGAAAGCGAGCTGACCGCCGGCTACCACACGGAGTATTCGGGCATGCACTTCGGCTTCTACTACCTGGCCGAGTACCTCAACCTCTTCATCGTAGCAGGCATCGCCACCACCATCTTCCTCGGCGGCTGGGCACCCATCTACTTCCCGGGCCTCGACGGCTTCAACGTGGTGATGGGCTACATCCCCGGCGCCGTCTGGTTCATCGGCAAGACGTTCTTCGTCGTCTTCCTGCTCATGTGGATGCGCTGGACGTTCCCCCGCCTGCGTATCGACCAAATCCTGTCGCTCGAATGGAAATACCTCCTGCCCATCAGCATGGTCAACCTCGTCCTGATGGCCCTTGTCGTAGCCTTCGGCATTCACTTCTAAACGGTAAAGCAAAATCACAATGAACGAAGATAAAACTTACATCGGCGGGCTGCTCGGAGGCATCAAGACCCTCTGCATCGGCTTGAAGACGAGCATGCGCGAGTTCTTCACCCCGAAAATCACCGAGCAGTATCCCGAGAACCGCAGTGAGCTCAAAATGTTCGACCGCTTCCGCGGCTCGCTCATCATGCCTCACAACGAAAACAACGAACACCGCTGCGTGGCGTGCGGCCTCTGCCAGATGGCCTGCCCCAACGGCACCATCACCGTGAAAAGCGAAATGGTGGAAACCGAGGACGGCAAGAAGAAACGGCAACTCGTAAGCTACGAGTACAACCTTGGCTCGTGCATGTTCTGCCAGCTCTGTGTCCGCGCCTGCCCGCACGGCGCCATCACTTTCGACCAAAGCTTCGAAAACGCCGTCTTCGACCGCTCGAAACTCATCCGCAAGCTCAACCACGAAGGCAGCAAAGTAATGGAAAAGAAATAAAGACAAACTATGAACGCTGAACTTATCATATTCCTCGTGCTGGCCCTGTGCGTCGCCGTGCTCTCCGTGATGACGGTGACGACCAAAAGCATCATCCGCGCGGCCACGTATCTGCTGTTTGTCCTCTTCGGCACGGCAGGCTTCTACTTCCTGATGGGATACACGTTCCTGGGCTCCGTCCAAGTGATGGTCTACGCCGGCGGCATCATCGTGCTCTACGTCTTCTCCATCCTGCTCACCAGCGGGGCAAAGGACGACAAGCTGAGCACCCTGACGAAAGGCAAGATCGCAGCCAGCCTGCTCTCCTCGCTCGTCGGACTGGGCGTCGTGTTATTCATCCTGCTGACACACCAGTTCAAGACTGCGGCAGGAGTCACCGACACGCCGTCTGAAAGCCTCATCACAATCGACACGATCGGCCAGTTCATGCTGTCGACCGACAAAGCCGGCTATCTGCTGCCTTTCGAGGCCGTCTCTGTCCTGCTGCTCGCCTGCATCATCGGCGGCCTGGTCATCGCCCGTAAACGCTAAAACCGAACAAAATTCGCCATGATACACTTAGAATACTACTTGATCGTATCGGCCGTCATGATGTTCGCCGGTATTTATGGGTTCCTGACGCGCCGCTCCACGCTGGCCATCCTGCTCGCCATCGAGCTGATGCTCAACGCCACGGACCTGAACTTCGCCGTCTTCAACCGGATGCTCTTCCCCGAAGGGCACGAGGGCTACTTTTTCGCCCTCTTCTCAATCGCCATATCGGCAGCCGAAAGTGCTATTGCCATTGCCATCATGATCAACATCTACCGCAACGTGCGCAGCATCCAAGTGAAGCATCTCGAAAAGATGAAATGGTAGTCCCCTAACTCCTAACACAGAAAGAAACACATATGGAATACACATTATACATACTGTTGCTGCCCTTCCTCTCGTTCCTTCTGCTGGGGATTTGCGGGAAGTGGTTCAGCCACCGCCTGTCGGGGCTGATCGGGACATGCAGTCTGCTCGCCGTGACCGCACTATCCTACCTGACAGCCTACGAATACTTCACCATGCCGCGCCTTGCCGACGGGACGTTCGAACGCATCGTACCTTTCAACGCTACGTGGCTTCCCTTCTTCAACGAAGGACTCCACTTCGACATCGGCATCCTCCTCGACCCCATCTCGGTCATGATGCTCATCGTCATCTCGACCGTGTCGCTCATGGTGCACATCTACTCCTTTGGCTACATGCACGGTGAACGCGGCTTCCAGCGCTACTACGCTTTCCTCAGCCTCTTCACCATGTCGATGCTTGGCCTCGTCGTTGCCACCAACATCTTCCAGATGTACCTCTTCTGGGAGCTTGTGGGCGTGTCGAGCTACCTGCTCATCGGCTTCTACTTCACCAGTCCGGCCGCCATCGCCGCATCGAAGAAAGCCTTCATCGTGACACGCTTTGCCGACATGTTCTTCCTCATCGGTATCCTGCTCTACGGCTACTACTGCGGCACGTTCAGCTTTGACAGCCCCGAAGCCATGAATATCGCACAAGGCGGATTCATCCTCCCGGCCGCGTTGGGCCTTATGTTCATCGGCGGTGCCGGTAAGAGCGCCATGTTCCCGCTGCACATCTGGTTGCCTGATGCCATGGAAGGCCCCACTCCCGTCAGCGCCCTCATTCACGCTGCCACGATGGTCGTCGCCGGTGTCTACCTCGTGGCCCGCATGTTCCCGCTGTTCATCGCCTACGCCCCCTCAACGCTCCACATCGTGGCCTGGGTCGGTGCCTTCACGGCATTCTACGCGGCAGCTGTGGCCTGCGTGCAGAGCGACATCAAGCGCGTCCTGGCCTTCTCGACTATCTCCCAGATCGGCTTCATGATGGTCGCCCTCGGCGTGTGCACATCGACCGACCCGCACGAAGGCGGCCTCGGCTACATGGCCTCGATGTTCCACCTCTTCACCCACGCCATGTTCAAAGCCTGCCTGTTCCTCGGAGCCGGCTGCATCATCCATGCAGTCCATAGCAACGAGATGAGCGCCATGGGCGGCCTGCGCAAATACATGCCCATCACGCACCTGACGTTCGGCATCTCGTGCCTCGCCATTGCAGGTATTCCTCCGTTCTCAGGCTTCTTCTCGAAAGATGAAATCCTCACCGCCTGCTTCCAGTACAGCCCCGTGATGGGTTGGGTCATGACAATCATCGCCGCCATGACGGCTTTCTACATGTTCCGCCTCTACTACGGCATCTTCTGGGGCACCGAGAACAAAGAACTCCATGCCCACCACACACCCCACGAGGCACCGCTGACCATGACCATTCCTATCATCATCCTGGCAGCCATTACGTGTGTCTGCGGCTGGATGCCGCTCGGCGACACGGGCTTCATGCCTTTCGGACATTTCATCAGCTCCGACGGCCTTGCCTACCACATCCATCTTGACCCGACCGTCGCCGTGACGAGCATCATCTTCGCCGTGGCAGCCATCCTGCTCGCCACATACATCTACGCCCGCGACCGTCAGCCCATCGCCGACGCCCTTGCCGACAGGTTCAGCAGCCTGCACAAGTGGGCCTACCACCGCTTCTACATGGACGAAGTCTATCAATTCGTCACCCACCGCATCATCTTCGCGCACATCTCCAAACCCATTGCCTGGTTCGACCGCCACGTCGTGGACGGCTTCTTCAACTTCCTGGCTTGGGGCACGAACTCGCTCAGCTATGCCATCCGTGGCTTCCAGAGCGGACGCGTTCAACAATATGCTTGGGTGTTCTTCGTGGGTGTACTGATCGTCATATTAATCATGGTTCTTTAAGATTTCGACACTATGAACTTCTTATCATTATTTGTCCTCATTCCCCTGCTCATGCTGCTGGGCCTATGGCTGGCCAAGGGCGTCAAAGGCGTCCGCGCCGTCATGGTTGTCGGCAGTTCGGCCCTCCTGCTCCTGTCAGCCTACCTGACCATCGTCTACTTGGGCGACCGTGCAGCCGGAGCGACCGCAGAAATGCTCTATACCGACTCCATCGAATGGATCAAGCCCCTGCACATTTGCTACGCCGTCGGTGTCGACGGCATCTCGGTAGCCATGCTGCTGCTGTCATCCATCATCGTATTCACAGGCACTTTCGCCTCTTGGAAACTGCAACCGCTCACCAAGGAATACTTCCTTTGGTTCACGCTGCTTAGCCTCGGCGTTTTCGGCTTCTTCATCTGCGTCGACATGTTCGCGATGCTCATGTTCTACGAAATCGCCCTTATCCCCATGTACCTGCTCATCGGAGTCTGGGGAAGCGGCAAGAAAGAGTATGCAGCCATGAAGCTGACCCTGATGCTTATGGGCGGTTCCGCGTTCCTCATGGCCGGCATCTTCGGCATCTTCTATGGTGCCGGCGGTCAGACGATGAACATCATCGACATCGCCAATCACCTCAACGGGGCGCATGCCATCGACATTGCGCAACAATACATTTGGTTCCCGCTGACGTTCGTCGGCTTCGGCGTGCTGGGCGCCCTGTTCCCGTTCCACACATGGAGCCCCGACGGTCACGCCTCGGCCCCGACCGCTGTGTCCATGCTGCACGCCGGTGTGCTCATGAAGCTCGGAGGCTACGGCTGTTTCCGCATCGCCATGTTCCTCATGCCCGAAGCGGCCAACGAATTGGGATGGATTTTCCTTATCCTCACGGGCATCTCGGTAGTCTACGGTGCTTTCTCGGCCTGCGTCCAGACCGACTTGAAGTACATCAACGCCTACTCGTCGGTTTCGCACTGCGGTCTGGTGCTCTTTGCCATCCTGATGATCAACCAGACAGCCTGCACGGGCGCCGTGTTGCAAATGTTGAGCCACGGTTTGATGACGGCCTTGTTCTTCGCCTTGATCGGCATGATCTACGGCCGCACCCACACGCGTGACATCCGCGAGCTCAACGGCCTGATGCGCATCATGCCGTTCCTGTCCGTGTGCTACGTCATCGCCGGTCTTGCCAACCTCGGCCTGCCGGGCCTGAGCGGCTTCATCGCCGAAATGACCATCTTCGTCGGAGCTTTCCAGAACGCCGACACGTTCCACCGCGTCCTCACCATCGCCGCGTGCACCAGCATCGTCATCACGGCGGTCTACATCCTGCGACTCGTCGGCAAGATCCTCTATGGTACCTGCACGAACGAGCATCACCTCAAACTGACCGACGCCACATGGGACGAGCGCCTCTCCGTCATCTGCCTCATTGTGGCGGTGGCCGGCCTCGGACTTGCCCCGCTGTGGGTGAGCGACATGATCAGCGACAGCGTCCTGCCGATGGTGAACCACATCGGCCACGTAGCCTCTACATGCAATCCGTTCCTTTAATCAATAATAGCAACCACAATGGATTATTCGCAATTTCTCCATATGCACGCAGAGCTCTCGTTGCTCTTGGTGATTGTCGTGCTCTTCTTCGCCGACCTGTTCATGTGTCCTGACAAGAAGAGCGGCCGCGGCACGTTCAACACAGCCCTGCCCGTCATCCTGCTGGCCATTCACACGGTCGTGACCCTCATGCCCGGAAGCGAGAGCGGCGAGGCCTTCGGCGGCATGTACCTCTACACGCCTATGACAAGCGTCATGAAGGCCATACTCAGCGTGGGCACGCTCATCGTTTTCCTGATGGCTCACAGCTGGCTGAAAAACGAAGACAACCTCGTGAAACAAGGCGAGTTCTACCTGCTCACCCTGTCAACACTTTTGGGCATGTTCTTCATGATTTCGTCCGGCCATTTCCTCATGTTCTTCATCGGCCTCGAACTGGCCAGCGTGCCCATGGCCGCGCTGGTCGCCTTCGACAAGCGCCGCTTTGAGTCGGCCGAGGCCGGAGCCAAGTTCATCCTGCTGGCACTCTTTTCAAGCGCCCTGCTGCTCTACGGCGTCTCGTTCATCTACGGAACGTGCGGCACGCTCTATTTCAACGATCTCGCCACGCACATTGACGGCAGCCTCGTCCAGATCCTTGCGCTCACCTGCTTCATTGCCGGCATGGGCTTCAAGATCTCGCTCGTCCCCTTCCACCTTTGGACGGCGGACACCTACGAAGGCGCCCCGACGGTGGTGACGAGCTACCTCAGCGTCATGTCGAAAGGCGCAGCAGCCTTCACCCTGCTTGTCGTCCTTATCAAGGTCTTCGCCCCCATGGTCGAAAGCTGGGACGTCGCTTTCTTCTGGCTTGTCACGGCAAGCATCACGATTGCCAACATCTTCGCCGTGCGTCAGAAAAACCTGAAACGCTTCATGGCGTTCTCCGCCATCTCTCAGGCAGGCTACGTCATCCTCGGCGTCATGAGCGGCACTGCCCAGGGCATGTCTGCGCTGGTGTTCTACCTGCTCGTCTACCTCGTAGCTAACCTCGGCGCGTTCGCGGTGCTCAACGTGGTGGAACAGAACAGCGGAAAGATCGGCATGGACGACTACAACGGGCTCTACCAGACCAACCCCCGGCTGGCTTTCCTCATGACCCTGTGCCTCTTCTCGCTGGCCGGAATCCCGCCGTTCGCAGGTTTCTTTTCGAAGATCTTTGTCTTCATGTCCGCGTTCCATGCTGGCCACCACGTGCTGGTGCTCATCGCGTTGATCAACACGGTCATCTCACTCTACTACTACCTGCTCATCGTGAAGGCCATGTACATCAAGACGAGCGATGCCCCCATCGCCACGTTCAAGAGCGACGCCTACACGCGCGTCGGCCTTTTCCTTTGCATGGTCGGCGTGTTCCTGTTGGGCTTCGTCGGAGTGTACAACTACCTCAGCACGATCAACTACGGAATCTGACGCCTCGACGTTTGTAAACAATCATAGCTGGATAATCCCCGGTGCCTCACGGTGCCGGGGATTATTTTTGACCTTCCGACCGGCCCGCCAACCACACACAGGCGGCAGCACCGAAAACACCACGCCTCATCAGCAACAGCCGGAAGCCATCCCGTCACCACGTCACAGGACACGCCCACAAGGGGCAGAGAAAAACGGATATTGAACTGTCACACCGCAGGTCGCAGCCACTCCGGACAGACCGCCTGACATAAGGACATAAAAAAAGGGATACCGCTGTATCCCAATCTTGTTAACCTTAAATCTAATACTATGAAAAACACAGTGCAAAGATACGGCTTCACTCCATACTCTCCAAGCACTACGGACTATTTTATATGTTATATAACATATTTTTCAACAGCATTTGCGTTTTTGCCTGCTCTGCTTTGCAAAATCCCTTCCCCTACGCATGTCATCTCGCGCGTTGCTCGCACGTTTCATCCGTAAACCGTCATCCAGGGTGTCCCATGCGTACGCGCGCGGCTTTCACCCGCTGGAACGGATGCCCCGGCCGTTTTTCCTGTAAGCCCTCTGGTTTTTCCTGTCACTGCTTCTGTTTTTCCAATTAGCCTGACCGTCTTGTCCCTGTCTGCCGGTGACGCCAGCGGGGCGCCGCCAGCCCGGCAAGTTTCTCTCATTGGCACACACGTCCGCCTGACGCCGGACGGCTGCGGCGTTCGCCCCGAAACATGCAGCCCCACCACGCGGACACACGGCCTCCCCGCATTCCGTCGCTCCGAACCGGCGTTTCACAGCCAAACACGCAGAAAATCAGAAGAAGGGAAACGCGTTTCTCAACTTACGGGCATAAAAAAAGGGATACCGCTGTATCCCAATCTTGTTAACCTTAAAACTAATACTATGAAAAACACGATGCAAAGATACGGCTTCACGCATTACGCGCCAAACGTATGCACGAAAAATCTGCCTTTGCTTATCTTTTTTCACTATTCTGTCACATTTTTGCCAACCGTGATTTACAATTAATAGTCCACCTGAGTTCTCGATCCCTCACTCGCGCCTCCATGTTGCCGGCATCAGCCCAGCCAGAGCGTCGCCTCACCCTCTTATTCATCTTTTTCTTCCTCCTTTCGCGCTGTTCTCGCGGAAAAGAACTACCTTTGTCCACCTAAGTGCAGCGACCATGAGTCACACCCCTATCAAAGAACAGGCCCGCCAACGTTTCACGGAATACCTGAGCGCCCACGGACAGCGCAAGACAGCCGAGCGCTTCGCCGTGCTCGACGCCGTGTATTCCACTCCGGGACATTTCGACATCGAGGAGCTTCTCCGCACGATGCTCGACAACAACAGGTTCCACGTCTCGCGCGCCACGCTCTACAACACCATCGACCTGCTCGTCGATGCCCGTCTCGTAGTCAAGCACCAGTTCGGCGACCACACGGCCCACTACGAGCGTGCCCTCCAGACGACCCCCCACCACCACTTAGTCTGTACACGGTGCGGCAAGGTCACGGAGCTCGCCAGCCCAGCGCTCGAAAAGAGCCTTGCCAAGATAGCGACTCCCGGTTTCAAGAGCGAAGGCTATGCCCTCTACATCTACGGGACGTGTGCCGACTGCGCCGCCGCTGAAAAGAAAAAGAAAGAACCATCAAACAACCAGTAACCCCATCAAAACCATGAACACCGGAAAAGTGGATGCCCTGCTGGGCATCGTCTTCGGCGACGAAGGCAAAGGAAAGGTCGTGGACTTCTTCACCCCCAAATACGACGTCGTGGCCCGCTTCGCAGGCGGCCCCAACGCCGGGCACACCATCATTTTCGACGGCAAGAAGTTTGTGCTCCGCTCCATCCCCTCTGGCATTTTCGACGAACACAAGGTGAACATCATCGGCAACGGCTGCGTCATCGCGCCCGACCTCTTCATGGCCGAGGCCCGTGAGCTCGAAGCCGCAGGCTACGACCTCACCAGCCGCCTGCACATCAGCAAGCGCGCCCACCTCATCCTGCCCACCCACCGCGTGCTCGACCGCGCCTATGAGGCGGCCAAGGGCAAGGGGAAGGTAGGCACCACCGGCAAAGGCATCGGCCCGACATACAGCGACAAGGCCGCACGCATCGGCCTCCGCGTGGGCGACATCCTCGACGGCTTCGAAGAAAAATACCGTGCCCTCAAAGCCCGCCACGAGCAGATCCTGAAAGACCTCGGCTTCACCGACTACGACATCACCGACGACGAGCGCCGCTGGATGGAGGGAGTGGAATACATGCGCGGCTTCCGCCTTTCAGACACGGAGCACGAGATCAACGCCCTCCTGCGTGAGGGCAAGAACGTCTTGGCCGAAGGCGCACAGGGGTCCCTGCTCGACATCGACCACGGCACGTATCCTTTCGTCTCCTCGTCGAGCACCACGTGCGGCGGCGTCTGCACCGGCCTCGGCGTGGCGCCCCGCATGATCGGCGAAGTGTTCGGCATCTTCAAGGCGTACAGCACGCGTGTCGGCTCCGGCCCCTTCCCCGTCGAGCTCTTCGACGAGACGGGCGACACCATCCGCCACATCGGCAACGAGTACGGCGCCGTCACCGGACGCAACCGCCGCTGCGGCTGGATCGACCTCGTCGCCCTGCGCTACGCCATCATAATCAACGGCGTCACCCAGCTTGTCATGATGAAAGGCGACGTGCTCGACGGCTTCGCCACCATCAAGGCCTGCGTGGCCTACCGCAAGGACGGCGTCACCACGACCGACATGCCTTTCGACACCGCCGGATGGGAACCCGTCTACGAGGAGCTGCCCGGCTGGCAGGCCGACCTGACCGGTGTCCGCCGCGAGAGCGACTTTCCCCCTGCGTTCAAGGCCTACATTGACTACCTCGAACGCCAGCTCGCCACCCCGATCACCATCGTCTCCGTCGGTCCCGACCGCGAGGCCACCATCATCCGCTGACACAGCGAGCGGCGAAACCCTCGCCGCAACCCTGCGCACAAAGCCCCCCACGCCTCACCGCGCCGGGGGCTTTGTGTGCAGGGATGCCTGTCCCCGCGCCGGCCAAACGAGCAAAAAGACGGGCGGGCAGGCCATCCGGCCTGTCCGCCCGCATGAGATGCGTCTGCTGACGCTGCGTCCGGCTTACTTCTTGAAGTAACGGTTGTAAAGGCCTTCGAAGCCGCGGCCATGGCGAGCCTCGTCGCGCGCCATCTCGTGCACGGTGTCGTGGATGGCGTCGAGATTGAGTTCCTTGGCACGCTTGGCAATGCGCGTCTTGTCGGCACAGGCACCGCTTTCGGCGGCCATGCGTTTTTCGAGGTTGGTTTTCGTGTCCCACACGCAGTCACCGAGCAGTTCGGCGAACTTCGAAGCGTGTTCAGCCTCTTCCCAGGCATAGCGCTTGAAAGCCTCGGCGATTTCGGGATAACCTTCACGGTCAGCCTGGCGGCTCATGGCCAGATACATGCCTACTTCCGTGCATTCGCCCGTGAAGTGCGCGTTCAAGTCCTTAATCATCTCTTCGTCGCAGCCCTTGGCCACGCCGATCTCGTGCTCTGCCACGAATTCCAGTCCTTCTTCTTTCAGTTCTTTGAACTTCGATGCGGGAACGCCGCACATGGGGCACTTTTCAGGGGCGGTGTCACCTTCGTGAACGTAACCGCAGACGGTGCAGATAAACTTCTTTTTCATGTCCTTGTTCTTTTGAGGGTTATTATTATATGTGTCGCTGTGAAGAGCGGCTCAGTTTTTCAGTTCAGCGCCGAGGCAGTGGCAACACGTGCCCCGGTAGTAGAGGTCAGCCTCGACGGCCTTGTGCCCGCCGGGCAAGTCGCCCACCGGCGCCACGGAGACCTCGTCGGTCGGAAGGTCGTAGACGCGGCCGCAGGTCGTACAGAGAAAATGGGCATGCGGTTCGACCATGGCGTCGAAACAGACGTTGCGCTCGTCGATCGTCAGCATCCGGGCCGCACCGTGTTCCACCAGCAGGCGCAGGGTGTTGTAGACGGTCGTCTTCGACAGCGTCGGGATTTCTTTGAGCAGGTGCACGTAGATGTCGTCCGCCGTCGGGTGCGTCTTATGCTTCCGCAGATAATCCATCACGGCCAGGCGCTGCACCGAAGGCTTCACTTGGTGTTGCAGCAAGTAGTCGTAGGTAGAAATCTTGTCCATATTCAAAAATTGTATCGCTTACATAGTTTTTACGACTGCAAAAATAGAACATTCCAACGTAGCATCCAAAATTTCGGGCAAAAATTTGCTTAAAAATTTCACCCTCGCCGTTTTTGCCCTTCCCGTCCGCCAGGTGTCGCCGGGAATGTCCGTGCTGCCCGCGCCTGCCCTCCATGCAGCGTCCGCCCTGGACGACGCCGTTGGTGCGGCGGCGCTCGCGACGCCGGCAACGGCCGCCGTCCGTCATCTGCCGGGCGAAGCCCCATGCCAACCACACGCGGTTTTCAGTCCGTTGTCCGGCTTTTTCACCGCAACAAGTTGAAAAGCGCCGGTCCCGCCCGCGCAAACGCCTCGGCTTTCCGCAAATCCTGCCCGGCTGACAGAAAAAACTGTCAGCCGGATAGAATTTTCTGTCAGCCGGACAGATTTTACGGTCACTGCGATTGCCTCTCCTGACGCCGCGACCGAGGTTCCTGCCTTTTCTCTTGAAAAAAGTGTAACATTCTCTAAATCTTTACTTCCCGAACGGAGAAATTTCGGACAACTTTCTGTAATTTTGCCCAACAAGTTCACAAGTTCATGCATTATTATGGAAAAATTCACTACTTCTTTGCTCGGCCTCCTGGCCGCCGGGCTGGTGTGCCTGCCCGCCCCGGCGCAAGGGCTGTTCGAGCAACTGGATTTCCCTGATCCAGACAACACGCCGGCGCCTGTGTTCCCCGTGCCGTCGCAACGACAAGTCGAATGGATGAAAATGGAGTTCTACGGCTTCTCGCACTACGGCTACAACACCTTCCTCGGCAAGGAGTGGGGCAACGACACCTACCCGGACCCCACCCGCTACGCCCCGCAGTCCATCCCCGACTGCGAGCAATGGGTGACAGCCATGAAGAGCGCCGGCATGACGGGCGTCGTCGCCGTGGTCAAGCATCACGACGGCTTCTGTATGTGGCCCACCGAAAGCACTGACTTCAACGTGACGAACAGCGACGGCGTCGGGCCGCAGGTCGACATCCCCAAGCTCGTCTCTGAGGCCTGCCGGAAACACGGAATGAAGTTCGGCGTCTACCTCTCGCCTTGGGACGCCAACGCCTCGAACTACGCCACACAGGACTATATCGACCAGAACTTCCGCACGCAGCTCACCGAACTGCTGACGAACTACGGCGAAGTCTTCGAGGTATGGTTCGACGGCGCCAACGGCGGTACGGGCTACTACGGAGGCATTATACCGACCACAAAGAACATCGACAAGACAACCTATTACGACTGGCCCAACATCGCCGACTTCGTCCATAAGCTCCAACCGGGCGCCACGGTCTGGGGGCGGGAGTTCCGCTGGTGCGGAAACGAGGACGGATATTCCGGCCGAACCTGCTGGTCGAACTCCGACATCCGCTCGGTTCAGAGCGAAGGCAACAACAACACCGGCTATGAGGAGGGCTTCGAATTCATCCCCTCGGAGTCGGACGTGCGCACGTCACAGAACTGGTTCTGGAATACGAGCGAGAGCATCAAGTCGGCCGAGGAACTCTATAAGATCTACCTCGAAACCGTCGGACGCAACGCCACGCTCATCATGAACTGCGCCCCCAACACCGACGGCGTGCTCAGCGACGCCCTGGTCAGGAACCTGGAGGAACTGGGGTCACTGCTCAAAACGCGCCTGACCGACAACTTCGCCCTCACCGCCACCAGCGTCACCGCCGACCAGGTGCGCGACGGAGGCAAGTATGCCGCCGCAAACGCCACCGACGCCGACGCCGACACCTATTGGGCCACCAACGACGGCCAGACGACCGGCTCCGTGACCATCGAACTGCCCGAGACCAAGACGGTGCACTACGTCATGCTTCAAGAATACTTCCAGCTCGGACAACGTGTGCGCGCGTTCAACATCGAGTACAGCACCGACGGCTCCTCGTGGCGCTCGTTCGCCACGGGCACGACGATCGGCTACAAGCGCATTATGGCTGTCAACGACGACACGTCGAGCTACGGCAACGGCGTGCAGGCCCGCTTCATCCGCGTCAACATCACCGACAGCCGCGCCTGCCCGCTGATCAACAACATTGCCGTCTACTAACCCGTCCAACCCGACAAACGAAATCTAAAATGACACTGCATAAATCCATCATAGCCATGGCCGCGCTGGCCACGGCTCTCGGCGCGAACGCCCAGACGACGCAATGCGACTTCGAGACGGAAGACTACGCCGGCGTGTCGACCTATGACTCGTGGGTCGACTCGCCGATGCGCGACGCCCGGTTCGCCAATCACGCCCGCGTCGTCGACAACCCCTACAAGGACGACGTCAATCCCACGGACAAGGTTGTGGGCTTCCAGCGCTCCCGCTACGGCGGCATGTTCTACGGCGCGCGCATCGACCTCAACGAGCCGATCGTCCTCTCGCCGACCGAGCAATACGTCCACGCTTTCATCTATTCGCCCAAGGGCGGACAGGTGGGCCTCGTGGCGCTCGGCAAGCGCGCCACCTTTGCCGATCAGGAGCCCGACGCCGAGCAGCTCATCACCCTCGGCACCATGGAAATCCCGGCCGGCGCCTGGGCCGACGCCGTCTTCCCCATCAAGGGCAATGAGAACGCCCGCATCATGAGCCTCGTCATCGCGCCCGACGCCTGCATCAACCCGGGCGACGGTGAGGACTTCATGGCCTACATCGACAACATCACGGTCAACAACAGCGCCATCCCGCGCGTCGCGGCCGGCGACTACGCCCTCAACTTCTCCGACGACGCAGACATGACGCGCTCAGACCGCCACCTGGACGGCATCTCGTTCAGTGTCAACGGCGTGACGAGCTCCACGACCACCCCGATGTGCAGCTCGAAGGTCTATGCCGACCTCACCCAAGAGTTCATCGTCAGCGTCAAGCCCGGTGACCGCGTCAACATCACCTACGACTGGACGGGCTGGGTCAGAGATTGGGATTGGGGTGACTTTGAATACAAATACTACTACTGGATGCACAACTACACCTACGTCGACTGGGACAACGACGGCAAGTTCGACGTCGACTACGACACCCCGACGCAGAGCCGCGACCTCATGTCGTTCTCCTACTACAACGGGCGGAACAGCGAAGGCAATTCGGCAGCAGAAGCCCCGAGCAACTTCAACGCGCCGAGCTACACCGTGCCCGCTGACCAGCCCTACGGCTTCTACCGCGGCCGAACCAAGGTCGACTGGGACAACATCGACCCCGCCGGAAACACCGCCTCGAACAACTACATCATTGACACCGGCGGCAACATCGTCGACTATATTATTAATGTGCACGGCGACGAAGTCA
>DVNY01000039.1 GCA_018714085.1 Candidatus Caccomonas pullistercoris
GCCGATGACGGGGTCGAGCTTGCCCTCGCGCGCTTCCTCGACGAGGTTGCGGGCGTACTTGCTGAGCGCCTGATAGGTCTCTTCGCTCGACGCCGAGCTGACTTTGGCGCCACCGCGCAGTTCCTTGATGGCCGCGCGCAGGGCCTGTTCGGTCACACCGGCGTCTTTGAGCATCGTGGCGGCCGTGCTCTTAGCCAGCAACAAACCGAGCAAGAGGGCTTCGAGGCCGACATACTCGTCGCCGTCGGCGCGCGCCGTGTCGGCGGCCCGCTGCAAGGCGTCGTTCGCCTCGCGGCTAAGATAGGGTTCGCCGGCGCCGCTGACGCGCGGCAGGCTCTTTATCTGGCTGTCGACGGCCTGGGCGAGCAGGCGTTCGTTGACACCCAGCTTCCCGAAGAGGAAGTTCGTCACATTCTCGCCCACCGTCATCACACCTTTGAGCAGATGCACGGGCTCGATGGACTGCTGGCCGGCTGCCGAAGCGCGGTTGATGGCTTCGCGCACGGCCTCTTGTGCTTTGATAGTGAAGTTGTCAAATGTCATAGTGTCGATTGTTTAACGTTTTGCCCTCTTCGTTGCAAAAGGATTGCCATTCGGGAAAAACTGACAAACTGGCGGGAAATCGCGCCCGCCCTGTCATGTCGGGCGGGACGCCGCCGGCGGGAACGGGACGGCTGACAGGAAGGGCGGGACGGCTGACAGGATTTTCTGTCACTGCGTTAGGAATTCCTGTCACTGCGACAGGAAGGGCGGCCGGCTTCCGCCGGAACGGGCATCGCGGCGGGGAACACAGGGACGCAGATTTGGCCGCGCGGGAAAGAAGCCGTAACTTTGCGGCGGCCCGGGCGCAGGGGCGTCCGGGCGCTCCACTCCACCCACCGACCGAAAAGGACATGACAGACAGACTGACACACCGCACAGACCTGACGCAGGGCAGCGTGCCCCGCGTGCTCCTCCGCTTTGCCCTACCGTTCCTGATGGCCAACGTGCTGCAAGCCCTCTACGGCGGGGCTGACCTCTTCGTGGTAGGGCAGTTCGACGACGCGGCCAGCGTGGCCGGCGTGGCCATCGGCAGCCAGGTGATGCAGACCGCCACGGGCGTCATCACAGGCCTGACGACGGGGACGACGGTGCTCATCGCCATCGGCACGGGCGCCCGCGACGAGAGGCAGGTGGCCCGGACCATCGGGACGGCCACCTGGGTCTTCGCCCTAATGGCCGTGGTGCTGACAGCGGTCATGGCACTGGGCCACACGCCCCTTGCCCGCCTGATGCAGACACCGCCCGAAGCCCTGCGCGACACGGAACACTACCTGCTCGTCTGCTCGCTGGGCATCCCGTTCATCATGGGCTACAACGTGGTGTGCGGCATCCTGCGCGGCCTCGGCGACTCGCGCACGCCGCTCTACTTCGTGGCGCTGGCCTGCGTGGCGAACATCGTGCTCGACTTCGCCCTTGTCGGCGGACTGGGACTGCGCGCCATGGGCGCCGCCATCGCCACGGTGCTCGCACAGGCCGCCAGTTTCGTCACGGCGCTGTGGTTCCTTCGCCGCAAGGGGCTGGGCGTCCCTTTCACGCGGAGCGACGTCCGCCCGGCGCGCCGCCTGACGCGGCAGATGCTCACGCTGGGCACTCCGCTGGCCTTGCAGGACGCGCTGATCAACGTGTCGTTCCTGCTCATCACGGTCATCGCCAACCAGATGGGCGTCGTGGCCTCGGCAGCCGTCGGCGTCGTCGAGAAGATCATCGTCTTCGCCATGCTGCCACCGATGGCCATCGCCTCGGCCGTAGCGACCATGACGGCCCAGAACTACGGCGCGGGCCTCGTCAGCCGGATGAAACAATGCCTCAGGGCGGGCATCGCGATGGCCCTGGCCTTCGGCGTGGCGGTCTGCCTTTACGCCCAGTTCCTTCCCGAAACGCTGACGGGCATCTTCACCCACGACGCGGCCGTCGTCGCCATGGCGGCCGACTACCTGCGCAGTTACAGTTTCGACTGCATTGCCGTGGCCTTCGTCTTCTGCTTCAACGCTTATTTCAGCGGCCAGGGGAACTCATGGTTCCCCATGACGCACAGCGTGGTGGCCACCTTCACGTGCCGCATCCCCTTGGCGTTCTGGTTCAGCCGCCTCTGGCCGGCCACGCTCCTGCCGATGGGCTTCGCCTCGCCCCTTGCCACGGCCGTGTCCATGCTGCTGTGCTTCTGGTTCGTCGGCCGCAGCGACCGCAGGCTGGCCGCACAGTTCGCCGGGCAGGGAGCATGAAAAAACCGCCCGGCACCTCGGGGCACCGGACGGCTAAGGTATAGCGAAAGAAAAGGACTCAGAGCAACTCGAACTTCTCGCGCAGACGGCTGAAATAACGGCGCGAGGCATAGAGTTCGAGGTCGTCGAACGGAGGCACCATGCGCAGGCGCAGGGTGGCGTTCTCGACGGCAGCGAGGTAGGAAACGTTGACGATGCAGCAGGAGCTGATGCGCGTGAGCAAGTCGTGGAAGCCAAGAAGGTCCTCCGCCTTCGTGCATTGGTGCAGGCGGTGGCTCGACCCGTCGGTCAAGGTGATATGCCAAGCACGGGTGGCCTTGTCGTAACGCATGAAGAGCACGTCGTCCACGGTCAGGAGCAGCAGCTCGCGCACGGTCTGCACGGCCACCTTCGGCTTGGGCGAGGCAAGGCCGGTGAGGCGGCAGCCCCCGCAGGGACGTTCGAAGCACTCGTGGCAAAGGCGCTGCACGATGCCGCGCAACTCGTCCATCTTATAGGGTTTCAGAAGGAAATCAAAAGCCGAGCGGCGCAGGGCGTCGAGCATGTAGTGGCTGAAAGCACTGTAAAACACGACACGGACAGGGAACGAGAGGCCGCGCTGGATGATATCGAGAAAATCAAGTCCGCTCTTGCCGGGCATCTCGATGTCGAGGAAAATGACGTCCGGCTGAATCTCGAGCATGGAAAGGGAGACGTCGCTGCTCGACGTATAGGTGTGCACTTTGCCTACTTCGGGCAGGGTTTTCAGGTCATCGGCCAGTTGTTTCAGGGCAGCGGGTTCGTCATCGACGATAAAGACCGTAAGTTTGCGTCCGTCGTTTGTGTTTTCTTTCATATCGGTTAGGATTTTTCGCACGTAAAGGTACGAAAACCCTCATTACGCTCCGCGTTTTTCTCGCAGAATTACAGGCCTCTGGATGCTTTTCATGCTTAACAGGAAGTTTTTTGCATCCAAGTAGCAGGGCGGCTACTCCTCATCGCCGGCCGGGAAATGGTAGTCGACAGGCACAAAGAACTCCACGACCGTCCCCCGCGACGGCGGCCGCTGGCTGTGGATGCCGAAACGCAGCGGGCGGCTGTTGCGCCGGTTGAGCAGTTCGATGGTCTGCGCAAGGACGCGCAGACCGGTGCCCGTGCTGCGGTCGTCGGCGTGGCTGCTGCCGGGACGGAAGCCCTCGCCGTTGTCGGTCACGGTGAGCCGGACGCCATCGCCAGTGGAACGGACCTCGACATCGATGGCCGACGAGGCGTCGGGACGGGTGAAAGCATGTTTCAAAGCGTTTTCCACGGGAATTTGCAGGCACATGGCGGGCACACGGACATCGACAGGCACATCCTCGGCCACCGACCAGCGCACCGCCGGGTAGGGGCCGGAACTGAGCTGGCGCAACTCGACATAGCGCTTGACGAGGGCCACTTCCTCGTCGATGCGCACAGAAGTGCGCCCCGAAGCGAGCAGATTGCCCCGCAGCACGTCGATGAGCAGTTCGAGCGGGCCGGTCAGTTCGGGATAAGCCCTGAAACGCGGCAACGCCGCTCCCAACACATTAAATATATAGTGCGGCGACATGCGGTTACGCGCCACGTCCATCCGGAGGCGCGTCATGCGGTCGAGCTGGCGGCGATAGCGCCGCTCGTTGCGGCGGCGCTGGTTGACGACCACGGCGACGGCCGCAAGCGTCAAGGCGATGAGAAGAACGACCGCCGCAACAATATAGGTCCGCTGGCGCGACGTCTTGGCGGCATAGTCGGACAGGGCGATGCGCTGGCGCAGAAGCGTGGTGTCCTGGGCATAACGGAACGTGAACTCGGCGACGTTATTCACCGCCTGGCGGCTGCGAAGTGTGTCGGCATAGTCGCGGGCACGCTGCTGGTAGCGGTAGGCCGTCTGGTAGTCGCCCTGCTGCGCGGCATAGCGCTGCAAGCGTGAATAGTGGAGCTCGAGGTAGCGCACGGCCAGCCGGCTGGTGTCGAACGGCAGGGCGAGCAGCCGGCCGGCATCGGCGGTGCGCCCCTCGGCCAGGGCGAGGTCGGCCGCCAGACTGCCGACGTAGAAACGCACAGAGGGATCAGCGTCGGGATGCTGGCTGACAAACTGCTCGCACCGGCGGATAAACTCGCGAGCCTCAGCCTTGCGCCCGAGCAGCAGGAGAACCTCGCCGAGGTTCACCTCGGCCTGCGTCACGAAGAGGGGATTGCCCAAAGCCTCAGCGGCACGGTGCCCTTGGCGGAAAGCGGAAAGGGCCTCCGGATAGCGTTTCTCATAATAGAAGCAGTTGCCCAACGACAAATAGTAGTGGAACACCTCATACTGCGTCACTGAGGCCAGCAGCGGGCGGGCTTTCGAGAAATAGCGGTGGGCTTCCTTGAAGTTCTCTAACTCCGTATAAACCTGCCCCAAGCCGGCGTAGATGGGGAAATAGTCCGACTCGGAATCGAGAGAGTCGGCCACGAAAAGGGCGCGGCGGTAGAACTCTGCGGCGCGGGGAACCCGCCCCGCCCAAAACTGCGCGTCGGCCATGTTGATGCAGACACTGATGAGTTCGCGGCGGTCACTGCTGCAGCTGATGGCGGCATAGGCGCGGGCATAGTCGGCACAGGCCGAATCATACTGGCTCCGGATGGCGTCCATGACGCCGCGGTGGTTCCACAGCTGGCCTTCGAGGGCGGCGGCATCGGGATGGCGGCCGCACCACGACAGGACGGCGCGGTGGCTGCGCCGGACGGCCTCGCTGTCGCCGGCGAGGTTGTGGATCACGGCGCGGAAGAGTTCGAGCCGGTAGTAGGCCGCGCTGTCCGTGACGGTGCGCTGCATGGCGGCCATGAGCGAGTCGGTGCGTGCGGGAGCGGCATAAATGCTGTCCATGTGGCCATGAAGGAACGAATCGACCCTCACGGCGTCGGCAGACGGGGCCGCCGGCTTCCGGCCACACCCCACAGCCAACAGGCACAACGCGGCAAAAACGATTGTCAGGTTCTGCAAAGCTTTCATTTCGTACGAGATGGATGCTGTCGCCCGGCCCGCTCCACCCCCTCAACGGAAAGGCCTTCTTCTAAGACGACGAACAAAGGTAGGATAAATCCGCCGAACCGCAAGCCGCCGGCGCGTTTTTTTCGTCAGTGCCTTGCGTTTTGCCGTCCGACGGCTCATAAACAATCGGCGCAGGACTAACGGATAGCCCTGCGCCGAGACAATCTGTATGGAGTTAGCTTACTTCAACCGGGCAACAGCCTCGCGGATGCGGCGGAGTGCTTCGACGATGTTCTCGTCGCTCGTGGCGTAGCTCATGCGGAAGCAGTCGGGCGAACCGAAGGCATCGCCGCCCACGGTGGCCACATGAGCCACTTCGAGAAGGAACATGGCGAAGTCGGTGCTGTTCTTGATGACGCGGTCGCCGTCGGCCTTTCCGAAGTAGTAGCTGCACTTCGGGAAGAGGTAGAAGGCGCCGTGCGGCTCATTGACTTCAAAGCCCGGAACCTCCTTGGCGAGGCGCACGATCAGGTTCTTGCGGCGTTCGAAAGCCTGGCGCATTTCTTCAACGCAGGCCTGGTCGCCGGCGAATGCGGCAGTCGCGGCCATCTGGCTCACCGAGCAGGGGCCGCTGGTGTACTGCCCTTGAAGTTTGCTGCACGCCTTGGCGATCCATTCAGGCGAGGCGGTGAAACCGATGCGCCAACCTGTCATGGCGTAAGCCTTCGACACGCCGTTCACCACCACCGTCCGTTCTTTCATCCCGGGGCAGGCGGCGATTGAAGCGTGCTGACCGATATAATTAATGTGCTCATAAATCTCGTCGCTCACAACGACGACGCGCTCATGACGGCGGAGCACCTCGGCCAAGGCTTCGAGCTCATCGACGCTGTACACCGCCCCGGTCGGGTTGCTCGGCGAGCAGAGAATCAAGAGGCGCGTGCGGGGCGTGATGGCGGCTTCCAGCTGTGCCGGGGTTATCTTGAAGTCTTGCTCGATACCGGCCTCGACAATCACGGGAGTGCCCTCGGCCAACAGGACCATCTGGGGATAACTCACCCAGTAGGGGGCGGGGATGATGACTTCGTCGCCCGCATTCACGAGCGCCATGACCGTGTTGCACACGCTCTGCTTGGCGCCGTTCGAGCAGACGATCTGGGCCGGCGCGTAGTCGAGCCCGTTCTCACGTTTGAGCTTGTCGACGATGGCTTGGCGCAACGCCGGATAACCGGTGACGGGCGAATAGCGCGAATAGTTGTCATCGATGGCTTTCTTGGCGGCTTCCTTGATGTGGTCGGGCGTGTTGAAATCGGGCTCGCCCACGGAGAGGTTGATGATGTCTATGCCTTGTGCTTTAAGCTCGCCACTCTTCTGCGACATCGCCAGTGTGGCGGACGGAGACAGGCGGTTCAAGCGTTCTGAAAGTTGGTTCATCTTCTTTATGAGTTGAATTGTGGTTTATTTGTTGTTCCCGAAAATGCGGAGCAGGTAGAGGAACAGGTTGATAAAGTCGAGATAGAGCGTCAGGCTACCCATCAGGGCGAGCTTCATCGTCGCGTCGTTCACGCCGTCGCCGTATTGGAGCATCATGAGCTTGATTTTCTGCGTGTCATAGGCCGTCAGGCCGACAAAGACAAGCACGCCGATGTACGTGATGGCCCAGCTGAGGGCTGAACTGGCCACGAAGAGGTTGACGATGGTGGCGATGATCAGGCCGATGAGAGCCATGAAAAGGACACGGCCTATGGGCGAAAGATCGCGCTTAACGGCCAGTCCGACGAGCGACATGGCTGCAAACGTGCCCGCAGTGACGAAAAACGTGGTAGCAATCGACGTCATCGTGTAGACGACGAAGATGAGAGACAGCGTTACGCCGTTCAACACGGAATAAGCGATGAACATCAGCCCTGCTACGGGGAACGAGAGGCGGTGTATGTTCGCACTGAGCACCCATACGAGCGCCAGCTCGGCAATGACGAGCACCCACATCGTCGCACTGCCATTGTAGACCGCGGAGACGAGGCCGGGGTTCGTGCCGACGTAGGCGGCGGTCAGGCCGGTGACGACCAAGGCCAGGGTCATCCACACGTAGACCTTGCTCATCAACGAGGCAAACGTCCGCGAGCGTTCGGCCGTCCAGACGGCGGCAGGATTAAAGACTTTTTCTCTTTCCATTTCCATAACTTCTGTGTTTGAGGTTTCTACTTGTTGAAGTGGAGCGTGTGCCCCATGCGATCCTTCTTCGTATGGAGGTAACGCTCGTTATAGGGGTTTGGGGTGATTTCGATGGGCACGTTTTCCGTGATTTCCAGTCCGTAGGCTTCGAGGCCGACCCGCTTGACAGGATTGTTGGTCAGCAGCCTCATCTTTGTCACGCCGAGCAGGCGGAGGATCTGGGCGCCGACGCCATAGTCGCGCTCGTCGGGGTCGTAGCCGAGGTGGATGTTGGCGTCGACCGTGTCGTAGCCCTCCTCTTGCAGCTTATAGGCCGCGATTTTGGCCATCAGCCCGATGCCGCGGCCTTCCTGGTTGAGATAGAGCACCACTCCTTTGCCCTCTTTTTCGATGAGTTGCATGGACTTGTGCAGCTGGTCGCCGCAGTCGCAGCGCTGGCTGCCGAAGATGTCGCCCGTGACACAGGAGGAATGCACACGCACCAGGACGGGCTCGCCGGGCTGCCACTCGCCTTTGATGAGGGCTACGTGCTCCTTGCCGTTGCTTTTCTGGCGGAAGGGGATGAGGCGGAAGTGGCCATACTCGGTGGGCATGTCGACTTCCTCGCCCTGTTCGACGAGGTTCTCATTACGCAGGCGATAGGCAATCAGGTCGCGGATGGAGATGATGTGCAGCCCGTGCGTTTCGGCGAAGGCTTGCAGCTGGGGCAGGCGCGCCATCGTGCCGTCCTCATTCAGGATTTCGATCAGGCAGGCCGCCGGGTGCAATCCCGCCAGTCGGGCCAGGTCGACGGCGGCCTCCGTGTGGCCGGCGCGGGCCAGCACGCCTTTGTCCTGGGCATAGAGAGGATTGATGTGGCCGGGGCGTCCGAATGTGGTGGGGACGCTGTCGGGATCGGCGAGCGCGCGGATGGTGGCTGCGCGGTCGTGGCAGCTCACGCCGGTGGTGCACCCTTCGAGCTTGTCCACCGTGACCGTGAAGGGCGTGCCGAGCATGCTGGTGTTCTCCTGCACCTGATGGGGCAGGCCGAGGCGGTTGCAGGCCTCTATGGTGACGGGGGCGCAAAGCACGCCACGGCCGTGGGTCAGCATGAAGTTGACCTTTTCAGGCGTGACCAGTTCGGCGGCGGTGATGAGGTCGCCTTCGTTCTCGCGGTCCTCATCGTCCACGACGATGACCAGTTTGCCGTCTTTGAAGTCTTGTATGGCGGTTTCTATCGAAGCTAACTTAAAGGTTTCCATCGTTCTGTTGTTTCTCTTTATCGGTTAATTCGGTATCGCTGATGATATGTGTGAGGTTGTCCGAAGACTTGACGATTTGTTTCAGGTCGCGCCCGAGGCGGAGGCGGAAGTGCCACATGCGCAGCCAAAGCACCAGCCCGACGGGCAGGAGGATGCCCGCCGTGACGTTCCAGGCCTTGCTGTGGAACGGCGAGGTGTGCGCGTTGGCGTAGAGGATGGGCAGGTGGTTCAACTCGGCCAGCACGCGCGGGTTGCGGCTGTTCGAGAGTTCCTCGACCAGTGTCTCCATCTCTTCGTCGATGGCCTGCACGTCGCGGTCGGGCTCATAGCGGAAGAAGATGCGCACGTAGCTGGGCGCCATGAGCAGCTGCGCCTTTGCCAGGTAGTCCGTGCAAGCCTGGCGGAGCTGGCCGAGGCGCTGGGGCATTGTGGCGTAGTCCGGGTCGTCGATGATGACTTCCTTGCGGAAGACGTGGCGGTGCGAGCGCAGCCCCAGCAGCTGTCGGAAGAACGAGACGTAGAGCTCGAGGTTGAAGACGACAGAATCCTTGTTGGCTTTGTAGGTCAGGAAAGCGCCGATGGGCGAAAGGATCATCGTGCTGATCCACATGCCGTACCAGATGTTCCAGCTGCCGTCGCGCGCCAACTTCATGCCCGACGTGTTGAAAATGTAGTAGAAGATGAAGATCACCACGGAGATGACGGTCGGCATGCCGAGCCCTCCCTTTCGGATGATGGCTCCCAAGGGCGCGCCGACGAAGAAGAACATCACGCAGGCCAGCGAGAGCGTCATTTTCTGGTGCCACTCGATCCAGTGAGTCCGGACGTACCGGTCGCCCTCGCCTGTGACGAGGCTTTTCCATTCCAGCTCCGAGCGGAAACTCTGGACCGACGCCATGGCGCTGCGCCGGGCCATGGCGATGCGGTCGGGCGGCGTCTGAGCCACGAGGGTGTCGAACGAGAGGGTCGAACGCACCGCCCGCTGCATCACCTCCGCCGAGTCGGCGTCGAAATACTTGGGCGCGGTGAAATAGTCGGCCTGCGCCGCGGCATAGTAGCTGCGCCCGACGCTGTCCATCTCCTGTTCGACGGAGTCGATGTCGGCCACGATTTCGTGCATGTCCTTGGCCGTGGCGAGGCCGTTCAAGGCGTTGGCGTCCATCAGGTTGAAGTTGCTGTCGAACGCTATGAGCAGTTCCTTGTAGTTGAACGTCTCGCGGTCGTAAGGCACCGACGCGGTCTGCAAACCGGTGAACGACTGTCCTTGCAGGTTCTCGAACTGCTCGCCGCTCCACAGTTTGAGTTTCAGGTGCATACGGTCGGCCGTCACCTCCATCTTCCCGGAGTCCGCAAGGACGATCTGCGCCTTGTCGAAACCCTGGTCGGTCTTGTAGATGATGAGCTGATAGAGCATGCCCGTCTCGGCGTTCTTCCGCTGTACGTAGAGGTTCACGTCGGGCACACCGTTGTAGAACACGCCTTCGGGAATCTCGACGGCGGGCGAAGTCTGCTTCATGCTGATGATGAGCGTGCGCAAAAGGCGCTGGGCTTTCGGCGACGCGGTGTTCTGAAAGAAGAACGAGCCCACGCCGAAGGCCACCACCACCACAAGGATGGGCCGCATGATGCGCACCAAGGGCACGCCGGCGGCCTTCATCGCCAAGAGTTCAAGCCGCTCGCCCATGTTGCCGAAAGCAATGAGCGACGCCAGCAAGACGGCCAGCGGCAGCGACTGGGGGATGAGCGTGACGGCCATGTAGCCGAAGAACTTGGCCAGTATCTCCAACGAAAGCCCCTTGCCGATCAGCTCGTTCACATAGCGCCACGTGAACTGCATCATGAAGACGAAAAGACAAATGAAGAAAGAACCTGCAAAAACCAGTGTAAAGTTCTGCAAGATATAAAGGTCGAGCCGTTTGATGATCCGTATCTTCATGCGTTCGTCGTCCGAAAGGGTAAATTCCGATGCAAAGATAGTGCAAACGAGCGGAAAGCGCGGAGAAACAACCCAGCCGCGTAGGGGCGACACTTGTGTCGCCCGGAAGACCGCCGCAATCGTCCGCCACACCGCGCACGGCACCCTGCCGCGACGGGTCGGCTGATCGTTCGAACGGAAAGCCGACTTGTTTCTTCCGCCAACCGGGGCGCACAGGTCAGTCAGCGTCCGAAGGCCAAGAGACGCGGAGCGAAGAGCCGGCGGTAGCGATCGTCGAGCAGGGCGGAGTTGACAAACGTCGTCGCGCCGGCCGTCAGCACACCTCCGGCGCCATGCACATGCCCGAAGAGGTGGAAACGCGGCTCCACCTGTTCCACCCGTTCGCGCAGGGCGGCATTGCCATAGTGTCGTCCGCCGCTCACGTCCAACCGCCCAAGCGGGGGCTGGTGCGTCAGGAGCACGTCCGTGCCCTCGGGGATACGGCGGAGCTGCGCCTCGTAGCGCCCCTCCATGCAGTCGGCCACAAACATCGGCACGCCGTAGAACCGGACGCCCCGGATCGTCACGCCGGAATGGCAAAGGTAGTGGCAACCGCCACCCAGCCCGTCAATCGTGGCCTGCCAGAGGCAGTCGTCGTGATTGCCTGCCACGAACACCTTGTGCCGGTGGGGCAAGCCGGCGAACCATCGCAGGAAGTCCATCGCCTCGTCCTCCGTCCCGGCCATCGTGAAGTCGCCCGTGTGGACCACGACGTCAGCCTCGGGCAGCGCACCGAGCTCGCGGTGGCGCCCGTGCGTGTCCGAGAGGTGAAGAATCGTCAACCCACCGTCCCCGTTCCGGCCACTTGCGTTTTCTATTGTTTGATTAGTTTGCCGTCCCATAATCCTTGTTTTCCTTAACACTTTTTTTCACATTCGTCTTGCAGCGGCAAATTTATACATAAATAAGCAAGAACACCGCATCGCCCGCCCGTAGCAAACCGGAACGCCACGTAGGGGCGACACTTGTCTCGCCCGGAAGACCGCCGCAAACTTCCGACACACCGCCGCAAACGTCCGACACACCGCGCACGGCACCCCGCCGCAACAGGTCGGCTAATCGTTCGAACGAAAAGCCGACTTGTTTTTCCTGTCAGCCGGGGAAGTCTGTGCAACCGCACCACGGGCGACACAAGTGTCGCCCCTACGGTTCCGCGCAATGATTTCCGCTTTCACGACAAAGCCTATGAAACATCCCGACGGCCGGCCAATGGAAAAGCCGGGCTTTTCCTTGCCTCGTCGCTCGCCTTTCACGAATTTGCTGCGCCAATATAGGATGCGGCTCGGGCGAGTCAATGGAAAAGCGAGGCTTTTCCTTGCCTCGTCGCTCGCCTTTCACTATATTTGCAAAATCATCCGTTTTACGCCCAAAACGTCGGGAGGTTTTGCCTATGCTGAAAAAATTACTGCTCATCCTGCCCGCTGTGCTGGCCACAGCGTCATGCAGCCACAAGAACCTGGCCGCACACATCGTCGGGGCCGACCGCGACGAGCACGGCTGCCGCGCATCGGCGGGCTACACGTACAGCTACGCCCTGCACGACTGCATCCGCGTCTGGGACGTGGGCACGCGCCTCGAACACGACGGCAAGTATGTCTTCGCCGTCTTCTCGACCGACTCCGTGTTCTGCGAGATCTTCGGACCCGACGGCGAACGCCCCATCTGCCGCCGCAAGAAAGGCACCAACACGTGGCGTTGCCGCCGAAAGGCCGACTGCGTCACCGTCGAGGACGGACGCATCCGCTACGTCAGCGGCGGGGGCACGGCCTACGCGCAACTCGACCGCTGACCGCCCCCTCAGCCGCGACGGGCGCGGAAGAAGTCGCGCATCAGCGCCCCGCACTCGTCGGCCATCACGCCGCCCGCGACCTCGGTCTTGGGATGGAGCGCGCCGGGCGCAAAGACCGTGAACCCCCGCTTGGGATCGGCCGCGCCGTAGACAAGGCGCCCCAACTGCGACCAGCCGATGGCGCCGGCGCACATGACGCAGGGTTCGACCGTCACGTAGAGCGTGCAGACGTCGAGATACTTCCCGCCCAACGCGTCGGCGGCGGCGGTGATGGCCTGCATCTCGGCATGGGCCGTCACGTCGTGCAGGGTTTCGGTCAGGTTGTGCGCCCGCGCGATGATGCGGCCACGGCAGACCACGACCGCCCCCACGGGCACCTCGCCCGCCGCTGCGGCCTCGCGGGCCTGCTCCAAGGCTTTCGCCATATAGTAATTGTCGTCCATCAATGTTGTGTTTGAGGGGGCAAAGATAGTGAAAGGCGAGAGACAAGGCAAGGGAAAACACGCTTTCCCAAGGACTTGGCCGAGCCGCATCCTATCTTCGTGGAACAAAGGTAAGTTTTTTTCCTCCACACAGCCGTCCGGACAAACGGCGCACAGCCTTTTTTCGTACATTTGCAGCAAGAAAACAAACCCGCAGACCATGGCGCAACACAACCTCCTCGGCCATAGCGGCGAAGAAACCGCCGCACGCTACCTGATGCACGAGGGCTACACCCTGCACGACATCAACTGGCGCTGCGGCCACCTGGAGATCGACATCGTGGCCGAGTGGTACGGCGAGATTGTCTTTGTCGAGGTCAAGACGCGGCGTGACGAACGCTTCGGCGCGCCCGAAGACGCCGTCGACGCCACGAAACAGGCACACCTCGCCCGTGCGGCCAACGCCTACCTCCGCCTGCACCGCATCGACCAGCCGTCGCGCTTCGACGTCATCGCCGTCGTCGGCGAACAGCCGCCTTTCAGGATACGCCACACAAAGCACGCCTTCGACGCGCCGACGCGCACGGTCTTCGGGACAACCTGACACAATAGATAATTATGGACATCATCACCGCACGCGACTACTGCCTCTCGCTCAAAGGGGCGGAAGAAACGACGCCTTTCGGGCCGGACTGGATTGTCTATAAGGTCATGGGGAAGATGTTCGCCACTTTCGACCTCCACCGCCCCTGCTGCATCTCGTTGAAGTGCGACCCGGACTACGCCGAGGAGCTCCGCGACCGCTATGCCGCCGTGGAGCCGGCCTGGCACTTCAACAAGCGCCACTGGAACCAAGTCTGGTTCGACCGCGACGCCGACGACGAGCTCATCCGCAGCCTCATCCGCCACTCGCTCGACGAGGTGGTGAAGAAAATGCCCAAGAAACTCCGCGAAACCTATGCTCAACTTCACTGACCCGACGGGGCGGTTCCACACCGTCCTGCTCGAAGAGACCGACTCCACCCTGCTCTGCGCCCGAGACTACGACAGCCGCTCGCGGCGCGAGTTCACGCTCGTCGCGGCCGACTACCAGACCGCCGGGCGGGGACAGCGGGGAACGCATTGGGAGGCCGCGCCGGGCCGGAACCTGCTCTTCTCGATCGTGGCGCATCCGACGGCGGTTCCCGCTGCGGCGCAGTTCCGCCTGTCTGAAGCCTGCGCCCTGGCTGTGGCCGAGGCCGTCGACCCGCTGGCCGGCGGCGTCACGGTGAAATGGCCGAACGACATCTATGCCGGCGACCGCAAACTCTGCGGCATGCTCATCGAACACGACCTTGCCGGCGCAGCCATCGCCACCACCGTGGCGGGCATCGGCCTCAACGTGAACCAGACAGCCTTCATGAGCGACGCGCCCAACCCCGTGTCGCTCCGCCAGCTCTGCGGGCACGACGTGGACCGCGCCGCGCTCCTTGCGGACATCGTCCGCCGCTTCTGCCACCACTACGACCGCCTCTGCCAGGGCCAGGGCGCCACGCTCGACGCCGACTACGCCGCCCGCCTCTACCGCCGCAGCGG